>CAYYCN010000024.1:0-32445 GCA_964470355.1 uncultured Sphaerotilus sp.
AGGGCATCCAGCCCAGCATCATCAAGGACATCGGCCGCGTCATCCGCATGCTGGCTGACCGCAAGACGATGGCCATCGTGCTGGTGGAGCAGTACTACGACTTCGCCGAGGAACTGGCCGATCAGTACCTGGTGATGGAGCGTGGCGAGATCATCGCCCGGGGGCGGGGGCACGAGATGCAGGCCCATGGGGTGCGGGAGTTGATGTCGATCTGAAGCGGAGTTTGTGGGGCGATGTCCTAGACTCGCCCCCTTTCCCGCTCCAAGGTTGTCGACATGTCCACCCCGAACCCTGCTCCTGGACACCCTTTCCGTGCGTGTGTCATCGGCGGAGGACCGGCAGGCCTGATGGCCGCAGAGGCCCTGCTGGCGGGCGGTCTGCAGGTGGATCTGTACGACGCCATGCCTTCCGTGGGGCGGAAATTTCTGCTCGCCGGCAAGGGGGGGCTCAACCTCACCCACAGCGAGCCTTCTGAGGTGTTTGTCCGGCGATACCGCGTGGGTGGCACGCGAGAGGCCTTGGCGGAGGCGCCCGCGGTTGAAATGGCCGGATGGATGTCGGCTCTGGATGCCGAGTCGGTTCGCACCTGGGCCCACGGTCTGGGCATCGAAACCTTTGTGGGCAGTTCCGGCAAGGTGTTTCCAGCCGAGATGAAGGCTGCGCCACTGTTGCGTGCCTGGCTGCACCGCTTGCGCGCACAGGGGCTGAAACTGCACATGCGCCACCGCTGGAGCGGAACGTTCCGCGAGGTCGTTCCGCAAGCGGTGGAGGGCGGCAGGCGTGTTGAGTTCGAGACCCCCTCAGGACGGGTGACGGCGCAGGCCGACGTGGTGGTGCTGGCCCTGGGCGGGGGCAGTTGGGCTCGCCTGGGTTCCGACGGGGCCTGGACGGATTGGTTGCACACGGCCGGCGTGCCGGTGGCTCCGTTGCGCCCGTCCAACTGCGGTTTCGAGGTGGGTTGGAGCGAGGTGCTGCGCACCCGCCACGCGGGAGCTCCGCTGAAAAACGTGGCGCTGTCGTTTTTCACGCCCTCGGGAGAGACCTTTCACCGGCTGGGTGAAGCGGTTCTCAGCGAACACGGTCTGGAGGGGGCGCTGGTCTATGCCGCGAGTGCCGACTTGCGTGCCTTGATCGACCGCGACGGGCAGGCCGACGTGACGCTGGACTTGCTGCCTTCCCGGACCGAGGTCCAGGTGGCACAGGCCCTGGCCAAGGGGCGTGGGTCGCGTTCCTGGACCAACCATCTGAAAGAGCAGACGGGCCTGAGCGGCGTGAAGGCGGGCTTGGTGCGCGAAGGGCTGGATGCGGCCGAATGGATGCGCTGTCAGTCCTGTCCTGAAGACCTGGCCCGACGCATCAAGGCCTTGCCGTTGCGGCTGCGGGCTCCGCGGCCCTTGGACGAAGCCATCAGCAGCGCGGGCGGGGTGATGTTCGACGGGCTGGATGCTGCGCTCATGCTGAAGGCCGCGCCGGGGGTGTTCTGCGCGGGCGAGATGGTCGACTGGGAGGCCCCGACCGGAGGCTACCTGCTCACGGCCTGCCTGGCCAGCGGCCGTGTCGCCGGTCAAGGGGCCTTGGCCTGGCTCCAGTCGCCACGCTAGGTGCGCCAGATGCGCGGCGGGTGGGGGTCCAGCCCCCAGACGCGCCGTCGCCAGTCGGCCCGGACCTGGGTCAACAACTGCATGACCGGCTCCACCCGCGAGGCGAGCACCCGCAGCAGCACCACTTCCGGGTGAGGGGAAGTGGCTCCGGCACGCGACGCCAGTGGACTGGCTTGCGCGAGGTCGTGGGCCGACAGGCTCAACTCGTCGCGCACGGCGTTCGCCAAGGGCGAGCCGCTCGCGAACCACAGGGTGCCCAGCACGCGTTGGCCGTCCCAGCCCAGCGGGCTGTCGAGCAGCAGGGGGTCTTCGGCATCGATCCGGGCCTGATCCAGCCACACGCCGGGCAGTTCCAGGTGCTGGAGGTAGTGCCCCCGTTCCCAGTTCTCCCCGGCGGCCGGCAGGCCCAGGGCCAGCACGTCCCATCCCATCATCTGAGCCCCGGGGGCCAGGTCGAACCGCAATTGGTTGTGGGCCCGGCATCCCCGGTAGGCGAGGGTTTCCAGCGGCAGCCATTCCAGCCGAGCGTCCGTCGCCACCGTGGCGCGCACCCGCTGCACGGCCGTGAGTTCCGGGCTGCGATAGAACCGGGTGGCCCCGGGGGTTGTGATGACGGCGTGGGTGCCCGCCGCGAGGTCCGCTTCGATGTGCAACTCATCTCCGCCCACGATGCCGCCCGGTGGGTGCACCAGCACGTGGTGGCACACCGCCGGACCCTCGGGATACAGCCGTTGGAGAACCCGCAGCGGGCCGTGGTGGCGGTCGTGGGCGACGGTGCGGACGACGGGGGGCGAACCGGTGGCATCCCGGGTGTAGTTCAAGCGGAGGTGGCCGATCCAGCCCATCGAAGCGTCCTTGTTCAGAGGGCCCAGACGCCCGCAGCAGGCTCAGGAGTGTAAAGGTTCACGGTTGTGGATAACTTTCTGGCCTGTGGATGACTGTGCGATCCATATCGCGGTGCCCACAGTTCCACAGTGCCTCTGGATAACTCTGTGGAGAGTGTTGGGGTGTCGTGTATAACCAATTGAATTCAAATGACAAAAGCTAGATTGCTGCGAAATTGGGCAGACCGGTGGGAAGGGGGGTGGAATCGGGGGAGCATCGGGTTTGTCAAGATCTTGACAAACATTTTTCACATTTCCTGGGGGTCCCTGGGGGCGAGTGAATTGTGGATAACTTTTGGGGTGTGACGCGTTGCACAGTTTTCTGGGACAACCTTGTGGACAAAGCGGGGAGGCCGTGCGCAAGTCGTTGATCCAGTGGGAGCCGGGTTGGAATGCCTCCAAATGAGGCACTTCTGGGGGGCGCCGCCGGCTGGACAGCCTGGTTGAGGGGCATCGATCGGGCGCGCCGATGCATTCCTCTGGGGAACACCGCGGCATGGAATAGATCGATCCTCCAGCGTGTTCACCGTGTGTCCCCTCAACTTTCTGGAGAGATGCCATGCGACAAATCCCGCTTCTGGCCACCGCCGTTCTGTCCCTGTCCGCACTGGTTGCGGGGTGTGGTTCGATGTATGGGCGCTCGGTGCCCGCCTCGGTGGCGATGGCCCCGGCGTCGAGCATGGACCGGGTGCTCGTCGGGCCCACCCGCATGACCCTCTACACCTTCGACAAGGACGTCGTCGGCAGCGGCAAGAGCGTGTGCAACGGACCCTGCGCCACGAACTGGCCGCCGCTGAAGGCCGAAGCGGGCGCCCAGGCGACCGGGGACTGGAGCCTCGTCACCCGAGACGACGGCAGCCTGCAATGGGCCTACAAGGGCCAGCCGCTCTACCACTGGGCGAAGGACCAGAAACCGGGTGACCGCACCGGTGAGGGCGTCAATGGCGTGTGGAAGCTGGCTCGGCCCTGACGCGGCGACCGTTCCGTGGGCGTGGAGCAGATCCTCGGGCACATTGGCGCGTTGCGGCGTTATGCCCGCTTGCTGACGGGCGACCGCACGCGCGCCGACGATCTGGTGCAGGACACGCTGGAGCGGGCCTGCCGCAAGTGGGCGCTCTGGCAGTCCGGCCCCACGCTGCGTGGCTGGCTGCTGGCGCTGATGCACAACCTGCACCAGAACCAGCGGCGGGACTGGCGCCACGACGATGGCGCCTTGCCGCTGGACGATGTGCAGGAGGCCGGCCACGAGCCGTTGGCCCAGGCTGGCGACCGGCTCGACCTGCAGCAGGCCCTGGCGGCCTTGCCCCCAGCCATGCGCGAGGTGTTGCTGCTCGTCACGGTCGAGGAATACACCTACGCCGAAGCGGCGGAGATTCTGGAAGTGCCGGTGGGCACCGTCATGTCCCGCCTGCACCGGGCGCGAGAACGCTTGCGCGCGCTCATGACCGATCCGTTGCCCGTTCCCGCGGTTGCGACGGAGGCCCCATCTCCGTCCCACCTGCGTGTGGTGAAGCGATGACGACGATCCCGATGCCTCCTGCCCCGCCCCCGGTGGATCCTCCTCTGGTCACGACGGACGACCTGCACGCCTGGGTGGACGGCTTGCTGGACTCCTCCCGGTCGGCCCAGGTGCTGGCCTGGCTGCAGGCCCACCCGGACGACGCGGCGAGGGTGGTCGAATGGCAGGCCCAGCGGCGGGCGTTGAGGCGTCTGGCGCGTGAGGGGGAGCAGGACGAGGTGCCGACGGCCTTGACGGACGTGGTGTGGCGGGCTCGCCGCCGTGAGCGCTGGCGCTCGTCCTGGGGTCAGGCGCTGGCTGCCGGGGTGTTGCTGGCGGTCGGATGGGGCGCAGGGTCCTTCACAAGGGGCCGTGACGAGGGGGAGGCACTGCCGCCGTTCGTGCATGAGGCCGGCATTGCCCATGCCGTCTACACCCCGGAAAAACGCCATCCGGTCGAGGTCACGGCCGACGAGGAGGCCCATCTCGTGCAGTGGCTCAGCCGTCGCCTGGGGGTGGCGGTGAAGGTGCCGGTGCTGTCCGCGCAGGGCTTTCGCCTGTTGGGCGGGCGATTGTTGCCGGGTGAAGGAACGCCGCGGGCCCAGTTCATGTACGAGGACGCCGGAGGGGCCCGGTTGACGCTCTACGTGACCGTTTTCCCGTCCGGCGCGGCGCCGGGCGAGACGGCGTTCCGGTCGGTGCGCGAAGGCGAACGGCAGTCCTTCTACTGGGTCGACGACCGGTTTGGTTATGCCCTGAGCGCGCCGCTGCAGGCCCCTGGGGTGCCGGCTGTGGCGCGGGAGGTGTATCGGCAACTGGAGACCGGCCGTGTCGACCCGGGGGCCGTCCGCTGATTCGAGCTGAGCCGAGTCGGGTCGACGAGGTTCTCGGCTCAACGGGGCCGGCCCGGGGCACTGGCGCTCGGGCCGACCTCTACCGCGTTCCGTTCCGGATACAGGTTGCCGCCGTCGGCGGTGCTTTCGTGCCGGCGCAGGTTTTCGGCCAGCGAGCGCGAGGCGTCGCGGCGCTTCTGGGCGTACTGCCGCAGCGCACTCAGGGTGGCCGCCGATGGCAGGGCCGGATCCCCCGGCGCTTGCGAGAGTTGCTCGAAACTCGAGGCGTAGCGGTCGCTGATGTCGGCTTCGATGCGGCCGGCCAGTTCCTGGGGCGATTCCCCGCCCCGCTGGCTGTCTCGGACGATGGACTGCCAGGACTGTCCGATCTGCGCTTCCTGCTTGAGGAATTCGCTGATTTCCTCGCGCGCCTGCAGTTCCTCGCGCCAGCGATAGGCGGGGGGCGGAATCCGGTTCACCAGCACGGCCACCGCCGCGGCCAGTGCCAAGGCTGAGGCCCCTCTGGATGTCCAGGGCACGACCCGTCCCTCCGGCCTGTCCGGAGCCAGGAAGGTCCCCATGAGCCCCCCGGCGACAAAACCGCCGATGTGCGCCGCGTTGTCGATGCCGTCGATGAACAGTCCGGCGAGGATGGTCAGCCCCGCAAACCCCGCGGCCCCCCAGAACAGCCAGCGAAACTCACGGGGGTGCAGGTTCTGCCGCTCCCGCCACAGACCGACCAGCAGGGCGCCGAACACGCCGAAGATCGCGCCGGACGCACCGCCCGACACCGCCTGCCCCTGGTGCGAGACCAGCGAGAGCAGGTTGCCCCCCACGCCACTGATCCCGTAGAGGACCGTGAAGCGCGCCGGGCCGTAGAGCCGCTCGACGATCCGGCCGCTGTCCCACAGCGCCCACATGTTCATGACCAGGTGCAGCACGCCGAAGTGCAGGAACATGGCGCTGGCCAGTCGCCACCATTGGCCGTCCTGGGTGGCCGGGCCGAAGTTGGCGCCCCAGGCCAGCTGAACGCCGTTGGGCGAGTGCCAGAGCCCGGCGCCCTGGGTCAGCATCGCCACAAAGACCAGCAGGTTGAGTGCGATCAGCGCAGGCGTCACGCGCAGCTGGGGCACTCGGCGCTGGAGCTGATCCTGCAGCGACGGAGGAAAGGGCGATTCGGACATCGGGAAGGGGGCGCAGCGGGACGTGGGTTCGGCCGTGTGATCCGGCCTCGGTCGGACCGTTGAGGGGGCGGGAGGTTCCATGGCTCGGTGTCGACGGCTCAGCGCCCTGAGGTGGACGCCGCAGAGGACGCCGAGGCGGCCGGCGCCGCTGGCGTGCGGGGCCACATGAAGTGGGCGTCTCCCCGGTATTGGGGGGCCACCCAGTCGCTCACGGAGAAAAAGGCGCGGCTCTGGGGGTCGCGGGCCTCCATGGCCTGCTCGCTGGCCTGCAGGCTCACGCCCGCCAGATCGAACCAGCTGTTCTCTGCGCGCAGGGCGATGCGTCCGCGGATGCGTGAACCCGTGCCGATCAGCTCGCTGTTGCGTGCGTCGACGGCCACCTCGCGGCCGACGACGGAGCTGTTGTCCAGCAGGGCCTGGGCGTCGGACAGCACCAGCCGGCCGATCTGGGCATTCTCGATCAGCACCTGGCGGCAGCCTTGCAGCGTCAGGCTGTCGAAGCGGCCGCTGTAGTGCACGTGGTCCTGCGATCGGCACACGACGTCGCCCTGGCTGGGCTGATCGGTCGCGGCGGTCCCGGGCCCCGGCCGGCTGGGGGTGGGAAGGGCGCCGGTCAAGGCGTCCAGCACCAGCCGGTTGAACTCGCCCGGCCGCTCGACCATCGGCGTGTGGCCCACACCGGCCATCGTTCTCAACTGGGCCTGCGGCATCCGGGCGGCCAGCAGTCGTCCGGTGCGCAGGGGGGCGATCCGGTCGTTTTGCCCCCAGATCAGCGTGGTGGGGGCGGCGGTCTCCCGGATGGCTTCGCTGAAGTCGTGCTCCACCAGGGCAATGGCGGCGTCGGTCTGGACCATGCCGCCCAGGAGGGCCTTGCGCACGCCGGGATTCAGGGCCAGCCAGGGCAGGACGTCGTAGCGCCCGTCCTGGCCCAGGAAGACGTAGGCGCTCAGGTCCCGCAGCCGTCCCCCGGCCCGGCGCAGCAGGTCGTCCAGGGGAGGCAGGCCGGTGGATGGCGAGGGCAGCGAGGTCATGTGGCGCATGAACACGGGCTTGAGCAGGATGCCGGCCGCGTCCACCAGCACCAGGCGGTCCACCTGGCGGGCGTGCCGGTGCGCAAAGTGGAGGGCCACGGCCGCGCCGAGCGAGTGACCGACCACGTGCACGCGCCGGTCCGGCGCCACCTGCGACACCAGCTCGGCGAGTTCGCGTCCCAGCGTGTCGAAGGCGTAGGCCCCGGCCGGTGTCGGTGAGGCCCCGAATCCCGGCAGGTCCACCGCCACCACCCGAAAGTGCTGGGCCAGGGCTTGCACGGGCTCGGCCCAGTCGGTGTGCGCGTTTTGTCCCAGTCCGTGGATGAGCAGCACGACCGGGGTGTCGGGGGTGGCCTGAGCCGGCGCGGCTTGGCCGACGAAGAGGGCCTGGCCGTCGCTGGTCATCCGGCACGTGTAGTGCAGCCCCGGCACCTGTGGGGACGGCGGGGCGGGTTGACCCTCCGCCCCCACGGGCCGTCGCTCCACGCACGGCAGGTCGACGGCGGCAGGCGGCGAGGCCGTCCGCTCGCCGGCGTGGGGCAGGAGAGGGACGAGCGCCAGAGCGAAGGGCAGGAGCCATCCCAGACGGCAGGGGCCGCGAACCGGTTCGGGAGAAGGCGGCAGGGTCATGGACAGTCGAGGGGCGGTTTCCGGTGCAGGGCACCGCTTCCGCCGTGGATCGGTGGGGTCCGATTCTCGCGCCGCCTCAGGGCGTGTCCACCAGGCCCCATTTCATGGCCAGACGGACCAGTTCGATGTCGCTGCGCACGCCGAGCTTGGCCTTGATCTGGTAGTGGCTGTTCTGGGCTGTCTTGGGGCTGATGTGCAGTGCTTCGGCGATGGCCTCGGCGCTGCGGCCGGACAGCAGCAGGCGCAGGATCTCGAACTCGCGCGGGGTGAGCGTCTGGGTCGGATGGGCCTCGCCGTCCAGCAGTTGCAGTGCGAGTTCGGGGGCGATGTCGGGGCTGAGCGTGCGTTCGCCACGCGCCACGCGGTAGACGGCCTGCACCAACACTTCGGGCGCAGAGCTCTTGGTGACGTAGCCCAGCGCGCCGGCCTTGAGGGCCTGACGGGCGTAGAGCGTGTCCCGGTGCATGCTGAAAGCCAGCACACGCGCCTGAGCGTGGCGCTGCCTCAGTCGCTGAATCAGCTCCACCCCACCCATGTCGGGCAGCGACAGGTCCACGACGACCACGTCCGGCGTGTGTTCGCGGAACGCCTGCAGAGCTTCTGCGGCGGTGGCGGCCTCGGCGGCGATGAACAGATCGCCGCGACGCTCCAGCAGGCGTCGGTAGCCTTCGCGCACCACGGCGTGGTCGTCGACAAGCAGGAGTCGGATCATGGCCAGAGCGGCGCCGACGGCGCCCCCGCATGGCGCCCATCGGGGGGGGCGTGGCCCGGCAGGTGCACCTGCACCCGCACACCGTGGGGGAGGCGTGCGCCGATGTCGAGCGTGCCGTCCAGGGCCAGCACCCGCTCGTGCATGCCGAGCAGACCGTGGCGCGGGGTGGCGGCGGGTTCGGGGAGGGGGGGCTCGACCCGGCCATCGTCTTCGATGGACAGGTCGACGGCGCCGGTGGCCGGATCGTGGATCAGCCGAACGTCGATGCGCGTCGGGCGGCCGTGCTTGGCGGCGTTGGTCAGGCCTTCCTGCACGATGCGGTAGAGGCTGACGGCGTGGTCGTCGGAGAGGCGGTCCGGCTCGCCCTCGATCTGCAGCGTGCAGTGGCACTGGCCGTGGCTGCGTCGGCGGCCGTTGTCGATCAGGTGCTCCAGGCTGGCCGACAGGCCAAACTCTTCCAACCCGGTGGGGCGCAGCCGGCCCAGGATGCCGTGCAGCGTTTCCATCATCCGTCCAGTGGTGTGGTCGATGGCCTGGGCGCTGACGCTGAGCTCCGGCTGATCGCCGCCCGCGGCGGCACCGACGAAGGCCGCTTCGGCCCGCAGCGAGGCCAGCGACTGGCCCAGCTCGTCGTGCAGCTCGCGCGCCAGGTGGCGGCGCTCTTCCTCACGCACCTGCATCAGGCGGCGAGCCAGATCCTTGCGGGCCTGCAGCGTGGCGTCCAGGCGCTCGGCCAGGTGATTGAAGCCCTGGGCGATCTGGTCGAGCTCCTGCAGCCGCACGCGCGGCATGCGCACGGCCAAGTCTCCAGCCTGCATCCGCCGTAAGGCCCGCAGGATCTGGGCGGCAGGTGCCAGCGCCTCGCGCACCGGCAGGTACACCAGCACGTTGATCAGCAGCACGCCGAAGGTGATGGCCAGCAGTCCGAGCAATTGCTGGCCGACCAGAGCCGCTTCGCTGGCGTAGTGCGGCGTGAGGGTCAGTTCGGCGATCTTCACGCCGGGATACGTGCCCACCGCCGCGCGGTAGACCGCGTGGTCGTGGGTCAGGTACCGCAGCCCCTGGGCCAGCCAGCGCTGGGGGCGGGGGCCACTGTCGACCTCGCTGCCGCCCTGGTTGAGGCCGATACCGGCACGGTGGCTTTCGTCGAAGCAGTGCTGCGCGATGGGCTGGCTGTAGAGGTTTTCCAGCGTGGCGCAGAAATGCACGAGTGCGCCCACTCCCGTCAGCCCCACAAGATCGATCTGCACCAGGTGTTGCTCAAAGGCCGTCGTGCGGCGGGCCACCTCGTCGGCGATGAGCTGGCGGATGGTGTCGCCGGTGCGGTGAATCTCGGCCGGAATGCGCTGCACGGCCAGACCCACCACCACTGCGGAGGCCGCCAGAAACAGCATCATGGCGAACAGCGTCACGCGCAGCAGCAGGCGGCGCTTGAGGTCCAGCGGGGCGGGTGAAGCCGTGGCGGCGGGCAGGGCGGCTGAGCGGGCAGGCATCCAGGGGACTCGCGACAGAAGTCGCGATCCTAGGGAGGGCCTGCGCGCTGCGCTGCCTGGGTTCATCCCCGAGGGGAATGTCCTGCCAGCGGCCCCGATGTGACAACCTGGAGCGGCACCCGCTGGCTCTTGCGCCAGCCGCAGTGGCCGGAGACGGCCCTCAATTCGAGGTCCGCACGCTTTCACCCGTTGCCAGCGCCTGCTCCAACTTGTCAAAGCTCCCCGTCCACCCCATCGTCATGCTGCCGCGCTGGCGCACGAACTCGGCCACGTCTTCGGCGGTGGCTTCGAAGGGCTCCCAGCGCACCGTCACGCGGGTCTGGTTGGGGCCTTCGGCCACCAACTCGACCGTGGTGAGCATGGTCAGCGGCCAGTGGGGGAAGAAAGGCGGGCGGACCACCTGCTCCTGCGCATCGCAGAACTGCTGGGTGTAGACGAGGCGCTGCGGCGGCTCGAAGGCCACGTAGCGGACCAGGCCGTGCATGGGCTCACCCTCGCCGAACGGCATCGCGTACAGCGACGATCCGCCCACGGTCGGCTCGGCGCGCAGGAAGTGCATGGTGGCGCCGGTGGGCGGCAGCCATTGGGCGATGTGGGCCGGGTCGGTCCACATCCGGTAGACGCGCTCGATGTCGGCGTTGAAGCTGCGGGTGATGAAGAAGCGCTCCTTGCCGTCGCACCGCTCGCCCAGGTGTTCAGCCAGGCGGTCCCAGGTGGCGTCGCCGCCGGCCTTCTTGATGAAGCCGCGCATGGTCTCGGCGATCTCGGCGCTGGGGAAGGTCATGCTCAGGTCGAGCTGGGTGCGGCCGTCGCGCTCGGTGAACAGCGCATGCACGCGAAACAGCGGCGGGCGGTCCTGGTGGCCGCCGTGGTCATAGACCATGCGCTGCAGCGGCAGCACTTCGAGGAACTGCGTGGTGTTTTCGTAGTCCGTGCCGTCGGGGCCGTGCATGGTGTAGTGCCAGTGGCCGCCGGTGCGCAGGTCGTGGCTGTGGGTGGTCAGCGTGAAGCCGCGCGGCCCCCACCACTGGGCCTTCTGTTCCAGGTCGGCCCAGGCGTTCCACACCGCGGACAGCGGCGCGTCATACAGGCGGGTCAGGGTCAGCACATTGGTCTGCGTCGTCGAGGCCATGAGGGGCTCCTTCGTTGGGCGTGGCGGCCGGAGCGGCCGGGGTGGGCGCCGGGTTCTGGGCTTGAAGATAGGCCCCGAGACGATCCAGTTGATCCTCCCAGGCCTGGCGATAAGGCGCCATCCAGTCGGCCGCATCGCGCAGTGGCTCGGCCTGGAGGCGGCACAGCCGCCACTGGGCCTGACGGCTCTTGCTGATCAGGCCCGCGCTCTCCAGCACCTTGAGGTGCTTGGTCACTGCGGGCAGGCTCATGTCCTGCAAGAACGGCTCGGCCAGATCCGACACGCTGGCTTCTCCCTGTGCCAACCGCGTCAGCATCGAGCGCCGGGTGGGGTCGGCCAGGGCCGCGAAGGTGCGGCTCAGGGGATCGGGGGTGTCGGTTGACTTCATGGTTAATTAACTTATAGGTTAATTATTGGGGACTTGTCGGTGAACGTCAAACGTTGCTTTCGCAGGCGCCGGTCAGCGTGGCGAAGCGAGACCTGCTTGCCGGCGGGAGCTGCACACGGCCAGGAGCGGGCCTTCTCAAAGGCCGTATTCGGGTTTCCCCAGCGTGACATGCGGGCCAAGGGGCCTACGCTGCGGGCGTTGCGGCAGGCATTCATCAGCAGCGGCGCTGCCGCAAAACCGCCACGGGGGACTTGTCCTCCCCACAGGAGTGAAGACATGTCGTACATCGATGGTTTCGTGATCGCGGTCCCCACCGCCAACAAGCAGAAGTTCATCGAGCACGCTCGCCATTTCGACTCGCTGTTCATCGAGTTGGGTGCCATCCGTGTGATCGAGTGCTGGGGCGACGACATCCCGGACGGCAAACTCACCGATTTCCGCCGCGCCGTCCAGGCCACCGCCGAGGAGACGGTGGCGTTTTCGTGGGTGGAGTGGCCGGACAAGGCCACGCGCGATGCGGGCATGAAGAAGATGATGGAAGACCCGCGCATGGACCCTTCCACACCCGGGAACCCGCCGATGCCGTTTGACGGCAAACGCATGATCTTCGGCGGCTTTGAACAGGTGGTCGAAGTGCAGGCGTGAGCGGCCTGAGTGACGCGTCACCGGGCGGTTGCCCCGGGCGATCGAAACGCGTCAGGCTGTCCCCTGGCGCAGGTGTGGTGCGGCTTTTGGGATTCTGCGCGGCGTTATGGTTGCGGCCATGAACGGTCGCTCGGCCCAGCCTGATGGATGGCTGGTCAAGACTGAACAGCGTCATTTGGCGTCGAGGCTCGACAGGCTGCTCTCACTGGCACCGGTCATTGACTGTCATCGCCACAGGCGACCGCTTCTGGCCCGACAACTGATGCCGTAGAAGACAGCAATGAACGCTGGCCAACGACCGCTCTATCGCGCACTGATCAGAGCGAGCACAGCCCTCAATGGCCGGGGGTATCGGGCTGATCGGCCTTCAGGTCGGCCGCACGCGGCCAGCGCAGTTCGAAGCATGTCCCACCCTGCTCCGTTGCGCGGCAGGTGGCCGCGCCGCCGTGGGCCCGTGCGATCGCGGCGACGACGGCCAGGCCCAAACCGCTGCCCGAATCCGAAGGCGCAGAGTTGGCGCGTCGAAAGGCCTGAAACATCACACGCGCAAACTCTGTCGGTACCCCTGGACCTTCGTCGGTGACGCTCAGTTGCACATCAGCAGGCGTTCCGTGCAGACGCAAGGTAACCGTACCCGCCACCGCATGTTTGCGCGCGTTCTCCAGCAGTGCAAGCAGCGCTTGTCGAATGCGCATCGGATCACAGCGCACCGTCTCTCGCTGCAGGTCCAGAACCAGCTGATGGCCCGACACCTGCAGCGCGTCTTGGCACAGGGCGCAGATGGCTTCGACCTCTGACGACAGGTCGGCCTGCCGCCACTGCAGGTCCAGGTGGCCACTCTCCGCCAACCCGACCACCCGCAGGTCCTCGATCATGCGTGCCAGACCGTCCACCTGGCCCAGCAATGCCCGGAACAGCGTCTCGTCCGGCGTAAAAACACCTTCAGCCAGACCCTGCAGCCGGCCGCGCAGGATGGTGACCGGTGTGCGCAGTTCATGGGCAATGGCCGCGTTCCAGAATCGCTGCTCTTCGGTCACTCGCTGCAGCTTCTCCGCAAGGACGTTGAAGTCATCTGCCAGCAGCCCGGCTTCACCCAGCGACCGATCGCCAGCGTCTGCCCGCGCATTCAGGTCACCGCTGGCCACGCGCCGGATGCTGTCCGTCACCGAATTCAGCGGCGCCAGGATCCGGCGCGAGAGGTTCACCGCCACCACCACGGCCAGTGCGAGGCCCACCGCCGTCGTGCCGATCATCCACAGCCACTCTGGCGGCGTAGGTACCAGACCCACGGCCGGAAAGCTTTCCGGCCAATAAGTCTCCCAAAGAAAGTAGAACGCGTAGGACGTCAGCAGCACCAGCAACGCCACACTCAGCGCGATCGCCATCATGGACCGCGCGATCTGGCGGCTCAGGCCCACGAGTTTCACTCCGCGCTCCAGAGCTTGTAGCCCACCCCGCGCACGCCGGTTGGCATACCCGGCACACCCAGATCCTCCAGCTTCCTGCGCAACTTGCTGATGTGGCTGTCGACGGTGCGTTCCAGCGTGTCACCTTCAGGCAGGCAGGTGGTGAGCAGTTCGGCCCGGCTGAAAACCCGCTTGGGCGCCCGCGCCAGCTGGGCCAGTAGCTTGAACTCGGTCAGCGTGAGCGCCAGCGTGTGGCGCTGCCGACCGACGCGGACGACCGCTTCGTGGTGATCCAGATCGATCTCGAACGGGTCGGCTCGCAGCACGGGCTGAACGATGGAGGCTGGCCGCGCACGGCGGAGCACGGCCTGGGTGCGGGCCACCACTTCCGCCACGTTGAAGGGCTTGACGACGTAGTCGTCCGCGCCGATGCGCAGGCCCATCAGCTTGTCAATGTCCTGGTCCATCGCGGTCAGCATGATGACCGGCGTGTCACCTCGGTGGCGGATCTCAGACAGCACCTTCCAGCCGTCAACCTTAGGCATCTGCACGTCCAGCAGCACCAGATCCGGCTTCAACGACAGGTGCAGGTCGAGCGCCTGGCGGCCATCGGGCGCATACACAGTCCGCAGGCCGGCTCGCGCCAGATACGCCGCCAGGATGTCGGCGATGTCGCGCTCGTCTTCGGCGATGAGGACAAGGAAGGGGGTGGACAGGGCGCTGCCTGTGGCGCCCTGTGCGCCTGACTCAGTGACCATCCGCTGGCATCCGATGTGCTGTGGGCTCTCCATCTTATCTCCATACAAGCCCGGCTCATTCTTCGCGCAGGCCTTGAACAATCGCAGGCATCAAGGCCGACGCTGGATCGTCGGCGCCAAAGCGAAATGGAATAAGCGATGTTGGAACAAGCCGCCTGCCGCTGGGTGATTTACAGCGGCGCAATTGCTGCAATGGTGGGCTGCCGCACAACCGATGCGGACGCCCCTGCGACGCCGCCCACGCCAGCGCCGGTGGTGGCAGTCACCACGGTCAGCGCCACCCGGCTGGAGATCACCGAGGATCTGCCGGGCCGCGTCGTGGCTTTCAGAGTGGCCGAGGTCCGGCCCCAGGTCAGCGGCATCGTGCAGCGCCGCCTGTTCGAACAGGGCACCGAGGTTCGGGCTGGTCAGGCCCTGTTTCAGATCGACCCTGCCCCCTTCAAGGCCGATCTGGAGACGGCAGTGGCCAGCCTGCAGCGCACCGAGTCTGTGCTGGCGCGTGCGCGTTCGCAGACGTCTCGACTTCAGCCGCTGGCCGAAGCGGAGGCGGTCAGTGGCCAGGTGCTGGACGATGCCGTCGCGCAGCGCGACCAGGCCGCTGCGGATGTGGCGCAAGCCCGCGCCACGCTGGCGCGCCGGCAACTTGACGTGCGCCACGCCATGATCACCGCACCGATTGCTGGCCGCATCGACCAGGCTCTGGTGACCGAGGGCGCCCTGGTCGGCAGCAGCGACAGCACGCCGCTGGCGCGCATCCAGCAGATCGACCAAGTGTATGTGGACGTCCGCCGTCCTGCGTCTGCGCTGGAGGCTATTCAGGAAGCGGTGTCCGCCCAACGAGGTCCGGTCGGCCAGAGCAAGGGTTTGCAGGTGACCGTGCTGCGCGGTGACGGCCGATCCCATGACGTCAAGGGCCGCGTCCTGTTTGCGGGCATCAGTGTCGATGCAGGCACCGGCGACGTGCTGCTGCGAGTATTGGTGGACAACCCTCAGCGTCAGTTGCTGCCGGGCATGTTCGTGCGCGCCCGCGTGCCCCAAGCCAGCTATGCCGACGCGCTGACCGTCCCGCAGCAGGCCGTGGTGCGTGCGGCAGGGCAGTCCCATGTCTGGACGCTGGACCCCAAGGGGCAGGCGTACCGAAAAGCGGTGGACCTGGGTGAGCAGATAGGACACAGCTACCGCGTGCGCACCGGCATCACCGCCGGCCAGAAGATCGTGGTGGAGGGCATGGAGCGCCTGACCGACGGCATGGCCGTGAGCGCCAAGCCCTGGACGCCTGCTGAGTCGGACTCGCCGATGGCGCCGGCCCCATCTGCCCCTGCTTCAGGCCGCTGACCGCCCCGGACACTCTCATGCCCTACTTTTTCATCCAACGCCCGGTCTTTGCCTGGGTCGTGGCCCTGTTCATCATCCTGTTCGGTGCGCTGGCGATCCCCAAACTGCCGATCGCCCGCTACCCCTCGGTGGCGCCTCCCAGCGTCAGCATCACGGCCACCTACCCGGGGGCCACGCCACAGGCCATGAACGACGGGGTCATCGGCCTCATCGAGCGCGAACTGTCCGGCGTCAAGAACCTGCTGTACTTCGAATCCTCGGCAGACAGCTCGGGCTCGGCCGCCATCACGGTGACCTTCAAACCGGGCACCGATCCGGCCCTGGCACAGGTCGATGTGCAGAACCGGCTCAAGACCATCGAGCCTCGCCTGCCACAGGCCGTACGCCAGAACGGACTCAGCGTCGAATCGGCCGCGTCCAGCTTCCTGATGATCGTGGGTCTGGTGTCGGCCGATGGGCACTTCGACGAAACCGCCTTGAGTGACTACATGGCGCGCAACCTGATCGAGGAACTTCGGCGCATCGATGGCGTGGGCCGGGTGCAGCTGTTCGGTGCCGAGCAGGCCATGCGCATCTGGGTGGATCCGGCCCAACTGCAATCTTTCGGCCTGACGATGAACGAGCTGTCGGCCGCCATTCAGCAGCAGAACGTGCAGATCGCGCCTGGCAGCGTCGGCGCAGAGCCCGCATTGCCGGGGCAGCGCGTGACCGTTCCCCTGACCGTGCAAGGCCAGCTGGGCTCGCCGGATGACTTCAGGCGCATCGTGCTGCGCGCGAACGCCGATGGCTCCCGGGTGACGATGGGCGATGTGGCCCGCGTGGAGCTGGGTGCGCAGTCCTACGGCTTCATCAACCGCGAGAACGGCAAGGCAGCCACGGCGGCGGCCGTGCAGTTGGCTCCCGGTGCGAATGCGGTCCACACGGCAGCGGGCGTGAAGGCGCGCCTGAACGAACTCAGCCAGACCATGCCGACCGGTATGAGCTACTCGATCCCGTTCGACACGGCGCCGTTCGTCAAAATCTCCATCGAGAAGGTCCTGCAGACTCTGGCAGAGGCCATGGTGCTGGTGTTCCTGGTCATGTGGCTGTTCCTGCAGAACATCCGCTACACCCTGATCCCCGCCATCGTGGCGCCCATCGCCTTGCTCGGCACCTTCGCCGTGATGCTGCTGGCGGGCTTCTCCATCAATGTGCTCACCATGTTCGGCATGGTGCTGGCGATCGGCATCATCGTCGACGACGCCATCGTGGTGGTGGAGAACGTGGAGCGGATCATGGCGCGCGAAGGCCTGGGGCCACGGGCCGCCACGATGAAGGCGATGCAGGAGATCACCGGCGCCGTCGTCGGCATCACGCTGGTGCTGACCGCGGTATTCATCCCGATGGCATTCGCCAGCGGCTCAGTGGGCGTGATCTACAAACAGTTCACGCTGTCCATGGCGGTGGCCATCCTGTTTTCGGCCTTCCTGGCGCTGACGCTGACGCCAGCACTGTGCGCCACGCTGCTCAAGCCCGTGCCGGCAGGACACCACGACAAGCGCGGCTTCTTCGGCTGGTTCAACCGCCGCTTCGATGTCCTCACTGCGCGCTATGAGCGGCGTGTCGGCCAACTGGTGGTGCGAAGCGGCCGCGTGATGCTGGTCTTCGTGGCCTTGGTTGCGGTGTTGTTCGTGGCCATGCGCCAGCTGCCTTCGGCCTTTCTGCCAGAGGAAGACCAGGGTTACTTCATGACCAGCTTCCAACTGCCGGCCGATGCCACCGCTGAGCGCACGCTGGATGTCGTGAAGCAGTTCGAGCGGCACGCCGCCAGCCGCCCATCCATCCAGTCCAACATGTCCATCGTAGGTTTCGGCTTCTCTGGCTCGGGCGCCAACGCGGCGATGGCCTTCACCATGCTCAGCGACTGGGATCAGCGCAACGGCGCGACGGCGCCGGAGGAAGTCGCCCTGGCCCAGCAGGCCATGGTCGGCAGCACTGAAGGCATGGTCATGAGCCTTCTGCCACCCGCCATCGACGAGCTGGGCAACAGCTCCGGCTTCGCACTGCGGCTGCAAGACCGCGCCAACCAGGGCCATGCCGCACTGAAGGCGGCCGAAGCGCAGCTGGTGGCACTGGCCGCGCAGAGCCCGCTGCTCAGCGGCGTGTATGCCGACGGCCTGCCCGACGGAAGCAGCGTCCGCCTGGACATCGACCGGCAGAAGGCCGAGGCGCTGGGCGTGTCATTCACCCACATCAGCGAGACGCTCTCTACCGCGATGGGCTCGGCCTACGTGAACGACTTTCCCAATGCGGGCCGCATGCAGCAGGTCATCCTGCAGGCCGATGCACCCGCGCGCATGCAGATCGACGACGTGCTCAGGCTTCCGGTGCGCAATGCCGACGATGGCATGGTGGCACTGAAGGAGCTGGTCACGCCCGTCTGGAACGACACGCCGCTGCAGTTGGTGCGCTACCTGGGCTTCCCTTCAACCCGAATCTCGGGCAGTGCGGCCCCCGGCGCTTCCAGCGGCGATGCCATGGCCGAGATGGAGCGGCTGGCCAAGCAATTGCCCCCTGGCTTTGCGCTGGCTTGGACCGGCCAATCCTTGCAGGAACGTGATTCAGCGACCCAGGCGCCGCTGCTGATGGCGCTGTCGATGCTGGTGGTGTTCCTGGTGCTGGCAGCGCTCTATGAGAGCTGGGCCATCCCGCTGTCGGTGATGCTGGTGGTGCCGCTGGGCCTGCTGGGTGCAGTGGGCGCGGTCCTGCTGCGGGGCCTGCCCAACGACGTGTTCTTCAAGGTCGGCATGATCACCGTGATCGGCCTGTCGGCCAAGAACGCCATCCTGATCGTCGAGTTCGCCAAGCAGCTGCGCGAACAAGGCCGGGGGCTGATCGAGGCCGCCGTGGAAGCCGCCCGCCTGCGGCTGCGCCCCATCCTGATGACCTCGCTGGCCTTCGGCCTGGGCGTGGTGCCGCTGATGCTGGCCTCGGGTGCCAGCGCGGAAACGCAGCACGCCATCGGCACCGGCGTCTTCGGCGGCATGGTCACCGCCACTGTGCTGGCCGTCTTCTTCGTGCCGGCGTTCTTCGTGTTCGTGATAGGCCTGCAGGAGCGCGTCACGGCTTGGCGCTCAGCACGCCAGACCCCAACCGAGGCTCTGCCGAGCCATGAAGGGTGATGACCATGCGCATCCTGTCTCCCCTGCTCATTCCTCTCGCCCTGAGCCTGGTCGCGTGCTCATTGACGCCTGAACTGGTGAAGCCTGCCTTGCCGATACCCAAGGCCTATCCGGCTGCTGCCCCCGGCGACCTGGTCGCGCACACCGCCGACCTGGGATGGCGCAGCATGTTCGGCGATCAGCGGCTGCAGGCGCTGATCGCGCTGGCCCTGGAGCACAACCGCGACCTGCGTCTGGCCACCTTGAACGTGCAGGCCTTGGAGGCGCAATACGGTATCCAGCGCGCAGCGCGCCTGCCAAGCTTGGAGGCCAGCGCAGGTGCTTCGCGCCAACGCACGTCAGCGAACAGGCAGACCGATCCCCCGGTGCAGGCCAGCACGCAGCAACAGATCGAGCTGAGCGTTGGCCTGAGCGCGTTCGAGGTCGACCTTTTCGGGCGCGTGCATGCGCTGTCGGAAGCCGCCTTCGCTCGCTACCTGGCCAGCGACCATGGACGCCGCGCGGCGCAGATGGCACTGGTCAGCGCGGTGGCCGATGCCTACTTTGCAGAGCGCCTGGCGGACGAGCAACACAGCCTGGCCGAGCTCACGCGGGCCGACTGGCAGCAGTCCTTGGCGCTGGCCCGGCGCTTGAAGGACGCACGGCAGAACAGTGCGCTGGATGTTGCAACGGCCGAAGGCCAGGTGGCTGCAGCCCAGGCGGATGTGCAGGCCCGTGCTCGCGCCTTGGCGCAGGCCCGCCATGCGCTGCAACTGCTGGTGGGGTCGGAGTTGCCCGCCTGGTTGCCGCCGGCCCTGCCGCTGGAGCAGCAGGCCATAAAGATGCAGCTGCCCGCTGGATTGCCGTCGGACCTGCTGCTTCGCCGTCCCGACATCCAGCAGGCCGAACAGGCGCTGGTGGCTGCCAATGCCGACATCGGCGCGGCGCGGGCTGCGTTCTTTCCGCGGCTCTCGCTGACCGCTGCGTTCGGCTACGCCAGCCCGGCGATCGACCTGCTTTTCGGTAGTGACCAGCGCACTTGGAGCGTAGTGCCCCAGCTCACCGTGCCGCTGTTTCAGGGCGGCCGCCTGCGTGCGGAACGCCGGCTTTCCGAGATCCGCCAGTCGAGCGCCGTTGCCGAGTACGAGCGTGCGATCCAGACTGCCTTCCGCGAAGTGTCGGACGGGCTGGCAGGACGCGAGACCTATGGCCGACAGATCGATGCCCAGACACGTGCGGTGACGGCAGCGCAGCGCCGCGCGGTGTTGTCCGCGTTGCGCCAGCGTGCCGGGCTCGACACACGGCTGGAACTGCTGGACGCGCAGCGCCTGTTGTATGCCTCGCAGCAGGCCCTGCTGGACCTGCGGCGCAGCGAGTTCGGCAGTGCCGTGGCGCTCTACAAGGCGCTCGGCGGCGGCTTGGTGGAAAGCGATGCCGGTGTTGTCAGCTCGCAGTGATGCATGCCCAGTGTCGGGCCAGCCCTGGCGCCTTCGCTTCTGGGCGATCCTGGGTGGCCAGGCGGGCTCGTTGATCGGCTCGGCGCTGACCCAGTTCGTGCTGCTCTGGTGGATCACCGACAGCACGGGCAGCATGTCGGCGCTGGCCACCGCCGGGCTGGCGGCGATGCTGCCCCAGGCCTTGCTTTCGCCGCTGGGCGGCACGCTGGCCGACCGCTGCAGCCGGCGGTGGCTGATGGTCGGCGCGGATGCCGTCAGCGCGCTGTGCATGCTGGTTCTGATCGCTTTGTTCCTCACCGGCCGTGTCGAGTTGTGGCACGCCTACACCATGATGGCCGTTCGCAGTGCCATGCAGGCCTTCCAGGCACCTGCCGCCGCCGCGAGCGTGGCCATGCTGGTGCCGGGCAGTTTCCTGGTTCGGGCTGCAGGGCTGAACCAGTCGCTGCAGAGCCTGACACTGGTCGCGGCCGCTCCCCTGGGTGCGTTGGCAATTGGTGTCATGCCCATCGGCTGGGCGCTCGCCATCGACGTCGTCACCGCGCTGCTCGGCATCGTGCCCTTACTGATCTTTCGCGTTCCGCAGACCGTGGTGGTCAAGGAGCAGCAGATCGGGCTTTGGTCGGAGTTCCGTGAAGGCCTGGACCTAGTCTGGTACACCCCGGGGCTGCGGCACCTTTTCCTGCTGCTCGCAACCGTGGTGCTGGCGGTGATGCCGACCTTCACGCTGGTACCTCTGCTCGTCAAGAACCACTTTGGCGGCGGTGCGACGCAGGTCGCGCTGATCGAGGGCTTGTCCGGTGTCGGCATGCTGGCTGGCGGCTTTTTGGTGGCGGTCCTGTCGCCACACAGGCCGGTGCGCTGGATCCTGCTGGGCTTCGCCACGTCGTGTGCGGCACTGGCCCTGACGGCCATGGCGCCTGGCAGGCTCTTCGGTGTGGCGGTGGCGTGGTGGGTGATCAGCGGCTTGAGCTTCGTTCTGGGCGATGCCCCGCTGACTGCATTGCTGCAAACGGTGGTGCCAAATCATCTGCAAGGTCGTGTGCTGTCGCTGTTGACCACCGTCATGGCCATGGCCGCCCCGCTAGGGCTGGCCATCGTCACGCCCATGGGCGAATGGATCGGCGTGCGTGGGGTTTTCATCGTGGCCGGCCTGGCGGGCACGGTCGCAAGCCTTGCGGGCTTCCTGTCTGCACCGATCCGCTCGCTTGGCAACATCGATCGGGAGCGAAAGGCGCCGTCAGCTGCGTCCCCCCGGATCACGAGGCTCGACAGTCAGATGGACGACCGCTGCACGAGGCCTCGCTGACCACTGTGCGTCTTCCGAGCGGCTGGGCCAGAGACCGCTTGTTGGCAAGCACCGTGAGTTCGGACTGCAGCAGCGAGCGACAGCAACCGCTGCGAAGCACTCACCCAGCCCTGTGGGTTGAGGGACTCAACGGGTCGAAACCAGACCCTCACCCCACCTGCGCCATCGCAAACCCCGCCAGCACCGTCACCGTCGCCACGAGTTCGACCCCACCCTTGAGCCCCATGACGGCGTCCACCAGCAGGCCGTGCACCCGCACCGGCCCCAGCGTGTGCGGCGCCCGAAACTGGTTGTCGGTGTCCCGCAGCGCGCCGTGGAGCACGTCGGAACTGACGGCCACGACGAAGGAGGCGACGAGGCCGGTCACGCAGGCGCGGGCCACGTCGTCGGACAGGGCGGTGGGCTGCAGCAACTGCGCGATGAGCCCGCAGGCGAAGGCGTACATCAGCGCCGCGCGGTGGGCGATGCTGACGTACTCGGGCGCGACGGCGCCTGTGGCCGCGGAATCAAGCGGCGGCATGGTGGGCCTCGAACAGCGCGGCCAGGGTCTCCAGCGTCAAATCCGCCAGCAGGTGGCCCTGGTCGTCGAGGATCTCGTAGAGCTTCTCGCCTGGCTGGGGCCGCATGCTGAACAGCACGATCACGTCCTGATCGGGTCCGCCACCCTCTCGGTGGGGTGCCTCGCTGGCGGGCGAGACGGTGTAGCTGCCGGTGGGGCGCACTTCGCGCAGGCGGCCGTCCATCTCGTAGAGGCGGTGCTCGCCTTGGACGACGAAGGTGTGGTTGAGTGCCTTGTGGCGATGCAGCACGATCTGCTGGCCGGCGGCGAACTTGAACAGCACGTCGGCGATGCGCTGTTCCATGTCCACGTGCTGGATGGCGTAGACGAAGTGGGGGAAGTCACCGAAAGGCTGCCACTCGATGGCGCTGTCGTCGAAGCAGGTGAAGGGCATGTTCTGTCTCCAGTGGATCTGTGGTTGCACGGCTTCGAGGCCGCGTCCTCAGTGGAGCAGGACGGGAGACGACGGAACAGGTCAACGTGCCTGTCCGGGGGCGGGGAAATTGCCCGAGAGGGGGCGGCTTTCAGCGCGTCCCGCACGTTCCTTGCGTGGGGGCTCTGAGAACACCCCACGGAGCCCCCCATGAGCATCGTTCCCCCCGAAGACTGGGTCATCGCCGAGATGAACACCCACGACCACCAATGGCGCGGTGCCGGCCACACCTGCGACGAGGCCCGAGAGGCGCTGTTGCGCGCCTGGACCGCCCACCGCGAGAGTGTGCTGAGCCGACTGCCCGACTACGCCAGCCGGCTTCCGGAAGCCGCCGCGATGGGCGGGCACTTCAAGATCACCTACCTCGTGTTCCGGCGAGGGGGTGGGTACCGGGACACGACGCGTTTGGTGTGAACGTCCTCAGCGGACCCGGATGCGGGGACCTTCGCCTTCCGCTGACAACGCCCCGATGCACGCCGCTTCGCCAAACCCCGCCTGCCGGAACGCCTGCACGACGGACTCACAAGCCTCCGGCGCACAGCTCACCAGCAAGCCGCCGCTGGTCTGGGGATCGGTCAGCAGCGCCTTCTGCCAGGGCTCGATGTCATCCGGCAGCGCCACGTGTTCGCCGTAGCTGGCCCAGTTGCGACCCGACGCTCCGGTGGCGATGCCCGCCTGGGCGTGGGCGACCGCATCGGCGATCAGCGGCAGGCACGAGCGGCGGATGTCCGCGCTCAGCCCCGAGCCGCGTGCCACCTCCAGCAGGTGGCCGAGCAGGCCAAAACCCGTCACGTCGGTCATCGCGTGCACCGCCGGCATTTCGGCCAGCGCCATGCCCACCGTGTTCAGCCGGGTCATCGGTGCCAGCATCTGCTGGTAACCCTCGGGCGAAAGCAGGCCCTTCTTCAGCGCAGCCGACAGCACCCCCACGCCCAGCGGCTTGCCCAGCACCAGGCAGTCGCCCGCCTGGGCATCCGCGTTGCGGCGCACGCGGTCGGGCCGCACCAGGCCGATGCCGACCAGGCCGTAGATCGGCTCGGCCGCGTCGATGGAGTGGCCGCCCGCGATGGGAATGCCCGCCTCCCGGCACACGCTCGCGCCCCCTTCGAGGATGGCGCCGATGGTCTCGGTCGGCAGGGTGTTGATCGGCATGCCGACCAGGGCCAGCGCGAAGATTGGCCGCCCGCCCATGGCGTAGATGTCCGACAGCGCGTTGGTCGCGGCGATGCGGCCGAAGTCGCGCGGGTCGTCGACGATGGGGGTGAAGAAGTCGGTCGTGGCGACGATGGCGTGCGTGTCGTCGATGCGCCAGACGGCGGCGTCGTCGCTGGTCTCCAGCCCCACCATCAGCTCGGGCGGGATCAGGCCCTGGGGTGTCTTCGCCAGGATCTCCGACAGCACGCCCGGGGCCAGCTTGCAGCCGCAGCCCCCCCCGTGGGCGAGTTGCGAAAGCGGCGGATGCGAGAAGGGGGTGTCGGTCGACATGGCGTGCAGGGCTTCAATGGGAATGTCGTGATTGTGCCGACGGGCGCTGTGGGGCAGCGCCCGTGGCTGGATCGGCGCGCGTCTTACTTGAGCAGACCCGTCGAGCGCCCGACCTTCTCGATCACGTCGAAGTCGGCCGGGTTGGCCGGCACGAACTTCTTGGCGCCCTGCAGGTCCAGCACGGCCTTGTCCTCGGCCTTGGCGACGTTCAGTGCCAGGAAGGCCTTGGCGAATTTGTCCACGGTGGCGGCGGGCAGGTCCTTGCGGGCGGTCCAGACGTAGTCGACGAAGGCGGGCGTGGTCCAGATGGCCTTGACCTTGGTCTTGTCGAACTTGTCGCCGGCCGACATGCGTTCCCACACCTCGATGTTCAGTGCGCCGGACTGCACCTTGCCCGACTCGACCATCTTCACCGTGGCGTCGTGCGCGCCGCTGTAGATCGGGGCGCCGGCAAAGTCCTTGTCGGCATTGATGTGGAACTGCGTGTCCAGGAAGTGGCGCGGGAACAGGTGACCTGAGGTCGAGCTCTTGTTGCCGAAGGCGAAGCTCTTGCCGCGCATGTCTTCGGGCTTGCTGATGCCCGAGGCGGTGTGGGCGATGAAGACGCTGTGGAACTCGCGGTCGATGTCGCGCATCACCACGGGCTTGGCGCCGGACATCACCTTGGCCTGCACGAAGGTGAAGCCGCCCAGCCAGGCGAAGTCGATCTTGCCCGCGCCCAGCGCCGAGACGGCCGCGCCGTAGTCGATCACCGGCACGTAGACGACCTTCACGCCCAGGTGTTTTTGCAGGTAATCGACCATCGGCTGGTACTTGCGCGACAGCTCAGTCGGGTTTTCGTCGGGGATGCCGGAGATGCGGATGACGTCCTCGGCGTGGGCCGCCACGGACGTCAAGCCGGACAGGGCCAGCGCACAGGACAGAGCCAGCAGGGAGCGGCGGGTGGTCGGTCGGAGGTTCATGAAGCGGATTCCTTGGGTTGAAGCACAAATTGCGGATCGCAGCGCAGGGACGGGGCCTGCGCCGCACCGGACGAAGAGAGGATGCGCGCGCGCAGCCGGTCGCCGAGCGCATCGACGAGAGCCACGAGCGTCAGCATCGTGATCAGCAGCAGCGTGAGGTCTCGCAGGTGGAACAGGCTGATGGCGGTGTGCAGCGCGTCCCCGATGCCACCGGCCCCCACGAAGCCGACCATGGCCGTGGCCCGCACGTTGACCTCGAAGCGGTACAGGGCAAAGGCCGCCAGTCGGGCGCGGATCTGCGGCAGCACGCCGAACAGGAAGGTGGCGAGGGTGCCGCAGCCTTGCGACTGCAGCACGGCGGGCGGGCCGGGCTCGACCTCTTCCAGCACGTCCGAAAACAGACGGCCCATCACGCCGATGTTGTGCACCGCAATGGCCAGGATGCCGGCCAGCGGCCCGCCGCCCACCCACACCACGAAGACCAGGGCCAGCGTCAGCTCGGGCATGACGCGGGTGCCTTGCAGCACGGCGCGGCTGGCGGTTTTGAGCGCCCGCTCGAACAGGCGGTGGTGCCAGGTGCCGCGCGGCGGATCGCTCAGGTAGCTGCCGGTGGTCAGGTGCGTCGCCGCGAGCGGGGCCAGCACGAAGGCCACCCCTGCGGCGGCCAGTGTCGCGGCCCAGGCCATCAGCACGGTCTCGCCGACCTGGGCCCCGACGGTCTGAAGGAAGGGCAGGTCGACGGCGAGGTGCTCCAGCGTCAGCAGGGGCGGGGCCTCGCTGGTCCACAGCTCGGTCCAGGGGATCTCCAGCCGGTGCAAGGCCACGGCGGTGCCCAGGACGGCGAGCCCCACCGTCCAGCTCGGCCGGCGCTGGCGCAGCCCGGTGCTCAGGGCCTCCAGCACGACCACGAAGGCCAGCACGGCTAGCAGCGTGGTGGCCAGCTTGTCGTACTGGAAGTAGCGCAGGCTCAGCGCGATCTCGCTGCCCAGACCCCCCGCGCCCACCACGCCCAGGATGGTGCCGATGCGGATGTTGCATTCCAGGCAGAACAGCACGTAGCCGGTCCAGGCCCGACCCACCTGGGGCAGCACGGCGTGCAGCAGCACGGCCCAGCGCGAGGCGCCGGTGGCGCGCAGCGCTCGCACGGCGCGCGGATCGACCGCTTCGGCCAGTTCGGCATACAGCTTGCCGATGTTGCCGCCCACCGTCAGCGCGATGGCGATCACCGCCGCGCCCGGCCCCAGGCCGATCAGCCGCACGAGGAGGTAGGCCCAGACGATCTCGGGCACCGAGCGGAAGAAGCTCAGCGTCCAGCGCGACAGCGTGCGTGCCAACGCCAGGCCGTGGCGCACGACCGCCGCTTCCTGCCGGGGCGGGTCGATCAGGTCCGGGATGCGGATGGCCAGCAGCGCCAGGGCCGTGCCCAATGCAGCCGCCATCACCGTGCCCAGCACGCCGATCAGCAGGCTTTCGATGGACAGCGTGAAGACGCGCTCCAGGAACTCCGTCGAGAAGTCCGGGTGCATCAGGCCGGACAGGATCTCGCCGGCATTGCGCAGGCCGTCGGCGTCGAAGACCTTGGCGGGTTCAGCGCCGGTGAGCTTCAGCGCGATCCAGCCCGAGGCCAGCACGAGCAGGCCGAGCAGCTGGCGCTTCACGCCGGACCACCGGTTCGCGTCAGACGAGTTCATCGCTGCCGGCATAGAGTTGTGCCAGCCGTTCCGGCGTCACCTCGGCGGGATCGGTGTCGAACATCATCTCGCCGGCACGCAGGCCGATCACGCGGGTGCAGTCGCGCCGCACGATGTCGAACCAGTGGGTGCAGAACACCAGTGCCATCTGCCGCGCGCGGGCCTGCTCGACGATCCGTTCGGTCACCTTCTGCGCGGTGCGGGGGTCGAGCGAGGCGGTGGGTTCGTCGGCCAGCAGCAGGCGCGGCTCGGCGATCAGGGCGCGGGCGATGGCCACACGCTGCATCTGCCCGCCGCTGAGCTCGCTGGCCGTGTCCCACTGGTGCTTGTCCATGTCCAGCGCGCGCAGCAGTTCGGTCACACGGGCTTTTTCGACGGGCATCAGGGCGGCGGCCAGCGCGCGCCACCAGGGCCAGGTGGACAGCAGCCCCGAGACGACGTTGTCGTGCACGGTGCTCTGCGGCACCAGCAGGTTCTGCTGCTCGACGATGCGGCAGGTGGACCGGTGCTGCTGCAGCACGCGCCACGGGGCGTCGGCCAGCGACTGGCCGTGGACCTCGACGGTGCCGGCGGTGGGGCGCAGTACGCCCGCGATCAGGCGCAGCAGCGTGGACTTTCCGGCCCCGCTCGGACCGATCAGGGCCACGCGCTCGCCCGCGCTCAGGCGCAGGTCGATGTGCTGCAGCACCGGCGGGCCGCCCCAGTGGCGGCCGACGTCGTGCAACCGGATGTCCAGTCCGGGCGCCGATCCAGGCTGGGGGCGGTGGGACGACTCGACAGCGGTCATGCCGGCTCCGCCATCCGGTGCAGCGTTTGGGCGAGCTGCTCGATGCCTGCTTCATCCAGCGCATCGGCCGGCACGGACCGGCGCGCTTTCCACTGGTCGAAGTGGTTGGCTTGCGACCGGGCATACAGCGGGTCGTAGTGCAGGGCGCTCAGCTCGGCAAACAGCGGGGCGAGTTCGCCGCAGCGAGCCCAGTCCTGCCAGCGGTCCAGCACCACGGCGCCGTGCAACTCGCGCAGGGATGCCAGCTTCTGGGCCAGGGCTTCGCCGTCGTCTCCGAGGTAGGCATAGTCGTGCAGGAGAAAGGCCAGCCGCGCTTCAGCGGGTGCGGCAATTTCCAGGCAGGGACTGGCGCGCAGGCGTTCGACCAGCGTCGTGGGCAGCGCGATGCGGCCGATCTTGCGGCTTTCCGCTTCGATGAAGACGGGCCTGGACAGGTCCAAGGCCTCGATCTGTTTTGCCAACTGGGTCTCGAAGGCCTTTTGCGAGGGTTGTTCCACCCCGGGCACCTGACCCAGCAGCGAA
Source organism: uncultured Sphaerotilus sp. (assembly GCA_964470355.1). Lineage (GTDB taxonomy): Bacteria > Pseudomonadota > Gammaproteobacteria > Burkholderiales > Burkholderiaceae_C > Sphaerotilus. The sequence continues at coordinate 27,873 of CAYYCN010000024.1, forward strand.
CCTTTGTGGCCGGCCAGGCCTTCCAGGTCCAGCACCTGGGCGCCTTGGCGGGCCAGCGCGTGCAGCACGCGGGTCTTGGCGCTGCCGGTGGGGCCGCACACGACCTGCAGCGGCAGGCGTGGGCAGAGTTCGTCGATCACCTGGATGACGTGGCCACGAAAACGTTTGTAGCCGCCCGCCAGTTGCTGGGCGTCCCAGCCGACCATGCGCCACCATGTGACCATCGAGCCACTGCGCATGCCGCCGCGCCAGCAGTAGACCAGCGGCTTCCAGTCTTGCGGCATGTCGGCGAAGCGTTCCTTCAGGTGGCGGGCCAGGTTGGCGGCCACCATGGCGCCGCCCACGCGACGGGCCTCGAAGGCGCCCTGCTGCTTGTAGAGCGTGCCGACGATGCGGCGCTCTTCGTCGTCGAGCACGGGGCAGTTGATGGCGCCGGGGATGTGGTCCAGCGCGTACTCGGCGGGCGAGCGGGCGTCGATGAGGCAGTCGAAACGGGGAATGTCGCGGATCTGGGCGGGGCCTCGGGTGCTCATTGGGGGCTCCGCGTCGTGGCCGGTGTCATCGGGGGGTGTCCTGGGGTGCCCATGGCGGGTGTCCTGCTTCGCATGTTTCGAGCCGGGGCACAGGCGTGCGTCTTCCGGCCACAGGGGCGAGATTCTGGCACTGTCGCAACAGGCTGATTTTTCGTGAACTCAGTCACATATGATCCGGTGGCCGTCGGGCGAAGCGTCTCGGGCGGCTTTCGATTTCAAACAACGGAGGGTTCATGGTGTCGGATCAAAAGGATGATCGCCTGGACAAGGCGATCGCAGTGTTCGTGGCCTTCGCGACGCTCATCGGTGTCGGCTGGTATTCCCTCAAGTCGTCACCCGCGCCGCAGGTGATCGGACCGCTGGGCGCGCAGGTGGGGCTGGCGTCGGGGTCGTCCGAGGCCCGCTCTCCGGCCGTGGTGGAGACTCCGGCCTCTGCCGTGCTGACCGTGCCGGTCGCCGAGCTGGGGGCGTCTGCGGTTGTCGTCGCTCCGCCGGTGGAGGTGTCGCGCGCGGCCCTCCCGGTCGAGGCCGCCTCGGGCGGCGCGGCGGCCGTGGTGCAGGCTCCGGTGGCGGCCGTCGCGGTGGTGAACGCGCCGGAACCGGTGCCGGTGCTCGTGACGCCCGCCGTGGAGGCCTCGGCGCCGACGACGGTCGCGGCAGTGGCCGTTCAGGCTTCGGGGGTCGTGTCCGCGCCGGTCGTGGTGGCTGCGGCTCCTGCCCCCCTCCCCACCCTGGAGGCGCCGAAGGTGGTGGTGCGCGAGCACATCCGGTTCGCTTCTGACAGCGCCGTGGTGCCGACGTCTGCCCAGGCTCGCCTGAAGGAAGTGGCGGCGGTGTTGAAAAGCGATCCCCGTGTCCTGACCATCGCCGGCCACACCGACAGCCTGGGACGGCCCGACCGCAATGTGGCCTTGTCGCTGGCCCGCGCCGAAGCGGTGAAGGCCTATCTGGTCGAACAAGGTTTGGCCGCCGACCGCTTGAAGGCCGTCGGGTTGGGCGAGGCCCATCCGCTGGCGTCCAACCGGACCGCGAAAGGGCGCGCCCAGAACCGCCGGATCGACATCACCGAGTGAGTCGCGGCCCCTGCCGGTCCGACGGGTCGGCCTTCCAGTCCCCGCCCGCAGTCCGCGGGCGTTTTTCTGCCTCTGCCCATGCGTTGCACCCTTGAATCTGTCACCTGGGCGCCGGCTGGCGTGCCGGTGTTTTCCGACTGCTCCCTGGAACTGCTTCCCGGCCTGAGCTTGGTGCGTGGGGGCGAGGGCCGGGGCAAGTCCAGCCTGTTGAGGCTCCTGGCCGGCCGGATCGTGCCCGATGCCGGATCTGTGCGGCGGGACGCCGGCGAGGTCTGGCTGGAAGACCCCTCCGATCCGGCGCACGACCCCGAGGTGGCACGGGGCTGGCTGGCCACCCGCAAAGGCCGTTTCCCGAACTGGAGCGAAGCCGTGGCGGCCGATTTGGCCGAAGCCCTGGCGCTGGGGCCGCACCTGGACAAGCCGATGTACATGCTGTCTGCCGGCAGCCGCCGCAAGATCGGGCTGGTGGGTGCGGTGGCGAGCGGGGCCGGGCTCACGCTGCTGGACACCCCCTACGCGGCGCTCGACGGCCGTTCCTGCCGGGTGCTGGACGAGGTACTGGCAGAGGCGTCCGAAGATCCTTCGCGGGTGTGGGTGATCGCCGACTACGTCCGTCCCGCGGGATGGGGCGAGGCGGTCCGGTGCCGCGAGGTCGATCTGGGCGAATGACCCGCACCGGGCGGGGCTGCGCGGCCGGTTGTCTGCCGCGTGTCCGTGTCGCTCAAGGGCAGCTCAGATGTCGAAGCGGCTGCCCTCGTCGTCGCGCAGGGCCTGCGTGATGAGCGCCCGTGTCAGCGGCGGGGCGAAGCACTGGATGAATTCGTAGACGTAGCCGCGCAGGTAGACCCCCCGCCGCAGCCCCAGGCGGGTGGTGTTGGCGGCGAAGAGGTGGCGTGCATCCACCGCGTACAGGGCGCTGTCGCGCTGCTCGTCGAAGGCGATGGAGGCCACCAGCCCCACGCCCATGCCCAGTTCGACGTAGGTCTTGATGACGTCGGCGTCCATGGCCGCGAGCACGAGGTTCGGTTTCAGGTTCAGCCGGGTGAACGCTTCGTCGATGTGGCGCCGGCCGGTGTAGCCCGCCTCGTAGGTGATGAGCGGAAAGTCCGCCAGCCGCTGCAGGGTCAGGCGCTGACCGGCTTCGGCTTCTTGCGCGAGCACGTGCCCCTTGGGCACCATCACGACGTGCGTCCAGCTGTAGCAGGGCAGGGCCAGCAGGCCATCCACTTCGGACAGGGCTTCGGTCGCCACACCCAGGTCGGCTTCACCGTTGAGCAGCATCTGGGCCACCTGTTGCGGGGAGCCCTGGTGGATGTGCAAGCCCACTTCCGGATGGGCGGCGCAGAAGTCGCGCACGGCCGGCGGCAGGGCGTAGCGGGCCTGCGAGTGGGTGGCGGCGATGGTCAGCGTGCCACGGTCCTGGGCGGCGAAATCGGCGCCGGCGCGGCGGAGGTTGTCGGCCTCCGACAGCAGCTTCTCGACGATGGGCAGCACGACGGCACCGGGCCCCGTCAATCCCGTCAGCCGTTTGCCGGCTCGCACGAAGATCTCCAGTCCGAGCTCGTCTTCGAGTTCCCGGATCTGGCGGCTGACCCCCGGCTGCGAGGTATGCAGCGACTGCGCCACCTCGGTGAGGTTGAAGCCGCAGCGCACGGCCTCTCGCACCGATCGCAATTGCTGGAAGTTCATCGATCAGATGGCCGCTGCCGGATCGTCGGCGGTGGCGTCGAACCGGGTGATGCGACGGGGGCGCAGGTGGGCGGTGCTTCCGGGGCGCAGGCCCAGGCGTTCTCGCACCGCCAGCCAGGCTTCGCGGGACAGCTCCACGTCGACGAGCGTCTCGTCGACCTGGCGGCGGAACTCCAGCCGGGTGTTGGGTCCGACGGTCAGCACATGGGCCAGCGTCACCGCCCAGGTGTCGGCGGCGGGGTGGGCGACGATGTCGATCTCGTGCGGACGCACATAGGTCACGTCGGCGGTGCCCGAGGTCTGTCCTGGCGCGTGGTCGCGCCGGCCATGGAACAGGTTCACGTCCCCCAGGAACTGCAGCACGAAGGGCGTGGCCGGCTGGTCGTACACCTCGTCGGGCGTGCCCACCTGCTCGATGCGGCCCTGGTTCATCACGACGATGCGGTCGGCCACTTCCATGGCCTCTTCCTGGTCGTGGGTGACGAAGACGCTGGTGACGTGCATCTCGTCGTGCAGGCGGCGCAGCCAGCGGCGCAGCTCCTTGCGTACCTTGGCATCCAGCGCGCCGAAGGGCTCGTCCAGCAGCAGCACCTTGGGCTCCACCGCCAGCGCGCGGGCCAGGGCGATGCGCTGACGCTGGCCGCCCGAGAGCTGATGCGGGTAGCGGTCGGCCAGCCAGTCGAGCTGGACCAGCTTGAGCAGCTCATGCACCTTCTCGCGGATCTTGGCTTCGCTCGGCCGCGTGGCCTTGGGGCGCACGCGCAGGCCGAAGGCCACGTTCTCGAAGATGTTCATCTGCGGGAACAGCGCGTAGTGCTGGAAGACGAAGCCGACCTGGCGCTCGCGCACCGTGGCGTCGGTGGCGTCCTCGCCGTGGAACAGCACGCTGCCGGCATCGGCCTTTTCCAGCCCCGCGATGATGCGCAGCAGCGTGGTCTTGCCCGAGCCCGAAGGGCCCAGCAGCGCCACCAGCTCGCCGGAGCCGATGGTCAGGTTGAGTTGGTCGCAGACGGTCAGGCTGCCGAACTGCTTGTGGAGGTTGCGGACTTCAATGCTCATCGGATGCTTTCGTGTTCTTCTCAGCCTTCAGCCTTCAGCCTTCAGCCACCGCTTCGCTGCGCGCAGCCGCCATCTGGCTCTTCACGCGGCGTTCGATCAGGTACTTGAGCGCCAGCGTCACCAGCGCCAGGCCGGCCAGCAGCGAGGCCACGGCGAACGCGGCGGCGAACTGGTACTCGTTGTAGAGGATCTCGATGTGCAGCGGCATGGTGTTGGTCT
>CAYYCN010000025.1:0-31351 GCA_964470355.1 uncultured Sphaerotilus sp.
AGCGCATGCAGTACAACACCGTGGTGTCGGGCTGCATGAAGGTGCTCAACGCGCTCGACGGGTTCAAGTCCGACGGCAGCGACGGTGACCGTGCCGTGCTGTGCGAAGGTTTCTCGCTGCTGCTGCGCATGCTGTACCCCGCCTGCCCGCACCTCACGTGGAATCTGTGGAACGAGCTGGGTTTTGCGGCGCGCCTGGGCGATCTGCTCGACGCCCCGTGGCCGGCGGTCGACGAGGCTGCGCTGGTGCAGGATGAGATCGAACTGGTCCTGCAGGTCAACGGCAAGACGCGTGGTTCGATCAAGGTGCCGGCCGGTGCCGACAAGGCCGCCATCGAGGCGACGGCTGCGGCCAGCGCCGAGGTGGCCAAGTTCGCCGAGGGCAAGCCGCCCAAGAAGATCATCGTGGTGCCGGGGCGCCTGGTGAACGTGGTGGTCTGAGCGAGGCACAGGGGATGAACCGCGCGCGAGGCCAGGCCGAAGATCGAAGGGAGTCGGGGACTCCGGCGCTTGTGGGGCCGACCGCCAGCGGGATGGCGTCGCGTCGGGGGCTCCTGAGGTGCTTGCTGGGTGCGGTGGCCCTGGGTGGCGCGGCCCTGTCGGGCTGTGGCTTTCAGTTGCGCCGCCCGCCCGAGTTGCCGTTCAAACGCATCTGTGTGATGGGGTGGCGGCTGTCCTCGCCTTTGGCGGAAGAACTGCGCCGCCAGTTGTTGGCCCGTCCCGGGGTTCAACTGCTGGAGGCTCCCCTGGGGGCCGACGTGGTGTTGCAGATCCTGGAAGACGTGCGCGATGAGGTGGTGGCCGTTTCCAGTGCCTACGGTCAGGTCCGTGAGCTCACCTTGCGCCAGCGCTTGCGGTTTTCCGCCCGCACGCCTGCTGGACAGAGCCTCATGGGGCCCACCGAGCTGTCGATGCAACGCGACATGAGCTACAACGAGACGGACGCCCTGGCCAAGGAGCACGAGGCCGCGATGTTGTACCGGGCCATGTCGGATGATCTGGCGGCGCAGGTGGTGCGCCGTCTGGCCAGTTTGGGGTCGTCTCCTGCGGCCAGTGCGCCTGCGCTGGCGCCCGCGGCTTCGGCCGCGAGCCGCTGAACGGCGGGGCCACCATGCAGGTGCGAGCTGACCAGTTGTCGTCCCAGATCGAACGGGGACTGCGGCCTCTGTATGTCATCCACGGCGACGAGCCGCTCCTTGCCCAGGAGGCGGCCGACGCGGTGAGGCAGGCTGCCCGGGCCACTGGGTACACGGAGCGCAGCGTGCACACGGTGGCGGGTGCGCATTTCGACTGGTCCGGACTGCTGGGCGAGGCGAACGCGATGAGCTTGTTCGCCGATCGGCGACTGATCGAGATTCGAATCCCTTCCGGCAAACCTGGCAAGGACGGGTCCGAGGCGCTGCAGCGGTATGTCGAGGCTTTGCCCGACGACGTCCTGACGTTGATCACCTTGCCGAGACTGGACCGGACCCAGTTGTCGAGCGCCTGGTTCACCGCGCTGGACGGCGCTGGCGTGAGCGTGCGTGTCGATCCGGTGGAGCGCCGGGCCTTGCCGCAGTGGATCGCCCAGCGTTTGGCTGCACAGGGGCAGCGCGTACAGGATGGTGAAGAGGGGCAGCGTGCGCTCGCTTACTTTTCCGACCGCATCGAGGGCAACCTCCTGGCGGCGCATCAGGAATTGACCAAGCTGGGCTTGCTTCACCCCCCCGGCGTGTTGACGGTGGACCAGATCGAGCAGGCGGTGCTCAACGTGGCCCGCTACGACGTGTTCAAGCTGGGGGAGGCGATTCTGGCGGGACAGATCGACCGGGCCTTGCGCATGCTCGATGGCCTGCAGGCCGAGGGCGAAGCGGCGGTGCTGGTGCACTGGACGTTGGCCGAGGATGTGCGCATGCTGTTGCGGGTGCGCCTGGCGCTCGACGAGGGGCGGCCTTTGCCGATGGTGCTGCGGGAGCAGCGTGTCTGGGGGGTGAAGGAAAAGCTGGTCGAGCGGCTGGCGCCTCGGCTCGACAGCCGCGCTTTGTCGGCGTTGCTCCAGGACGCCCACGTCTGTGACGGACTGGTCAAGGGCTTGCGGGCGCCGGGCTGGCCGGAGGATCCGTGGCAGGGGTTGCGTCGACTGGTGCTGGAGTTGCTGCAATTGGCGGCGCCGCCGACGCTGGCCGCAGGATCGTGGGTGATGCGAGCCCCGTGCTGAGCGCGGAGACGTGGGGGCTTGAGACTCAGTAGCCGCGGCCCCGGTCCACCCGATGTGGCACGGGTTGGCCTGCCCGCCAGCGCTGGATGTGGGCTGCAGCGATGTGTGCGGCCGAGCGCTCATCGGTCAGCGCGGCGGCATGGGGCAGCACCGTGACCTGAGGGTGGATCCAGAACGGGTGGGGCTTGGGCAGGGGTTCGGTTGCAAAGACATCCAGGACCGCGCGGTGGAGCGCGCCGGTGTTCAGCGCTTCCAGCAGATCGGCCTCGATCACATGGGCCCCTCGTGCCAGGTTGATCAGCGATGCGCCCCGGGGCAGGTGGGCGAAGAAGGCCCGGTCGAGCAGTCCTGTCGTGTCGGATGTGAGCGGCAGGAGGTTGACGACGATGTCCGTGTCGGCCAGCAGGTGGGGCAGCGCGTCCCGGCCGCGCGTCACGTCCACACCCGAGGGCGACGGGCCTTGGCGTTGCCAGCCTCGCACCCGGTAGCCTGCCGCACGCAGACGCAGTGCGGTGGTCCGGCCCATTTGGCCCAGACCCAGCACCGTCACGCGCACTTCATCGGCCCGGCGTTGCGGCAGCGGGTGCCAATGGCGGGTCTGTTGCTGCAGGGCATAGTCAAAGTAGTGCCGGTGCAGGCCGAGAACGGCCCAGTGGGCGGTTTCGGCCATGGCGGTGCTCATGGCCGGGTCCACCATGCGCGACAGCACGGGGGCGGCGGGCAGCGTCGGGTCGTTCAGCAGTCGATCCACGCCGGCCCAGAGCGACTGGATGAGGCCGAGCTTGGGGCACCGCGTCAGCCAGCCGGGGGGCGGGCTGGCCACGATGGCGATTTCGGTCTGTGCCAGTTGATCGGCGATGGATTCGGGCGGGGTGACAGGATCCGGGCACCACAGCGCATCGTCGGGCAAGGCCGCCTGCAGCGCCTCCGTCCAGCGCGCGGAGGCCTGCGCATCGAAGGTGCCCAGCAGCAGGACCGGGGCCGTCATGGGGCGCCCTCCTGTGGCGGGCCATCGAGGGCGTCGACCAGCACCTGCAGGGCATGGCGCACCGACTGGCGCCGAACGGCCGACCGGTCGCCATCGAAGCAGCGGCACTCGGTCCAGGTCCGGTCCGGCAGGTGCCAGCCGAACCAGACGGTGCCCACAGGCTTGTCGTCGGTGCCCCCGGTCGGGCCGGCCACCCCCGTCACCGACAGGGCCACGGCCACCTGTGCGTTTCGGGCGGCACCGTCCGCCATGGCGCGAGCCACCGGCTCGCTCACGGCTCCTTCGGATTCCAGCATCGGCACGGGCACCCCCAGCTCTTCCTGCTTGGCGCGGTTGCTGTAGGTCACCCAGCCCCGCTCCAGCCAATCGCTGGAGCCGGCCCGGTCGGTGCAGGCGCTGGCGACGCCCCCGCCGGTGCAGCTTTCCGCCGTGGCCAGGCGCCATTGGCGGGCGGACAGGCGTTCGGCGAGGCGGTGGACCAGGTCCGGCAGCGGATCGGGCGGGGTGCTGGCCGAGGGCGCGGTGCCGTTGGAAGGGAGGGCAGAAGTCATCGCGGTGCGTGGGTCAGGGAATCGCCTGCCACAGGCGCAGGGCCAGGGCCAGGGTCAGCAGGGTGCAACCAGCGGCGACCAGGTCATCGAACATGATGCCGAAGCCGCCTCGCCACCCCTCGCCATGGAAGGCTTGGTCGGCCCAGCGCACCGGGCCGGGTTTGGCCGCATCGAAATAGCGGAACAGGCCGAAGGCGACCGCCTGGGCCCAGAAGGTGGCGGGGGTCAGGACCCACAGCACGAGCCAAAAGGCGATCACTTCGTCCCAGACGATGAAGCCCGGGTCCGCGACGCGTGCGTGACGAGCGGTGACGGTGCAGGCCCACCAGCCCACGATCCCGCCTCCGATCAGGAACAGGCCCCAAGGCCAGTCCGGCCAGGCGCGCTGGATGACGGCGAACATCAACCAGGCCCAGGCGGTACCGGCGGTACCGGGGGCCTTGGGGCTCAGGCCGCTGCCACCGCCCAGTGCGATGACGTGGGCCAGGTGTGAGCCCAGAAAGCGCAGCCCGATCGACACGCGTGGGGCGCACGATGGGGCCAGGGCGGCGGGGGGCGCGGACGTGGGGGGGTCTTGCATGAGGTCAGCTGTGCGGCTCGGCCGGCTGAGGGCGGAAGTGATCGAAGGACGCGCCGGGTGGGGGGACGACCTGCCCCAAGGCGTCGTGCACGAACACGCCGGGGGTTTCGGTGATTCGGCCGACCCGCCGCACTGGGGTGCGCGATCGGGCTGCGGCGGCTTTGACATCCTGTCGGCGATCGGCTGGGGCGGTGAACAGCAGTTCATAGTCGTCGCCACCGCTGAGTTGGCAGCGTCGGCGCCACGACGGCTCCTGCCGGGCCAGGGCGGCGCTGCACGGCAGCGCGTCGGCGTCCACATGGGCGCCGAGGGCAGGGCCTCCCGGCTGCATGGCCGCGCCGGAGCGCTTGAGCACATGCCCGAGGTCGCCCAGCAGGCCGTCTGACAGATCGATGGCGGACGTGGCCACGCCCCGCAGAGCCAGGCCCAGGGCCAGGCGGGGCTGGGGTGCCTCCAGGGCTCGCCGCACCCGCGTGAAATCGTCGCCCGGCAAATGGACCGTTCCCCGAAAGGCTTCCAGCGCCAGACGTGCATCGCCCAGGCCGCCTTGGCGGGCATGGCTCACCCACAAATCGTCCGCGGGCCGTGCCCCGCTGCGCAGCAGGGCCTGCCCGGGGGGGACCTCGCCCATCACCGTGATGCCGAGTGTGAGCGGGCCCGCTGTGGTGTCCCCTCCCACCAGCTCGATGCCGTGTGCATCGGCCAGTGCATGGAGTCCGGCCGCCAGACCCCCGAGAAACACCTCGTCTACGCGTGGCAGCGACAGAGAGAGGGTGTAGGCCACTGGCTCTGCGCCACAGGCCGCCAGGTCCGACAGGTTCACGGCCAGGGTCTTGTGGCCCAGCAGGGCGGGGTTCACCGTCGACAGAAAGTGGCGACCCTCCACCAGCAGGTCGGTTGAGACGGCCCACTGCATGCCCGGCCTGGGGGCGAGCAGGGCGCAGTCGTCCCCGATGCCCAGCGGCTGACGACGGGCAGGGCGCTGAAAAAAACGTTCGATCAGCTCGAATTCACCGAGGGACATGGTGCGCAGGGAAGTGAGCCGGTCATTATCGAGCGTGCGCCCGGCTGGGGCGGCTCACCGGCGGGATGCGCCCAAGGCATGCGGACTGTGCATGGTGCCATGCATACGCGGAAGACCTGACATCTGGCTTATTGAGAGGGGGGTTCCTAGAATCCGGCACCCCGAGCTGGCACAGCGGGCCATCCGCCTGCGTGTGCCCCTCCCTTCCCCGACACCCCTTCCGGAAGCGTGACCATGACCACCCGTCAAGAAAAACAAGCCGAACTGCGTCGAGCTGCCCTCGAGTACCACGAGTTTCCGACGCCCGGCAAGATCGCGGTCACGCCGACCAAGCAGCTCGTCAACCAGCGTGACCTGGCGCTCGCCTACTCGCCCGGCGTGGCCGCAGCCTGTGAGGAGATCGTCGACAACCCGACCAACGCCTACCGCTACACCTCGCGCGGCAACCTGGTCGCGGTGGTCACCAACGGCACGGCCGTGCTGGGCCTGGGCAACATCGGCCCGCTGGCGGCCAAGCCGGTGATGGAAGGCAAGGGTGTCCTGTTCAAGAAGTTCGCCGACATCGACGTCTTCGACCTGGAAATCAAGGAAGACAACCTCGACAAGCTGGTCGACATCATCGCCTCGCTGGAGCCCACGTTCGGCGGCATCAACCTCGAGGACATCAAGGCGCCGGACTGCTTCTACGTCGAGCGCAAGCTGCGCGAGCGCCTGTCGATCCCCGTCTTCCACGACGACCAGCACGGCACGGCCATCGTGGTCGGAGCGGCCATGCTCAACGGCCTGAAGGTGGTGGGCAAGGACATCAAACAGGTCAAGCTGGTGTCCTCGGGCGCGGGCGCTGCGGCGCTGGCCTGCCTGAACCTGCTGGTCAAGCTGGGCCTGCCGCGCGAGAACATCACTGTCACCGACCTGGCCGGCGTGGTCTACAAGGGACGCGTCGAGTTGATGGACCCAGACAAGGAAGAGTTCGCCCAGGACACCCCGCACCGCACGCTGCGCGAAGCCATCGTGGGCGCGGACATCTTCCTGGGCCTGTCGGCGGGCGGCGTGCTCAAGGCCGACATGGTGGCGAGCATGGGGGCGAACCCGCTGATCTTCGCGCTGGCCAACCCCACGCCCGAGATCCTGCCGGAAGAGGTCAAGGCCGTGCGCGACGATGCCATCATGGCCACCGGCCGCACGGACTACCCCAACCAGGTCAACAACGTCCTGTGTTTCCCGTACATCTTCCGCGGCGCGCTGGACTGCGGCGCCACCACCATCACCGACGAGATGGAGATCGCAGCGGTGCACGCCATCGCCGATCTGGCCCAGGCGGAGCAAAACGATGTGGTGGCGGCCGCCTATGTGGGCGCCACGTTGACGTTCGGCCCTGAATACCTGATTCCCAAGCCCTTCGATCCGCGCCTGATGATGCAGATCGCGCCAGCGGTGGCCGAGGCTGCGCGCACCTCCGGCGTGGCCACCCGACCCATCACGGACATGGAGGCCTACTGCGACCGCCTGAGTGCGTTCGTCTACGCGTCGGGCACGCTGCTCAAGCCGGTGTTTGCCGTCGCCAAGAAGGCCAAGAAGCGCCGCATCGTCTACTGCGAAGGCGAGAACCGCCTGGTGCTGCGCGCCGTGCAGGTCGTCATCGACGAAAACCTGGCCAGCCCGACCTTGCTGGGACGGCGTGACATCATCCTCCAGCGCATCGAGAAACTCGGTCTGCGGATGGAAGAAGGGCGCGACTTCGACATCGTCAACACCGAGAACGACGCGCGTTACCGCGACTTCTGGCAGACCTACCACCGCATGATGGAGCGCAAGGGCGTCACGGAGCAGTTTGCCAAGCTCGAGCTGCGCCGCCGCTTGACCCTCATCGGCGCCATGCTGCTCCACAAAGGCGATGTGGACGGCCTGATCTGCGGCACCTGGGGCACCACTTCGCAGCATGTGCAGCACATCGACAGCGTCATCGGACGCCGGCCCGGGGCCAAGACCTATGCCTGCATGAACGGCCTGATCCTGCCGGGCCGCCAAATCTTCATGGTCGACACGCACATCAACTACGACCCCACGGCCGAGCAGATCGCCGAGATCACGATCATGGCCGCCGAAGAGATGATGCGCTTTGGCTTGCAGCCGCGCGCGGCGCTGCTGTCGCATTCCAACTTCGGCTCCAGCGACCAGCCCTCCGCCGTCAAGATGCGCCAGGCACTGGCCCTGGTGCGAGAGCTGGCACCCTGGCTCGAGATCGACGGCGAGATGCACGGCGACACCGCACTCGACACGCAGTACCGTGCAGAGCTGATGCCGCGCAGCACCCTCAAGGGGGAGGCCAACCTGCTGGTCATGCCCAACATCGACGCGGCCAACATTGGCTACAACCTGCTCAAGACGGCGGCGGGCAACGGCATCGCCATCGGTCCGATCCTGCTGGGAGGTGCTCAGCCGGCACATGTGCTCACCCCGTCGGCGACGGTGCGCCGGGTGGTCAACATGACCGCCGTGACCGTGGCCCAGGCCAACGCCGAGAAACAACGCTGATCGGCCCTGTTTCAGAAGTGTGCAATTGCACACATTTGGGCAATGCCCCGCACGGAGTGCTGAAAAAGAAGGCAGTCCCTTGAGAAAAGGGACCGCTTTCATTACCATATTGCCTTCTGATCGTCGGACAGGCGGCCTTGGGGCCGTCCGAAGCTTTCGAATCGGCGTGTGCTCGACGGGTCTCCAGCCTACATCATGGCCTCTTTTCTGAAGCGATTGCTGGGCTCCGGGTCCGGTTTGCTGACCCCACATTCTGGCGCGCAACCGCGCAGGTCCCCTTTGTGGATGCCGGTCCTGGCGGTGCTGCTGGGCCTGTTTCTGTGGACCGGGTCGGGAACTGTCGACGCCCGAACACGATCAGATGTCGTCGATGTCGTGGCATGGGGTGAATTGCCCGTCCAGGCTCAGTCCACCTACCGCCTCATTCTCTCGGGAGGGCCATTCCGGTACTCCCACAAGGATGGAAGCGTGTTCGGCAACCGTGAAAGGCTGTTGCCCAGGATGGCCCGAGGCTATTACCGTGAATACACGGTCGAAACACCAGGATCTGCCGACCGGGGGGCCAGACGCATTGTGTGCGGCGGACGTCAACCCACCTCTCCGGACGCTTGTTATTACACGCAGGACCACTACGCGAGCTTCCGCCGCATCGCTCAGTGATCTTGCCGTCATGTGTTGAAGAGTGAGAAGGACCACTATGCTTTTGCAGACTGTCCGACCCAACATCGTTCAGGCGATACGCGCGTTTCGTGTCGAAGACCTGATGTCGGCCGCCCAGAACCTGGGCCATCATTTCCTGTATGCGAACCTCACCGAGGCGCAGACCAAGCCCGACGTGCTGGAAGGCATTGCCGGAGCGTTCCTGTTTCCGGCGCATTTCGGCAAGAACCTGGATGCGCTGTACGACTGCATGACCGACACGGTCAACAAGTCGGGAGCGCAAAAAGGTTTTGTGGTCGTGCTGGAGCAGATCCCCGACAACGCGCGCTTCGACCGTGAGGCACGTGAGCAGTTGCTGGATGTGTTCCGTGATGCGGCTGATTTCTGGGGAGAGCGGAAGATACCGTTCAGGTGCTTCTATTCTTTTCAGTAGCCCGCTCCCAGGAAAACGGGCAATGGGAGCGGGCTGACGGAGCCCTCGTCGAGCCTCAGCCGCCGGTCAAGCCGGCACCGAAGCCAAGCAAGAATGCCGCACCGGCGTTTGCGCCGCACATGCCGGTCATGAGCAGTGCCTTCGACACATCGGCCTTGATGGCCTTGTGATGGGGTGGCCCCGCGAGGGCTCCCTTGTCCTCACGACCCGCGCGAGACGCGGGTCTTGTTTTTTCAGGTGCCGGAAACCGGTTCCGGCCGGGCCTGAGCCGAGGCCGCCTGGGCCAGGGCCACGTACTCGGCCACCGGGACTTCCTCGGCCCGCCGCTGGATGTCAAAGCCGGTGTCCAGCTGGCGCTGCTGCATCCAGGCCCCCAGGGTGTGGCGCAAGATCTTGCGCCGCTGCGAAAACGCCACCGCCACCAGTTCCTCCAGCACGTCCGGATCGAGCTGGGGCGGGTGTGGCAGCGGTTGCATGCGCACGATGGCCGAGTCCACGCGGGGTGGCGGGTCGAAGCACTCGGGCGGCACGTCGAACAGGGCTTCGATGTCGTAGCGCCATTGCAGCATCACCGACAGGCGGCCATAGGCCTTGCTGCCCGGGGCGGCCGCCATGCGGTCCACCACTTCCTTCTGCAGCATGAAGTGCTGGTCGATGACGACGTCCACGTGACGCAGCAGGTGGAAGAGGATGGGGCTGGAGATGTTGTAGGGCAGGTTGCCGATGATGCGCAGCCGGCGTCCCGCTGCCAGCGCGGTGAAGTCCACCTGAAGGACGTCGGACTCCACCACCTCCAGTGCGGATTGCTTGCGCAGGCGCGCGGCCAGGTCCCGGTCGAGTTCGACCACCGTCATGCGGCCGCAGCGGTCCAGCACGGGAAACGTCATGGCGCCCAGGCCTGGGCCGATCTCCACGAGGGCTTCCCCCGGTCGTGGATCGATGGCGCGGACGATGTCGTCCAGGATGCCGGTGTCGGTCAGGAAATGCTGACCGAAGCGCTTGCGCGCCACATGGGGCTTGGTCACGGATAGGGGCTCGTTGTGCGGGGACTTCAGCGACTGGGCGGCTCGCGCAGTTCGATGTACGCGCGGGCGCGGATGTCGCGTGCCCACTCGTTGTAGGTTTCCTCGCGCTTTTGTTCGCGTAGGGCGTTGCGGGCCATTTCGCGTTGATCCGCGGGGCTGAGCTGCATCTCTCGCGTCTCGATCAGCTGGATCAGGTGCACGCCGAAGCGCGAGACCAGCGGATCCGATACCTGGTTGGGTTGGAGGGTTTCCAGCACCCGTTCGAATTCGGGCACGAACTGCCCTGGGTTGGCCCAGCCGAGGTCACCGCCGCCGGCGGCGCTGCCGTCTTCGGAGTGTTGGCGCGCCAGTTCCTCGAAACGCACGGAGCCCGAGGCGATGCGCTTCTTGAAATCCTGCAGGCGCTTGACGGTGGTCTGCTCATCCTGGCCTGGTGTGGGGCGCAGCAGGATGTGGCGGGCATGGCGCTGGGTGATGGTGAGGGCGGCGTCCTGTCGGTCCAACACCTTCAGCAGGTGATAGCCGGCACCGGAGCGCACGATCTGCGGGGCGATTTCTCCTGGGCGCAGGGGGCGAACGGCTTCGGCGAATGCATCGGGCAGTTTGTCGATGCGCTTGAGGCCGAGCGCCCCGGCACGCTCACGGGAGCCATCCGATTCCTGCTGGACCAACGTTGCAAAGTCAGCACCCTGGTTGAGGCGCTGAAGAGCGCGCAGCGCACGGGCCCGCTGTTCCGCCCACTGTTCTGGCGACGCGCCTTCTGGCACGGCGTACAGGATTTGGGCCACATTGAATTCGGTGGCTGAGCCGCGGCGTTCGCGCTCCTTGCTCAGCCAGGCCTCGATGTCGGCGTCGAGGATGCGCACGCGGCTTTGCACCTCGCGGTCGCGCACCCGGTCCAACGCGATCTGGTCGCGCAGGTTGGCGCGGAAGCGGGTGGGGTCCATGCCCTCGGCCCGCAGGCGTTCGCGAAGCTGGGCGGATGTCAGCTGATTCTGGGCCGCGATGCTGGTCCAGGCGCGTTCGATCTCGGCTTCGTCCACCTTGACGCCGGTCTCACGGGCGTAGCTGAGCTGGGCCCGCTCGTCGATGAGTCGGTCGAGGATCATCTGCACCAGATCGTCGCGGGCCGGCAGGCGCAGCTTGCGGCGCTCGGCGTCCTGCTCGGCCTGTTCGATGCGCTGCTGCACCTCGGTGTTGGTGACCAACTCCTGGTTGACCACGGCGACGATGAAGTCGCCGCCGCTGCGGGCGGCCGACTGGGCGGAGGACACCATCGGCGCGGCGGCAAGGGCCATGGCCAGCACGGCGGCCTGGAGGCTGCGGCGCAGGGGCGACGGTGCGGACGGGAAGGGGGTGTTCAGCGGCATCGTCATGGAGAGAGGTTCACACCGGTGGAAGCCGGTTGGGGAGAAACCACCGAGTCGTCCGTGGCACGGGCGTCGAATCGGTCGCGCAGCATCTGGTAACCGGGGATATTGTCCCTGAGCGGGCCCAACGGATTGGCGCCCAGGCTCAAGCGGGACAGTCCGACGAACTCGATCTGGAACATGACCTTGGTGGTCGAGCTGTCCGCGGCGGTGGATTTGCGCTGGGCGACCAGACGACCGATCCAGCAGCCGGCGTCGTATTCGAGGCCGGCGGTGGCGGTGGTCATGCGTCGGTCGCGCAGGCTGTAGTCCATCCAGCCGACGCCATAGAGCTCGCCGCGGCAGTCGGAGGTGTTGCGCGGCGCACGGTCGAGGTTCAGGGCCGGGGTGTCGGAGGCGGGCACCGCGGTCGGCGTCGATCGCCACACGGAGGACCAGCCGCGGATCGGCCATTGCCACCCGAAGGACAGCTGCTCGCTGGCGTCGCGGGTGAGCCGATAGGCCAGGTTCACCGTGCGGTAGGCCCCGGGCGAGTAGCGCACGCGGGTGATCGCGCGCGACACCTCGCCTTGGTCCGTGTCGTATTGCGCGGTGGCGTCGAACTGCCAGAAGCGCAGGGCAGACGTCGAGGCTTGCAGCAAGACGTCGGAAATCCGGCTGCTCTGGGTCTGGCCTTCGGGGGCGAGTTGCTGGGCGCTCATCTGATAGCGCTGAGCCATCGAGAAGCGGGCCAGTTCCCCACCGGACTCACGCGAGATGAATCGGGTGGTGGCGCCGGCCGTGACCTGATGGGCGTCGGAGACCCGATCAATGCCTGAAAACGCGTTGTCCGCGAAGATGGAGTCGAAGCCGAAGTCCAGCGCCGCACTGTCGAAGTTGGGCAAGCCGGTCTGGTCGCGGTAGGGCGTCTTGACGTAGCGGATGCGGGGCTCGAGCGTCTGGGTCATGTCGCGGTCGAAGGCGTTCATCTCGCGTTCGAAGGTCCAGCGGCTGTCCAGGCTGAAGGTCGGGATGAAGCGGGCCCGCGAGGTCCGCCCATCGGACATGGCCAGGTCGGTTTGGTAGGCCGCGGCGTTGAACGCCAGCCGGGGGGTCAGCTGCAACCCGTCCAGGCGCAGCGGCCAAGCGACGGAGCCGGTCATGTGGGCGCGGCTGCCGTCGGTCTTGTCGACGTCGGGGTGGGTGAACCGGGTGGCCTCGGTCTGGAATTGCCAGTCGATCGGTCCGTCGAGGTTGCGCCAGCGGCCACCCACCTGGGGCTGTCGGCTGTAGGGGGCGTCGATCCAGGCGCTGTCGGTCGAGGTCTCCTGCAGCACCTGCCAGGTCTGGGCTTGCGCGTAGAGGGTTTGCTCGACTCCGGTGGTGCCCCAGCGCAGATCCTGGCGGGCCTGCGTCTGGGCGCGCAGCGGCAACAGGCGCGGGGTCAGGAAGTCGCCGCCGCGCAGGTCGTCCTTCCAGTAGCTGTCGTCGGAGACGCGCAGGCCGCGCACCTGATAGTCCCATTCCCGGCCCAGGGTGCCTTGGTGTTCCAGCAGCCAGGACCAGCGTTCGTCGCCAGCCGCCCGGTCGTGCGGCATGCCGTAGGCCTCGACCCGGCCGTTGTATTCCGGGCGCAGGTATCGGAACTCGGCCCCCAGGCCCGGGCCACGTTTGGTGGAGACCGTGGGCGTGAGGGTGAGGTCGTGCTGGGGGGCGATGTTCCAGTAGTACGGAGTGGCCACTTCCAGCCCCAGCGTGCTGGAGGTCGTGAACTGCGGGGGCAGCCAGCCCGACTTGCGTTCCTCGGTGACGGGAAAGCTCAGCACCGGCACGGCCAGGATGGGCACGTCGTAAAAACGCAGCACGGCGCCTTCGGCGACCCCTTCGTTTTGTTCGAAGTCTAGGCGTACACGGCGGCTGGACAGGACCCAGGGAAGGGTCTCTCCGGGTTCGACGGGGTCGCAGCTGCTGTAGGTGGCGCCTTCCACCGACACCCGATTCGGGCCCAGGAAGTTGACCCGGTCGGCGGTTCCGCCGGCATCGGTGCGCCCGAAGCGGTAGGTGGGCTTGCGGAAGAAACCTTCCAGTCGCGTGGTGTCGAGTTCCACTTCCGGGCCGGTGAACACATCTCCGGCGCGATCCAGGCGGACGTTGCCGGTGGCGCGGGCGCGGTTGTTGCCCAGCGTGTAGTCGATCTGGTCGGCCTGGAGGGTCAGAACGCCCCGGCGCAGGTGCACCTTGCCTTGGGCGCGAAGGTCTTCACCCAGGCGGCTGTGGACTTCGTCGGCCTCGATCTGCAGGGGCTCTCCGGCGGCCGGCGCGGAGGCTGCCGGGGCCACAGCTGGACGTGCGGCCGCCTGGGCGAGCAGCGACGGGGCGCTGGCGCGGGGCGCCGAACAGCTGCCGACGGCCTGTGCCCAGGCTGGCAGGGCGGCCAGCATGGCGGCCACGGCCACCCGCCGAAGTGCGGCGGGTGGGCAGGAAGTGGCGGGGCGCAAGGCGTCGGAAGGGGTCACGGATGGGAGCAAGGACGTGGTCCAGCAGGCTCAACCCCGCTGGCTAGAATCGATCGATTATTTCATGCACCGTGACATTTGCCGTGGCCGACCTCACCTGGACCGATCCCTCCCGAGCCGAAGCGTTTCAACTGTGGCTGGCCGCTCGCGCCTCGGAGCAGGGCCTGGACCCCTCCAGCGTGCGCCCAGCCAGCGCGGACGCGAGCTTTCGCCGCTACTTCCGTGTCGATGGCATGCAGGGGAGCACCTTCATCGTCATGGATGCGCCGCCCAGCCACGAAGATTGCCGCCCATTTGTGCATGTGGCCCGTCTGCTGGGCGGGGGGGACGTCAACGTGCCACAGGTGCTCTCGTGGGACGAGGCCCAGGGCTTCATGCTGCTGAGTGACCTGGGGGGGCAGACCTACTTGTCCCGACTGCAGTCCCTGGACCTGACGGCCGCAGACGACTTGCGCCAGGCCGATGCACTCTACCGCGAGGCCATGGAGGCGCTCATCGGTGTGCAGAAGGTGGATGCGGCCACCTTGCCTCCTTACGACCGAGCCCTGATCCAGCGTGAGCTCGATCTGTTTCCCGAGTGGTACGTGGCCCGCCACAAGGGCGTGACGCTCGACGACAAGCAGCGCGCCCAGCTCGACAAGATCTTCGAGATGATCCACCGCGTGTGCGAGGCTCAGCCGCAGGTGTTCGTGCACCGCGACTTCCACAGCCGCAACCTGATGGTGGGCGCGCCTCACGCGGCGCCCGGCACGGCCGCGGGCCCGAATCCCGGCGTGCTCGATTTCCAGGATGC
The DNA here is from genome assembly GCA_964470355.1 of uncultured Sphaerotilus sp. Classification (GTDB taxonomy): domain Bacteria; phylum Pseudomonadota; class Gammaproteobacteria; order Burkholderiales; family Burkholderiaceae_C; genus Sphaerotilus. The sequence continues at coordinate 14,651 of CAYYCN010000025.1, forward strand.
CGTGCGTGGGCCCGTCACCTACGACCTGGTCTCGCTGCTGCGGGACGCCTACATCGAGTGGGATGAGTCCATCCAGATCGACTGGGCCGCCCGCTACTGGGAGCGGGCCCGCAAGGCCGGCATTCCCATCCAGGAGGACTTCGGCACCTTCTGGCGCGACTTCGAGTGGATGGGCCTGCAGCGCCACCTGAAGGTGCTCGGCATTTTTGCGCGGCTCTATCACCGCGATGGCAAGGATGGCTACCTCAAGGACCTGCCGATGGTGTGGCGCTATGCGCACCATGTGGCCATGCGCTACTCGGTGCTGACCCCGCTGGCGCGGCTGCTGGAGCAACTCGAAGACGTGAAGGCCGAGGACGGCTACACGTTCTGAGGCAGGGCCGCGCCAGCGGTCCGTTCCGTGCTTGGCTCACGGGCCTTCACTTTCCGAGTCTGCTGGGGATGACCGTTTTCCGCCGCTTCTTCCACGACCTGTCGCTGTCGGCCATCGTGGCTGGATTTGTCGCCACACTGGTGGGGGTGACCAGCTCCATCGTCATCATCTTTCAGGCCGCACAGGCGCTGGGCGCCACGCCCGAGCAGGTCACGTCGTGGATCTGGGCGCTGTGTCTCGGGACCGGCCTGACCAGCGTCGGCCTGAGTGCGTGGCGGCGCGAGCCGGTGTTGACGGCGTGGTCCACCCCCGGGGCGGCGATGCTGGTGAGTGCCGCGGCCGGGGTGACCCTGCCCGAGGCCGTCGGGGGATTCGTGGTGAGCGCGGTGCTCATCACCTTGGCTGGGGCCAGCGGGCTGTTCGCACGGGTCATGGACCGCATCCCCCAGCCGTTGGCGGCCGGCCTGCTGGCCGGGGTGCTGGCGCGGTTTGCGTTGGATGCTTTCGGGTCCTGGCCCGGGCATCCGCTGCTGGTGGGGATCATGTTCGCGGTGTATCTGCTGGGGCGCCGGTGGTGGCCGCGTTATGCGGTGCCAGGTGTGCTGTTGGCGGGCCTGTGCACCGCGGCGTTGCAGGGCGAGATGCACCTGGGTGGCGTGGATTGGCATTGGGGTGAGCCGGTCTGGACGACGCCGCAGTTCACGTGGCGTGGCTTCCTGGGGGTGGCCTTGCCGCTGTTCGTCGTGACGATGGCCTCGCAGAACCTGCCGGGCGTGGCGGCGCAACGGGCCGCCGGGTATGACACACCGGTGTCGCCCGTGGTCACCGTCACCGGGCTGACGACGCTGGTGTTGGCCCCTTTTGGGGGGTATGCGCTCAATCTGGCGGCCATCACCGCGGCGATCTGCATGGGACGAGAGGCCCATGAAGACCCGGCCCGGCGTTGGACGGCCTCTGTGGTGTCCGGACTGTTCTACCTGGCGCTGGGTCTGGCGGCGGGGGCTGTGGCGGGGTTGATCGGGGCCTTTCCGAAGGCGATGGTGCTGGCCGTGGCAGGGTTTGCCTTGCTGGGCACCATCGGGGGCGGGCTGGCGGTGGCCATGGCCGACCTGCGTTGGCGCGAGGCGGCATTGGTGACGTTCCTGGTCACGCTCAGCGGGGTGTCGATGGCGGGCATCGGCTCGGCGTTCTGGGGTGTGGTGGCGGGGGCGGTGTGTGTGCTGGTCACGCAGTCGCCTGGCGGGTGGCGCCGCCGCTGAGGGGGGCGAAGCCGCGGCCGTTCAGAACAACAGGCCCAGGCGAATGGCCTTGGCCACCGCCGCGGCTTTGTTGGGCACTCCCAGCTTGACCAGCGCGTGCTTGAAGTGGAAGTTGACGGTGTGGACCGAGAGGCCGAGCAGCAAGGCAATGTCGGCCGAGGTCTTGCCGTCGACGGTCCAGCCGAGGATGGATTTTTCCCGGGCGCTGAGCTCCGGGAGGGGCTGCGCGCCCTGGCGTTGGACGATGGCCTCCGACAGGGCGGAGTGGGCCACGCTGGTCAGCCACATCATGCTGGTTTCCCGGCTTTCCAGTTCGGAGGCGCCGATGGCCTCGGCTTCCCGGGCCAGGGTCAGCATGCCGATGTGGCCGCCGGGCGTGAGGCTCGACTGGGCCCAGCCATGGGTCACGCCAAACGAGCGGGCGTGTTCCCACAGCTCAGGGGATTGATGGGCCAGGTCCCGGGTCCAGACGGCTGGGCGGCGGGTCCGGATGCCGTGCCGGACGCTCGGGTCGATGGCGAAATAGCCTTGGCGCTCGTACGCGTCCACCCAGCCCTGGGGGTACTGGCGCAGGATGGTCACCCGGGGGGCGGAAGCCGGCGAGAACTCGCCCAGGCCATAGGAGCAGTGGGTGAACCCCATGGCCCGCGCGGCCGCGGTCACACCTGCGAACAATTCGTCGGGATCGGTCGCGATCCGGCAGGCGTGCAGGATCTCTTCTTGCCAGTCGCGCATTGCAGGGCCGCCCGGGGCTCGGGGATGGATTCGGTGGGAAACCATACACGACGCTGGACGCCGGGGATGTCCGTTCTTCCCCGGGAAGCCTGTGCACGCAGCGAGGGCCATGTGCCAGGGTGGACCTCCCGTCGCAGACGAGGGTCCTCCTGTCACATGGCCCGCCACACGCCGTTCGAGCTCGAGCCCGGTGCGTTTGCTTCGCCTCCCTGTCAGGCGCCTTCGAGTTGTCCGGTTCGTCGCCGGATCGCAACAGCCGCGGATGGTAGAAGCAGGGGCCTTCGAGTGCCGCTGCCAGAACAGGTAGTTGACGATGACTGGGTCGTGTGGCTGTTTGGGTGTTGCATTCGGCTGGGCCTGCGTCCCGTCCGGCATTGGCGTGGCGTGGGCTGCCAACGCCTGGCTGTGCAACACTGCCGGGCCCTTCCCACGATTTCAGACAGCTGCTGGCTCACCATGAACTTCCTGTTCGTTGCCGATCCCATCGAGGTTTTCAAGACCTACAAGGACACCACCTTCGCGATGATGCGCGAGGCTTTCCGGCGGGGGCACCGTGTGCAGGTGTGCGAGCCCAAGGACCTGGTCTGGGTGCGTGGAAGCCGTGTCGTGGCGCGAAGCTGCCGAACCCTCGTGCTGACGGGCCGCGAACAGGCCGACTGGTTCGAGGTGATTGCCACGGGTGAGCAGGCGCTGGCCGACGTGGACGCCGTGCTGATGCGCAAGGACCCGCCGTTCGATGCAGAGTACATCTATGCCACGCACCTGCTGGAGCAGGCCGAGCGCGACGGGGCGCGGGTGTTCAACAGCCCGCGTGCCCTGCGCGATCACCCTGAGAAGCTCGCGATCATGGAGTTCCCGGAGGTCATCGGCCCGACGCTGGTGACGCGTTCGGCCGAAGCGGTGCGTGCTTTCCACGCCGAGCATGGCGACATCATCCTCAAGCCGTTGGACGGCATGGGCGGGATGGGCATCTTCCGTGTCGGCCCGGACGGGTTGAACCTGGGGTCGATCATCGAGACGCTCAATCACGAAGGCGCCACCACGATCATGGTGCAGCGCTACCTGCCGGAGATCGTGCACGGCGACAAGCGCATCCTGATCATCGACGGCGTGCCGGTGCCGTTCTGTCTGGCGCGCATTCCCCAGGGCAGCGAGATCCGGGGCAACCTGGCGGCTGGCGGCAAGGGCGTGGCCCAGCCTTTGAGCGACCGCGACCGCGAGATCGCCGAGGCGCTGGGGCCCGTGCTGGCTGCGCGCGGTCTGCTGTTGGTGGGCCTGGATGTGATCGGCGATTGCGTCACCGAGATCAACGTCACCAGCCCGACCTGTTTCCAGGAGATCACCGATCAGATGGGCTGTGACGTGGCCGCGATCTTCATCGACGCACTGGAGCGCCTGGTGGCGGTGGCCCGGGTCTCCTGACGAGGACGGCTGAGTCGCTGGAGGTCGTGGCGAGGGGCTGCGCGCGAGATTCAGCCCAGTGTGTTCCGATCAGATCGGATCCCACTTCTCCAGCCAGCGCACGAACTGCGGCAGGCCCTGGTCCAGTGGTGTGGCCGACCAGGGGCCGATGGCTGCGATCAGGCGCGATGGGTCGGCGCAGGTGGTCGGCACATCGCCGGTCTGCATGGGGGCAAATTCGATGACGGCCTTGCGGCCCAGGGCGTCTTCGAGTGTGCGCACAAAGTCCACGACCTGGACCGGCTGGCGGTGACCGACGTTGAACAGTTCGGCCGGGGCGCCGTGGGCATCCGGTCCCGGGGCCCCGCGCTCGATCAGGCGACCCAGGGCGTCCACCACGTCGTCGACGCAGGTGAAGTCGCGCAGCAACCGGCCTTCGGCGAACAGCTTGATGGGCAGGCCGCGGCGGATGGCCTGCGAGAAGCTCCAGTACGCCATGTCCGGACGTCCCCATGGGCCGTAGACGGTGAAAAAGCGCAGTCCGGTCACCGGCAGGCCATGCACCTTGGCGGTGGCGTAAGCCATGCCTTCGTTGGCCTTCTTGGTGGCGGCGTAGAAGGACATGGGGGTGTCGGTGCGGTCGTCTTCCGAAAAGGCGCCTTCATCGCGCCAGCCGTAGACACTGGACGAACTGGCATAGAGCAGGTGCTTCACACCGCTGTGGCGGCAGGCCTCCAGCACCGAGCCGAAGCCCTGCAGGTTGGACTGCACGTAGGCCATCGGGTTCTGCACCGAGTAGCGCACGCCGGCCTGGGCGGCCAGGTTCAGGACGACGTCGCAGCCGCTGCGCTCGAAAAAGGCGCGGGTGGCCTCGGTGTCGCTGAGCTCCAGCGGCTCGACGGTGACGCCCAGCGGGGTGAGCAGAGCGGCCACGCGGTCGTGTTTGAGGGCCACCGGGTAGTAGTCGTTGAAGTTGTCACACGCGACGACGCGATGGCCGGCGCGGGCCAGGGCGGCCGAAGTGTGGGCGCCGATGAAGCCGGCGGCGCCGGTGACGAGGATGGAAGCCATGGCGGGGTCGCGCTCCGGTCGGGTGGGTCTGTCAGGGATCGGGCCTGAGCGGCCCCAGAGGGCCGGGTGCCGCGTGGTAAAGTGCCCGGCCTGCGGTCGCCCCGCGCCGGCACGGCCTTCGGCCTGACCCAATGCGTGATTATCGGGGCTCGACGCAGGGAATGTCTCGATCTCCCTGCCGTTCCACCTTGCCGCCGCTGGCCTTGTCTCTGTCCGACTTGTTTCGATCCTCTTTGCGAGTGCCCCGATGGTGGCCGGTGCTGACGGGCGTGACCCTGCTGCTGGCCGCCAGCGCCTGGGTGCGCCTGGGCGGCTGGGATGAAGCCGTGTTTCGCGTCTTCAACGCGCTGGGGGCTTTTGCGCCGCCGTTGTGGGCGAGCCTGAGTGTGATCGGCCTGGGCCTGAGCGTGTTCATCCTGTGGCTGGCTGCATGCCCCGGGGCCTTGCATGAGCGCATGCAGGCCGTGGCGGCGCTGATCTGGTGTTTCCCCATCGGGGGATTGCTGACCCACGGATTCAAGCAGCTGTTTTCGACACCGCGACCTCCGGCGGTGCTGCCCCTGGATCAGATCCAGGTGATTGGGGTGCCTCTGCTGCATCACTCCCTGCCCTCCGGGCATGCCCTGACGGCCATGGCCGCTGCCTGGTTGTGGCTGCACGTGCACCGCTCGACGGTGGGTGCCAAGGCGCTGGCGGTGTTGTTTGTGGCCGGGGTGGTGTTGGCGCGCATGGCGACGGCGGCGCATTGGCCCAGCGACGTGCTGGCGGGCATGGGGGCGGGGTGTCTGGCCGCGCAGATCAGCTTGGCGCTGACGGACCGTTGGTCGCTGGCCCGCTGGCTGTCGGGCACGGTGGGGCAGTGGGTTCTGGCGATCGTTCAGATCGCATGCGGCGTGGCCATGGCACTGGAAAACACGGGGTATCCCTCGGCGCAGCCGGTGCAGGGGGTCCTGGCGGCCGTGGGCGTGGGCAGCGGTTTGTGGCGGTTGTTCCAGTGGCGTGCGCGTGCGCGACTGATGCGCGGCGCGGCCGGCCGGTGACGGAGTCCCGGCCCATGGACCTTGAGACCGAAGCCGAGTCTGCCGCCCTGCCACCCCGCCGGCCGGTGACGCTGCGCAAGAAACTGATTTATGCGGCGGGTATCGTCCTGGCGGGCCTGTTGCTGTGGCGACTCGGACGTGGGCTGGATGGGCCCGCACTGGCCCGGTCCGCGGCACAGGTGCCCGTCTGGGCCTGGGGCGCCGGTGTGGCGGGCATTTTGGCCAGCTACGCCTTGCGGGCGGCGCGCATGCATGCCGAGTGGCGCCCGCGCACCCAAGCCAGCTATGGCGAATGCCTGCAATTGTTCGTGATGCACAACGCGGCCGTCAGCCTGTTGCCCTTCCGCAGTGGAGAGCTGGGCTATGCCTGGTGGCTGTTGCGGCGATGGCAGGTGCCGCTGTCGGAATCGCTCGCAAGCTTGTTGTGGTTGCGGTTGCAGGATGCGCTGGTGCTGGCCTGGATGGCGCTGGCCGGACTCGGACCCTGGCCGGTCTGGCAAGGCCTTGTGGGGGCGCTGGTGCTGGCGGTGGCTGCGATGCGCTGGGCGCCCGGGCTCTGGTTGCGCTGGGTGGCGCACAGTGCGGCGCGATTTCCGGCCGGGGCCACGTCGTCTGCCGGGGGCAATCCGTCGCGTTGGCGCCGGATGCTGGGTCAATTGATCGAGGCCTGGCGGGCCAGCCGTGGCGGCGCCCTCGCTTGGGGCTATTGCGTGGCCAACTGGGCCCTCAAGCTGTGGGTGGCAGCCTTGTTGCTGCATGCTGTGGGACCGCTGGATCTGGCGGCGGCCTGGCGTGGTGCGCTGGGCGGTGAATGGGCGGCGGTGTTGCCCGTGCAGGGGCCGGCCGGCCTCGGGACTTACGAGGCGGGCGTCTGGGTCGGATCCCAGGTGGGCGCCTCGGGTGAGGTCAGTGCCCGGATTTCTTCTTCAGCGGTCGTGGGTGCGGCGCTGCTGGTGCATGCCTTGTGGCTGGCCACCAGCGTGTCGGCGGCTTTGATCGCCTGGATACTGTCGCACCGGTCCGGACGCCGGGCGGCCCTTTCTCAGTGAGTGCAGTGATGTCTTCTTCGTCGAACCACGATTTCTCGGCCCCCAAGGCCCCGCCCCACCGTCTGTCGGTGGTGGTGCCCATGTACAACGAGATCGACAACGCCGCACCGCTGATTGACGCCGTGCAGTCCGCCCTGTCGTCCTATCCTCATCCATGGGAGCTGGTGGTGGTCGACGATGGCAGCCGCGATGGCACCGGCGCTCGGCTGGAGGCCCACGCCGCCACGGTCGGTCCGCACATCCGCATCGTGCGGCTGGCGCGGAATTTCCGGCAGACGGCGGCCATGCAGGCGGGCATCGATGCGGCGCGCGGCGACGTCATCGTCACGATGGACGGCGACCTGCAGAACGATCCCCGCGACATCCCGCGGGTCGTGGCCCGTCTGCTCAATGACGACCTCGACATCGTCGCCGGCTGGCGCCAGAACCGCCAGGATGGCCTGTGGCTGCGCAAGGTTCCCTCCAGGATCGCCAACAAGATCATCCGCAACATCACCGGCCTGCCGTTCCAGGACCTGGGTTGCAGTCTCAAGGCCTACCGCACCGACGTGCTGCGCGAGGTTCGCCTGTATGGCGAGATGCACCGTTTCATCCCTGCGTGGATGGCCACGGTGACCTCCCCGTCGCGCATGTCCGAGGAAGCGGTGATGCACCATGCGCGCACGGCCGGGGCGTCCAAATACGGCATTTCGCGCACCTTCCGCGTGATCGTCGACTTGCTGGCGGTGACGTTTTTCCTGCGGTTCGCGGCCCGGCCGGGGCACTTCTTCGGGGTGCTCGGCCTGGGGGTGCTGGGCTTTGGCATGGCGGTGCTGGGGTACCTGGGCGTGCTCAAGCTGCTGGGTGAGAGCATTGGTGGGCGGCCGTTGCTGTCGCTGGGGTTTTTCAGCGTGCTGGGCGGGCTTCAGTTCCTGATGACCGGTGTGGTGGCGGAGCTCTTGATTCGCATCTACTACGGTGGGCGTTACGGTTCACCCTACGTGGTGCGGTCTGTGACGACGACTCCGGCGGCCCCGGAGGCCCTGCCGATGGACCAGGGCTGGTCGCGCGAGGGTCCGGCCGCGGTGTCGGCAGGGGGGCGTCCCGATCCCGAGCGTCGGATCTGACGGCGGACGCCGGGCGGGCTGGGCGGCGAGCATGACGGGATTTCAGACGGGTGCATCGGCTGTGGATGGCCGTCGGCTGAGCTGGGCCGGCGACGGGCGCTGGGTGCTGATGTGGATGGTCGGCATGGCCGTGCTGGCCCTGTTGCGCATCGGCGCCGCGCCCCTGTTCGACGTGGACGAGGGGGCGTTCTCCGAGGCCACGCGCGAGATGCTGGCCAGCGGAGATTGGGGGCACACGACCCTCAACGGCGAAGACCGCTTTGACAAGCCCATCCTGATCTATTGGCTTCAGGCCTTGAGCGTGTCGGTGTTTGGGCTGAGCGAGTGGGCGCTGCGGTTGCCCTCGGCGCTGGCCACCTGGGGCTGGGCAACCAGCGTGGTGCTGTGGATCTGGCCGCGCTGGGGGGTGACTGCTGCGCTGGGGGCCGGCAGTGTGCTGGGCAGCTGCCTGGGGGTTCTTCTGATCGGTCGGGCGGCGACGGCCGATGCGGTGTTGAACCTGTGGCTGGTGCTGGCGGCGCAGGACCTCTGGCGGCATCTGGAGGCCCCCTCGGGTCACGTGTCTGCGCGCTGGGCGCTGCGCCGTGCGGCGTTGTGGATGGGGCTGGGCATCCTGACCAAGGGTCCGGTGGCGGTGATCGTGCCGGGGGCGGCGGTGATGATCTGGGTGCTCGTGTCCGGCCGTGCCGCTTGGGGTGCCCGCCTGAAGTCGCTGCTTGCGGATGGGGCGGCCTGGGCGCTGATGCTGCTCGTGGCGGTGCCGTGGTACGTCTATGCCCTGAATCGCCACGGCATGGCCTTCGTGGACGGGTTTTTCATCCGGCACAACCTGCAGCGATACGGCGGCACCCTGGAGGGCCACGGCGGCAGTCTGGGCTACTACTTCGTGATGCTGCCCCTGCTGTTGCTGCCTTGGAGCGTGTTGCTCGGGCCTGCGCTGGCCGGGGGCCGTCGGACCTGGGCCGATCCGCTGGGCCGCTTCCTCTGGGGCTGGGCGGGTTTTGTGCTGGTCTTTTTCAGCCTGTCGGGGACCAAGTTGCCGCACTACGCGCTGTATGGCATCACGCCGTTGGCGGTGTTGTGCGGGCGCGCGCTGTCCGATGGGCTGGCTGGCCGGATGCGATGGCCGGCGGTCGTGTCGGGCGGTCTGCTGGTGGGTTTGGCCGGGGTCCCCTTGCTGCTGGTGGGGGTGAGTGCGCTCGCGCAGCGCCGGGTTGGGGAGGTCAAGGACGTGCTCTACCAGGCGCTGCTGTCGCAGCCGGCCAGTCTGGATGCCGTGTGGATGGCGGCCGGCTTGGCGTCGGCGGCGGTGTTCGGGTTGTGGTGGGGCACCCGCTGGCCCCGTTCGGAGGCGCAGGCCCTCCCGGGCCCCGCGGGGGTTTTGCGCCTGGCCCTGGCCGGCGGTGTGGCAGCGGCGGTGCTGGTGGGCGGTTTGGCGCCCTGGTGGGGGAATCTCCTGCAAGGACCGGTGCGTGATGCCGGCCTCGTGGCCCGGCAGGCCTTGCGCGAGGCCCCGGCAGGCACTTCGATTGTCCAGTGGGGGCTGCATTTCCCCAGCCTGGCGGTGCATGTCCGGCATGAAGCACCGCGCCGCCCGCCCAGACCGGGTGATCTGGCCCTGTTGCGCACCGACCAATGGCCGGTCCTGTCGAGCCGACTGGCTCAGGAACAGCGCGGTGCCAGTGCCCGGCCGCGGGCCGACATCCTCTTTGAGCGGGGAGGCATGACCCTCGTCCGCTGGCTTGACCCTGTGGAGCCGTGAGTCCGATGCCTGGAAGTGGAGCCTCCTCCCGATCGACCGCCGTCCGTGCGGCGCGCCCCACCTATTGGATGGTGCTCCTGGCGTTCATGCTGGGTTCCCTGGCCCTGCGGATCTGGGTGCTGCGCACGGCCACGGCCCCGGGGGACCTCACGCTGCAGGTCGACGAGGCGCAGTACTGGCTCTGGTCGCGCGACCTGCATTGGGGCTATTACTCCAAGCCGCCGGTGATCGCGGCCTTGATTGCAGGGTCGACCGCCTGGTTCGGTCACGACCTGCTGGGCGTGAAACTGCTGGCCATGGCCATGTATCCCGTCACCGCCCTGGTGCTGGCCGAACTGGCGCGGCGCATGGCCCTGAGCGTTTGGCCGGCGGTCATGTCGGTGGAGCAGTCGCAGGCGGCGGGCCAATGGGCCGAGCGGGTGGGACTGCTGGCGGCCGCGCTGTTTCTCACGAGCCCGCTGACGGGACTGCTCGGCCTGGCCGTGACGACCGATGCCCCCCTGCTGCTGTTCTGGGCGTGCGGGGCTTTCTTGCTTTGGGAAGCGCTGCACCGGGGGCGTCGCCGGACCTGGCTGCTGCTGGGGGTGGTCTGGGGTGTCGGGGTGCTGTCGAAATACACGATGCTGGCGTTTGCCGCGTCGGTGCTGCCGTTGGCGCTCACCGATGGGCCGGGGACCCGTTGGCTGGGCTGGCCGGGACGTCCGGGCGGCGTGACCGGGTCGGTGCTCCGCGATCGCCTGCTCGGGCTCATGATGACCGGGGGGGTCATGCTGCTGGCCTTGCTGCCGCACCTGGCGTGGAACGCCGATCATGGATGGCCGACCCTGACCCACACGGTCGAGATCACGGCCGAGGCGCATCGGACCGACGGACGCGGGGGGTGGTCCTCGGTCGGTGAGTTCACGGGAGGGCAGTGGGTCCAGTTCGGGCCGCTGTGGCTGCTGGTGTTGCTGGCTGCGGTGGTGGCGGTCTGGCGCCAGCGGCGGAGTGTGGCGGCCGTGGCCTCCGGCGCGTCGGTGACGGTTGCGGCGGTGGGTGAGCGTTGGTCGCGTGCGATGCGTTTTGCGTTCTGGCTGTCTGCTCCGTTGCTGATCGTGGGCGTGGCGCAGGCGTGGAATGCCAAGGCCCAGATCAATTGGACGGCCCCCGCGGGACATGGCTTGTTCCTGTTCGGGGCGTTGTGGCTGGGTCGGCTCGTGGGCGGCGGTCCGCTTCATGCGCCGGAGTCCCGGCACGCTCGGGTCACGGGGGTGTGGTGGGTGGTCGTGGCGTGTGTGATGTGGCTGCACCTGGTGCTGGTCACGGCCGTTCCGTTGGCTGCGCCCCTGGCCCACATCTTCGGGCGACCGAGTGAGCAACCCTTGCCCCGGCACATGGACATCTGGGTGCGCATGCGCGGCTGGGGGCCTGCCTACGCACAACTCGCCCCGGTGGCTCAGGCGCATTTCCGGCGCTGGCCCCAGGCCCAGATCCTCGGGATGGATCGCCAGGTGATTTCCATGGGGGCTTATCTGTGGCGAGACCTGGAGCCGGCCCCTGCGGCAGGGGTGCCGGCGTCGTTTCAGCGTTGGGTGGCCTGGATGCCGCCCGGACAGCGCGCCCCTCAGGACCATTTCCAACTCACAACCCGCTGGGCGCGGCCGGGCACGGCTGCGGCCGCGCAGCCCATGCTGATCATCAGTGCCGACGACCTGCCCGCCAGCCTTCTGGAGAACGTGGAGCCTCCTGAACTGGTCGGTGACGTGACCCTGCCGGAAGGCGCGGATCGCACCTTGCACCTCCGTGTCTGGTCCGCCCGGGCTCGGTCCGGGGGCACTGGGGGGGGATCGTGAAGGGGTCGCCTGCCCGCCGTCGACAGGGGCCGCTCTGGGCATGGGCTCTGGCGGTGATGCTCGCAGCCGGGGTGTTCCGCCTGTGGCCCGAGCTGGATCTGGCCGCTGCCGGCTGGTTTTACCGTCCAGGAACGGCAGAGCTCTTTCTCGGACAGTCGATTCCGGCGGTCATGGCGATGTACCACGGGGTGCCGGTCCTGGGGCGCATCCTGACCGTCGGCTGCCTGGTGTGGGTGTTGGTGCCACCGCGGTTCATGCCGCAGGGGTGGGCGACGCGCTGGCGTCGCCGGGCGATGGCGTTGCTGGCGGTGTTGTTGCTCGGCCTGGGGTTGAGTGTCAATTGGGCCCTCAAGGAGCATGTGGGCCGTCCACGGCCGGTGCACATCTCGGTGTTTGGGGGCCCACACACCTATCAGCCCGTCGGGCAGATCAGTCGGGCGTGCGAAACCAACTGCTCGTTCGTGAGCGGTCATGCCGCCACGGGCTTTGTGCTGTTGGGTGTTGGCTTGGCTGCCGGGCGGTCCACGCGCCGACGCTGGCTGTTGTGGGGTGGACTCACCGGGGCGGTCATCGGGGCCGGGCGCATGGCTCAGGGCGGGCATTTTTTCAGCGACATCGTGTTCGCGGGGCTCACCATCTGGGGCGTCGCGTTGCTGGTGCGCGTGGTGTGGGTGCGCTGGCGTTGGCGCCGTCGGGCCGCTGTGCGTGGCGCGGGTCTTGCAAAGAATTGACCCTGCTGCTGGATGTCCGGACCCCCAATTGCGGGAGTCCGACCGTTGCAGTGTTCACGAACCCCGCCGCAGGTCGGTGGGGGCCGCCGGTTGACCGTGCCACCATCGCGCCATGGCCCCACGATATGCCGTCTACCTCACGCCCGATCCGGCGCATCCGCTGTGGAGCGCCGGTTGCGAGTGGCTTGGGCGGCATCCGTTCGAGACCGAGGGGGAGGCTCCGATCCCTCCCGTCGGGCGCTCGCAACCCGGACGGTACGGCTTTCACGCCACGCTCAAGGCACCCATGCGTTTGGCCCCCGGGCTGAAGGTGGAGGACTGGCTGCAGGCGGTGCAGGCCCTGGCCGACACCTGGGAGCCGTTTGATTGTCCGGCTTTGCGGGTGTCCCGCCTGGGTGACTCCCTGGCCCTGCGCCCCGAAGAGCCCGTGAGCCCGGACCATCCCTTGTGGCGTTTGGCGCGGGCCTGTGTGACCGACCTGGATGCCTGGCGGGCCCGGCTCAGTGAGTCCGAGTGGGCGTACCGTTGTGCCAAGACCTCGCTGGACGATGAGCAGCGGGCGCTTCTGTTGCGCTGGGGCTATCCCCATGTGCTGCACCGTTGGCACTGGCATTTCACGCTCACGGACCGGGCATCGGACCGGGCGCAACTGGCCATCTGGCAACAGGTGGCGCAACGCCACTTCGCCCATGCGCTGGACACACCCATGCGTGCCACGGCATTGAGCGTTTTTGTCGAGGAGTCGCCCGGACAGCCACTCCAAGCGGTGCAGCGGTTCGTGCTGCGGCCGCGGTCATCGGTGGACACCCCGACCCTGGAAGTGCAAAACCCCTGGCAGAGGGCCGGGACCGCCCCCGTTGGCGCGGTGCCTGTTTGAGGGCTTGGGTTTCCGTGTCGCTCAGGCCAGAATTCCACCCAGAAGTAACCGGATGTTCAATTCGCGCTTGAAATGACACGGGAGCAAGGTGGTGCGTGTGTTTTCCAGTAGGCAGGGCCTCGCGGGTGCGGGCTCCGACATGACTCGGCGTGTGTGGACGGCGTTGGCGATGGGGGCCTGGGCAGGGGCTGTACAGGCCCAAGGAATGCCGGTCGAAGCGGCCAGTGCCGCGACGGCCGGGGTCGAAATGACCACTTTTGAGGCCATGGCCACCGCCAAGTTCGAGACCCTGACCGGTACGGGCGGTGCAGCCGAGGTGGCGCCTCTGCTGCAATCCGATGGGGTCGGTGCCGTGCTCCTGTCGGTGTTCCGGGGGCTGCCCTGGGGGGCGGGCGTGTTGATGGGGGCGCTGCTGGCCGTGGCGCTGGTCTGGGTGTGGCGCCAGTGGCAGCGGCGCAACCAGGCCTGGCAGGCCGAACTCGATGCCCTCGGGGAGCGCACCCCGGTGGGCGAAACCTCGAAGTGGCGTCACAAGGACGCCCGCGTGGCGGGTTGGCGCCTCTCGCGTTTCGAGGAACTGCCGCAGTTCTGGCAGGACACGGTCGTGATGGAGCGCGACGACGCCTACGAGATCGATGAGGAATCCCAGAGCCTGCGCCAGCGCCGTTGGGGCCGTCGCACCCAGCGCACGCCCCGCAACCGCTGGGCCACCACGGTCACGCCCCGAGGCGTCTGAGGAGGACCGGGGCGCTTTGGTCACAATGAGGGGATTCTGGTCTGCTCCCCTCACGACATGCCCTCGTCCCCGATCTCCCTGCCCATCCGTTCATGCGCCGTGGGCGCTGTTTCGCCGACCGGTCTCCGGTGGGTGCGAAACGGGCTGCTGGCGCTGATGCTCCCAGCCCTGGCCGTCGCCGCCGAGCCTCAGACCCCTCCCGACCCCGCTTTGGAGACCTGCTTGCCCCGCTTGCGTGACGAAGCGGTCCGGGCGGGGGTGTCGGGCGCCACCTACGATCGGTGGGCCATGGGGCTGCGTGGGGATGCGAGCGTGCTGCCCCTGCTCGATGCCCAGCCCGAATTCCGCACCCCTTTGTGGGACTACCTGGCCGTTCTGGTGGACGAAGACCGGGTTCGCGACGGGCAGGCTCGCCTGATTCAGTGGCGGGATACCCTGCAGGCGGTGTTGCGCCGTTTTGGGGTGGACCCGGCAACGGTGGTGGCCGTGTGGGGCGTGGAGAGCGACTACGGTCGCAGCTATGGCAAGCGCCCCCTGCTGGATTCCCTGGCCACCCTGTCCTGTGGGGGACGGCGCCAGGCCTATTTCAGGGGCGAGTGGTTCAGCCTGATGAAACTGATCGAGCGAGGGGATCTGGACCCGCTGGCAGAAGGCGGGTTGACGGGGTCCTGGGCGGGGGCGTTCGGCCAGACGCAGTTCATGCCCAGCACTTATGCCCGCCTGGCGGTGGATTTTGATGGGGATGGGCGGCGCGATCTGGTGCGCAGCATTCCCGATGCCCTGGCGTCAACCGCGAATTTCCTGGCCAAGGCGGGTTGGCGCACGGGGTTGCCGTGGGGGTTCGAGGTTGAACTTCCGGCGGGATTCGATCCCGGCCTGGCTGGGCGGCGGGCCAAGCGCCCAGTGGCCGATTGGGCGGCTCGGGGCGTGCGGCGTGTCGGGGGCGGCGACCTGAGCGCCGGGATGCCCGATGACACCGCTGCGGCCATTTTGTTGCCGACCGGTTTCCAAGGGCCGGCGTTTCTCGTCACGCGCAACTTCGACGCCATCTATGGCTACAACGCGGCCGAAAGCTATGCCTTGGCGATCTCGTTGTTGAGCGAGCGGCTGCGGGGCGCACCCGGCTTGAAGGCGGCCTGGCCCACCGACGACCCGGGGCTGTCGCGGGCCCAGCGTCGAGAGTTGCAACAGCGGCTGGCTGCGCGTGGGCACGACATCGGGGAGATCGACGGGGCACTGGGGCCGGCCACACGCAAGGCCATCGTGGCCGAGCAGCAGCGGCTGGGTTGGTCCGCCGATGGCCGGGCCGGGCAAAAGCTGCTGCGCGCGCTCCAGTGAGTCGGGCGGCCGAGGTGTCGGGTTTGCGGTGGGGTGCTCCGGTCCCGCGCTGCGGGTTTGCACCGATGTGAGCCGTGGTGGGGCGCCATGCTGGTGCCTGACAGGGCGGACGGGGACCGTGAGCGTGCGTCTTCACGGATCGCAGTGGGGGCGCATAGGGGCCGTGGTCCGGTTTCGTCGCCGGTTTGAAGGGGATTTCAGAGGGGGCGGGCGGCACATCCGACACACGAGGTGAAGTTGGCACAGGGGTTGCTAAATAGAGGGTGAGGCCGCAGCGACGTGGCTTCACTAGGTGGGACATTTTGGACAACGGCGTCCGATCGTCCCGACAGGCAGGGTGCAAACCCGGTTTGTCGGATCGCGATCGTGACGCCGCTTTTTTTTGCACGGAGCAAACCTCATGACAATGAAGTCTCAGGGCCTGGTGGATGCCAGCCGCCGCGAAATGATTCAACGCACCGCTGCCGTGGCAGCCGCTGGCACGCTGGCTGGGGTGCACGGTGGCGTCTGGGCCGCTGGTTCCGATGCGCCGGAAAAGAAGGAAGTCAAGATTGGCTTCATTCCCCTGACCGACTGCGCCTCCGTGGTGATGGCTTCGGTGCTGGGTTTCGACGAGAAGTACGGCATCAAGATCATCCCGACCAAGGAAGCGTCCTGGGCCTCCATCCGCGACAAGATGGTCAGCGGCGAGCTCGATGCGGCCCACGTGCTGTATGGCCTGGTCTACGGTGTGCACCTGGGCATCGGCGGTCCGAAGAAGGACATGGCCGTCCTCATGACCCTCAACAACAACGGTCAGGCCATCTCACTGTCGAAGAAGCTGGCCGAGAAGGGGGCGGTCGACGGCGCTTCGCTGGCCAAGCTGATGGCCGCCGAAAAGCGTGAGTACACCTTCGCGCAGACGTTCCCCACCGGGACTCACGCGATGTGGCTGTACTACTGGCTGGCGGCTTCGGGCATCAACCCGATGAAGGACGCCAAGGTCATCACCGTGCCGCCGCCGCAGATGGTCGCCAACATGCGCGTGGGCAACATGGATGGCTTCTGCGTGGGCGAGCCCTGGAACCACCGCGCCATCCTCGATGGCATCGGCATCACCGCCGCCACGTCGCAGGACGTCTGGAAGGATCACCCGGAAAAGGTGCTGGGCACGACCAACGACTTCGTCACCAAGTACCCGAACACCGCACGCGCCATGGTGATGGCCGTCCTGGAAGCCAGCCGCTGGATCGACGCCGGTCTGCAGAACAAGACCAAGATGGCCGAAACGATCGCCGGCAAGGCCTACGTCAATACGTCGGTCGATGCCATCAACCAGCGCATCCTGGGCCGCTACCAGAACGGCCTGGGCAAGACCTGGGACGACCCCAACCACATGAAGTTCTTCAACG
>CAYYCN010000026.1:0-31146 GCA_964470355.1 uncultured Sphaerotilus sp.
GCCCCGGTGGAGCAGACCTGGGAAATGCTGGGCGCGCCCGCCCTGCTGGCCGACGTGCACCAGATCGTCATCCTGTCGTCGGAGCCGGCGTGGCGCTACACGGCCCTGACGGACCTGACGGCTGAACAGCGGGTCGACCTGCAGCTCTCGCGCCTGTTCAACACCCAGCGCATCGCCCCGTTTCCGCTGACGGTGGAGCTCACCGTCGACCCTGAAAGCCAGGAGCTGGAGGGGCGGCTGAACGACACCCTGCAGTCCAGCCGCCAGGGCAGCCCCGGCACCTTGGTGCGCGGGCGTGCCCTGGACGGGATGGACTGGCGCCTGCTGATGTTTCCCGACCTGCGCGACGTGCACAACCAGGCCCTGGTGCACGGCATGCTGGCCACGCTGGCTGCAGGCTTCGTACTGCTGCTGGCCGTGTCCTTCCACCAGCGCCGACGCATCCTGCGCCAGAAGCTCGAAGCCAAGCAGATGCTGGAGCGCGCCAACGCCGACCTGGAGCAGAAGGTCACCCGTCGCACCCGCGCCCTGAGCGACACCAACACCCGCCTGCGCAAGGAAGTGCAGGAGCGCGAACAGGCCGAAAAGACCCTGCGCGCCGCCCAGGACGAACTGGTGCACGCGGCCAAGATGGCCGTTCTGGGCCAACTGGCCACCGGCATCACCCACGAACTGACGCAGCCCCTGGGTGGCATCCGCACTCTGTCGGGCAACGCCAGCGAGTTCCTGCGTCGGGGCGACCTGAAGGCCGTCGAGAGCAATCTGGGCATCGTGGCCCGGCTGGCCGACCAGATGGGCCAGATCATCGAGCCGATGAAGGGTTATGCGCGCAAGTCCGCCGCCGTGTCGCAGCCCACGGACGTGGCGCGCGCCATCGACAACGCGCTGTTCCTCTACGGTCAGCGCCTGCGCAAGGAACAGGTCACGCTGCGCCACGACAGCCGCCCCGGCGAGGTCACGGCCTGGTGCGACCCCAACCGTCTGGAGCAGGTGCTCATCAACCTGATCGGCAACGCCCTGGACGCCATGCAGGACCGCCCCGAGCGGATCCTGACCCTGTCGGCCGGCGCGCGCACCGCCCTTCACGCCCAGCGCGTGTGGATCCGCGTCGAGGACACCGGCGCCGGCTTCGACGAAGCCCAGCGCCAGCGCCTGTTCGAACCCTTCTTCACGACCAAGGCCGGCAGTTCGGGCCTGGGGCTCGGGCTGGCCATTTCCCGCGATATCGTGCGAGAGTTCGGTGGCGACATCGACGCCGTCGGCCTGCCCAAGGGCGGCGCCTGTTTCACCGTCTACCTGCCCAAACCGCCCGCCGAAGACGACCATGCCCTCTGAACTGACCGTCCTGCTCGTCGAGGACGACCTCCACATGCAGCTCGGCTGCGTCCAGGCCCTGCAACTGGCTGGCGTGCCCGTGGAAGCGTTCGACTCGGTCGAGCAGGTGCGCCCACGCCTGACCCCGGGCTTTGCCGGCATCGTCGTCACCGACATGCGCCTGCCCGGCGCCGACGGCCTGAGCCTGGTGCGCCACTGCCACGAACTCGACGCCGACCTGCCGGTCATCATGATCACCGGCCACGGCGACGTCAGCCTGGCGGTCGAGGCCATGCGCAGCGGCGCCTACGACTTCATCCCCAAGCCCTTCTCGCCGGAACTGCTGGTGGAAGTGGTGCGCCGCGCCCTGGACAAGCGCCGCCTGACGCTGGAAGTCGCCAGCCTGCGCCGCGCCCTGGCCGCGCGCGACGGCCTGGCCGGACGCCTCGTGGGCCACTCCCCGCAGATCGAGCGGGTGCGCCGCCTGGTCATGGACATCGCCGACTCGCCGGTGGACGTGCTGATCCGCGGCGAAACCGGCACCGGCAAGGAGGTGGTGGCCCAGGCGCTGCACGATTTCTCCAGCCGGAAGGCCTCGCCGTTCGTGGCGCTCAACTGCGGCGGTGTGCCCGACAACCTGCTCGACAGCGAGCTGTTCGGCCACGAAGCCGGCGCCTTCACCGGCGCGCAGAAGCGCCGCATCGGCAAGATCGAGCACGCCCACGGCGGCACGCTGTTCCTCGACGAGGTCGAGAGCATGCCCATGGGCATGCAGATCAAGCTGCTGCGCGTGCTGCAGGACCGCGTGGTGGAACGTCTGGGCGCCAACCAGGGCCACCCCGTGGACGTGCGCGTGGTCGCCGCCACCAAGGACGACCTGCTGCAGCGCTCGCGCGAGCAGACCTTCCGCGCCGACCTGTACTACCGTCTCAACGTCGTCACCATCGACCTGCCGCCGCTGCGCGAGCGCCGCGAAGACATCCCGCTGCTGATGGAGCACTTCACGCTGCTCGCCGCCAGCCGCTTCCAGCGCCCCCAGCCCACGCTCAGCACCGAACAGCTCCACCGCCTGATGGCCCACGCCTGGCCCGGCAACGTGCGCGAACTGCGCAACGTGGCGGACTGCCTGGTGCTGGGCGTTCGGCAGGACCTGCTCGACCCGCTGATCGAACCGGACCGGGAAGAGTCCCTGTCGCTGTCTGAAACCGTCGAGCACTTCGAGCGCAGCCTGATCGCCGAGGAACTGCGCCGCCAGCAAGGCCACGTCGCCCGCACCGCCAAGGCCCTGCGCACTGCCAAGACCACGCTGGCCGACAAGATTCGCAAGCACGGGCTGACCGCCACCGACAGCGGCCCCGCCTGAGCGGAGGTCGGCGCGCGTCCGCGACAATCGCGCATGACCGAACGCACCGCCGACCGCGCCCAGACCCCTGCTCCAGGCGCCGAACCCAGCACCGACTTCAGCACCCTGCCGCTGCCCCCCGCCTATCAGGACAACCTGAAGCGCCTGGGCTACGCGCAGATGACGCCCATCCAGGCCGCCAGCCTGCCGCTGTCGCTGGCCGGCAAGGACCTGATCGCCCAGGCCAAGACCGGCAGTGGCAAAACCGCCGCCTTTGCGCTGCCGCTGCTGCTCAACGTCAACCCGCGGCGCTTTGCCGTGCAGGCCCTGGTGCTGTGCCCCACGCGCGAGCTGGCCGACCAGGTGACGCAGGAAATCCGC
Organism: uncultured Sphaerotilus sp.; assembly: GCA_964470355.1. Lineage (GTDB taxonomy): Bacteria > Pseudomonadota > Gammaproteobacteria > Burkholderiales > Burkholderiaceae_C > Sphaerotilus. The sequence goes on from CAYYCN010000026.1 coordinate 3,038, forward strand.
CGCCTGGCCCGCGCCGAGGACAACATCAAGATCCTCACCCTGTGCGGCGGCGCCACCATGCGCCCGCAGATCGCCAGCCTGGAGCACGGCGCGCACATCGTCGTGGGCACGCCCGGCCGCATCCTCGACCACCTCTCGCGCGAGACGCTCAACCTCGACGCCATCAACACCCTGGTGCTCGACGAAGCCGACCGCATGCTCGACATGGGCTTCGCCGAAGATATCGCCCAGGTGATCCACCACTGCCCGGGCGAGCGCCAGACCCTGCTCTTCTCGGCCACGTATCCGGACGGCGTGGTGCGCATGGCCAAGCGCTTCATGCGCGACGCCCAGCACATCGAGCTGAAGGAAGCCCACAACCCCGGCACCATCCGCCAGCGCTTCTACGAAGTCACCGACGGCGAACGCCTGCTGACCGTGGGCCGCCTGCTGGACCACTACCGCCCCGAGCGCACGCTGGCCTTCTGCAACACCAAGGCGCAATGCCGCGACCTCGTGGCCTCGCTGCAGGCGCAGGGCATCGTCGCGCTGGAACTGCACGGTGACCTCGACCAGCGCGAACGCGATCAGGTGCTGGTGCAGTTCGCCAACCGGAGTTGTTCCGTGCTGGTGGCCACCGATGTGGCCTCGCGCGGGCTGGACATCTCGGGGCTGGAGGCGGTGGTCAACGTCGACATCACGCCCGACGTCGAGGTCCACACCCACCGCGTGGGCCGCACCGGCCGCGCAGGGGAAGACGGCTGGGCCTTCAGCCTGGCCAGCGGCAGCGAGATGGGTTACGTGGCGCGCATCGAAGCCATGCAGAACCGCCCGACCGAATGGCGCCCCATTGCGGAGCTGACCCCGGCCGACGCCTCCACCCCGCTGCGCCCGCCGATGGTGACGCTGCAGATCCTGGGCGGCCGCAAGGAAAAGATCCGTCCCGGCGACGTGCTGGGCGCGCTGACCAAGGACCTGGGCCTGCCCGGTGCGCAGATCGGCAAGATCAACGTCAACGACTTCTCGACCTACGTGGCCGTGGCGCGCGACATGGCCAAGGATGCGCTCAAGGGGCTGAGTGAAGGCAAGGTCAAGGGCAAGAGCGTGAAGGTGCGCCGGCTGTAAGCGGCACCCCGGGGCACAAGTTCCGGCTCTTTGGGCCGATATCCGGTGGATGCATCTCCGCCTCAAGAGCGCCCTGATGGGCGCGTGCCTCTCGGCCCTGGCCCTTCTGGCCTGGGACACCGCCCGCGCGCTGATCCACAGCCCGGAACCCGCCGACTCGGCCGTGAAACGGCCTCTGCAACCGTTTGAGGTCGATTCGAGCTGGGTCCTCTCCGGGGTCCCCAACTTCCGGGCCGCCGAAACCTCACGCTCCGCGGACAACCGCCACATCGCCGGCTTGTGGGCCTGTGACGGCCCCACCACCTTCGAATGGACCTTCGGCCTGGACGAAACGGTGCACCTGCTGGAAGGCGAGGTGCACGTGGAATATCAAGGCCGGAAATTCGTGCTGCGCCCCGGCGACACGGCCACCTTCCTGGCCGACACCCGAGCCGTCTGGCATGTGCCACAAGGCGCGAAGAAGTCGTTCACCCTGCACCACCCCGGACAGGTGACCCGGGTGTGGCGCTGGCTCGACCGCACCTTGGACGAAGCCCTGAACACCACACCGCCGGCCCCGGCAGCAGCCACCACCGCCCTCAACTGAACCGGTTCCGCGGCGGGCATCACGCTCGCCGCAGCCCGGACCGCCTCAGCAGTTGGCCGGCGCCAACCCACCGGCCACCGTGACGGCATAGGCCCAGACCCCTGCCGAGGCGACCTCTCGCCGACGGGAGCGGGCCGCCGCCGGTGCGGCCACCCGCACACGGCCCGGCAAAGGCCGCAGGGCATGGCCCATCCAGCCCGGACCGAACGCGGGGCCATCGGCGTGGCGCCAGAAGCCACTGCGCGCGCTCAGCCAAGGACCGTCGGGCAGATCCACCACTTCGCCATCGGCCGCACCCTGGCCTCCTCCACCCACTCGCTGGCCTTCCGGCAGCAGGTGTGCGTCCGATGACACCACCACCCGGCCCTCGGCGTCCACAACTGCCAGCAGGCCTGCCTCGTGCGGGCCCATCAGGTTGCGGAAGATGGCGTGAGCCATGGGCACCAGATCGAGCGTGAAACACAACACGCCCAGCACCCGACCCTCGGCATCCGACAGACGGTGCGCATGCAGCAGCGTGGCCCGCCGATCCTCCCGCAGGGCGTTGCAGCCCCAATGCTCCGCATGCCCGTTGGCCAGGGCCTCCCGCCACCAGGGTGCCTGGGTAACCGGGTTCCGCGGCAGCGACGCCCCCCCGGCCAGCCGAGCCAGCAGTTGGCCGTCCCCGGAGAACAGGGCCAGATCGTCGTGCACCGGATGCAGGCTCTGCCAGGCGCGCAGCCGGTCGTGCCAGGCATAGGGGTCGTGCGCGGCGTCCATGGCGGGACCCAGGCGGGCCCACTCGCGATCGTTCACGAGGCCCGCTTGTGGACGCCTGGCCTCATGCAGGCGGCACATCAGCATCTTGAGTGCCAGGTGCGCCTGGGTCTGGAGATGGGTGGTGTCGTGACGAAGCACGCCACCGATCGAATCGGTTGCAGATCCTGCCATGGTGTTTTGTTCTTGGATGGGGTCGCACGGCCGCGAGTCGGTCGCACGTTGACGTCCGACATTGTCTCGGGGCCCTTCCCGGCACCAAGCCGGGAACTGGCAGGAGGCCGGCCGCCAGTTCCCGGCAATTCCCCAAAACCGCAAGGCCTCAGTCGTCCGACAGCAGGGGACGAACCTCGTCGACGAGATCGGCCAGGATGCGCTTGACGGTGTCGAAGTGCGAACTCGTCGGAATGACGGCCAGGCTGTGCATCCCCACTTCGGCCTGCAGCGCCAGGATCTGGTCGGCGACCTCCTGCCACGTGCCGACCAACGACTGGGCCAGCAGGGCATCGATGTCGAACGTGACCGTCTCCCCGGGATGTTCCACCGCGCCCAGGTGCTGCATGCGTTCCGAAAAAGCCTGCAGATAGGCCCGGGCCGCCCGGCGGGCTTCGTCGCCATCTTCGGCTGGAAAGGCAAAACGGGCCAGCACGAGGCGGGGATCTCCCTCAGGGGCCACCGAGAGATAGCGTTCGCGCATGCGCTTCAGGCGCACCGTCGTCGCAGTCGGTCCGGCCATGAGGCCCAGGCCTTGCTCGGCGGCCCAGCTCACGCCATCGTCGTGGTGCGTGGCCACCCACGTCGGCACCGCCTGGGCACTGGCGAAGCGCGGCACGAGCCGGGCCTCCTGCACATCCAGCGTGGCACCGCGGTAGGACGTGGCCCCACCGGCCGCACTGTCCACCAGCATCTGCCGCACCGCCTCCACCCGCTCGCGGGCACGCTGGCGACCCCGCTCGCGCAAGGCCGGTGTCGTGATGGACGGATCGACCCCCTGGGGCCGGTATTCCGGCTTGAAAGGCGAACCGAAGGACACGCCCAGGTTGAGGCGCCCCTTGCTCAGCAGATCCAGGGTGCTCAGCTCGGCGGCCAAATGCCGGGGATCGCGCGACTCGGTCTGCACCGCCATGACGCCAATGCGGGCGTGCTGCGTCACCCCGGCCAGGTAACCGGTCAGCGCGGTGGAGGCGGGGGTCGGCCACACGGGATCGCCGTGGTGCTCGCCGATCCAGATTTCGTCGAAACCCATCCGGTCGGCCTCACGCACCAGGACAAACTGGCGGATCAGCGCACGCCCGGCCTCTTCGGACGGGTTCTCGAACAGGCACAGGTAGGACAGCTTCGGGCTCATCGGAAGGCTCCATCCATCAACCAGGATGCCTCACGGCTTGCAAGGACCGTGCAACCACTGCGCCGATTTCATCGGACGCAATGCACCGGCCCCGAAGCCCCCAAAACCGACAAACCGCCCCGCCCGTTTGTCGCAAGTCACCTCATTCCGACTGATTCACCGCAAGCGAAGGTCGATTCGACCCACTGGCACGCCACCTGCAACACAAAATCTTGATGCAAATCAGAGTCTGGCGCCTCAAGAATCACTTCTCACCGGCGACAGGCCCCATTTTGGTGAAGGCCGGGTGCCCTGGCCCACACGGGCCGTGGCGTCCGGGGTCCCCGTGCCTTCACCCCCTTCTCAGGAACCGGCCGTCTCCAGGCGCTCCTGGGCGTTGTCGAGAACGAAGTCAGCCAGGGCACGGGCGTCGTCCAGCCGCAACCAGGCGGGCTTCGGGGCCAGGTCGGCAGGCGGCGGCCCGTCCGACGCCACCGCCACGATGCCGGGCCATTGGGGCCACAGCAACCCGGCGCCCGCCTGTGCCCGCCAGACCTCCAGCTTGGGAAAGTCGCCCTGCTTGAAGCCTTCGATCAGCACCACGTCGCACTGCTGCAGGCGGCTGATGAGGTAATCCAGATCCGGCTCCGGCTCCCCGCGCAGCTCGTGCATCAGGGCCCAACGGTCCTTGCCCAGCAGCAAGACCTCCGAGCAGCCGGCCTCGCGCAGGCGGTACGAGTCCTTGCCCGGCCGGTCGATCTCGATGGCCTTGTGGCTGTGCTTGATGAGCGAGACGCGCAACCCGCGCCCGGTCAGCTCGGGAATGAGTCTTTCGAGCAAGGTGGTCTTGCCCATGCCGGAATGACCGGCGATGCCAAACAGCTTCATGTGGAAACGAACCCTCGAAACAGAAACACCTGGGCCGCAGCTCAGGCCCCAACCGATGCGGCAAACGCCGGCACCCAGACGGTGAATGCCGCCCCGCCCCCCGGCGCCTCCCCCGCTTCCAGCGAACCGCCCCAGCGCTGGACCAGGGTGCGACTCACCCAAAGACCCAACCCCGTGCCGGTGCCGTTCTGCTTGGTGGTGAAAAAAGGCTCGAACAGGCGCTCCCGGTGTTCGGGCGCGATGCCGGGCCCCGTGTCGGACACCGTGAACGCCACCCCGGCCCGACCATCCGGCGCGTCCCGGTCGACCACCGTCACCCCCAACCGCCCTTCCTCGGGCATGGCCTGGATGGCATTGACCAGCAGGTTGACGAGCACCTGCTGCAACTCGCTGCGGTGCGCCCCCACCGGCCGCGTGGCGGTGCAGGTCTGTTCGACCATGATGCGCGAGCGGCGCAGCAGGTGGCTGACCAGCAGCAGGCAATCCTGGGCGACCGATTCGGGCGGCGTGCGCTCGACATAACCCGCGTACTCCGTGGGCCGGGCGAACTGCAGCAGCTTGGCCACGATGAGCCGGATGCGCTGCACCTGCTCGCGGATCAAGCCGATCTCCTGCTTCACCGGCTCGGCGCGCGAGCCCAGCAGCTCGGTCATCAGCTCGACGTTGCCCTGGATCACCGCCACGGGGTTGTTGATCTCATGCGCCAGGCCGGCGGTGAGCTGGCCCACGGCGGCGAGCTGCTCCTGCCGGATCATCTGGCGCTGCGTGTCGCGCAGCTGGTCGAGGGCCTGGGTCAAGGCGCGGCTGCGTTCGTCGAGCGCGTGGGTGCGCTCGGCCACCTGGGCGTCCAGGGTCTCACCCCGGTCCTGCAGCTCGCGCGTCTGGAGCTCCAGGCGCTGCAACAGCCGGTCGAAGTGATCGGCCAGGGCGCCCAGTTCATCGGCCCGCGCCGGCAGCCGCACCCGGGACGACAGCGCCCCGCCTTCCACCTCGCTCATCACCTGGTGCATGCGCTCCACCGGCCGGATGATCGTCAGCGACAGCGTGCGCGCCAGCCACAGGGCAAACAGCAGCGTCACGACAAACACCCCCACCAGCACCGTCAGCGCCTGCACCCGGGCGTGTGCAAAGGGCGCCTCCAGGAAACCCACGTAGAGCATGCCCACCCGCTGTCCCCGGCTGTCGCTCAGCGGCTGATAACCCGAGACGTACCAGTCGTTGACCACAAAGGCCCGGTCCAGCCAGCGCTCGCCTCGGTCCAGGACCGCATCCCGCACCGCCTGCGACACCCGCGTGCCGATGGCCCGCACGCCCTGCGGCAGCCGCACGCTGGTGGCGATGCGCACATCGCCCAGGAACAGCGTGACCTTGCCCGTGGCCTCGCCATCCGGCTGGATCTCGGGGTAGACGATTTGGTTGATGCGATCGACCAGCTCCACGTTCTGGTTGAGCGCCACCGCCCCGACCAGCGCACCGACGGCCACGCCCTCGACCCGCACCGGCGCCGCCGAATGGATCACCAGTGCCCGGACCTCTTCGCGCCGCGCATCCGGTCGGGCATTGGCGGTGGGGCGCAGCACGACACGCACCCGCTCCACCAGGCGGGGCGCCAGGCGCGCCAGAAACGCCGCATCGAAGACATCCAGGGCCGTGGATGAGCGTCCCGCCCGGGCCTGCGCCAGAACCGGCCAGGCCCCGTACGTCTGCCCCGCCACGGCCGCCCCGGCGCACTCGCGCACGCGGGCCTCGGGATCGAGCAGGCACAGGTGGTCCAGACCCAGGGCCACGCGGCGCACCTCCAGCCACGCCGCCAAGGAGGCGGGCGCGGCGCCGGTGGCGCTGCCCGTCCCGGTCTCGCCAGCCCCAGCCATCGCTCCGTGCGGCCCCGGATCGCGGCCGATGCCTGAAGCCCCGATGCGCCCGGATTGCAGCCAGCGCGCCAGCTCGGCCGATTCGGCCAGGCCCTGGATCCGCCCGCCGGTGCCCTCGATCACGCGGTCGAAATCGTTGGCCCCGGTGGCCAGATCGGCGCGCACCTTGTTGATGAGCAGCCGGTCGTAGGTGGTGAAGCCCAGGTAGATCACCGCCACCAGCAGCGGGATGGCCATCAGCACGGGCAGCACGCCCAGCGCCAGCAGGCGGGTGCGGATGGTCGTCAGCCCGCGTGCGCGCAGCAGCGTGCGCCAGGCGCTCACGCCACGCCCCAGGCCAGGCACTTGCGCTCCAGCGTCTTGCGCGAAATGCCCAGGCGGCGCGCGGCTTCGGACTTGTTGCCGCCAGCCGCCTCCAGCACGCGCAGGCAATGGCGCTTCTCGATCTCGTCGAGACTGTCGGTGTCCGCCAGGCCCGACAGCGCAGAACCCGGCGGCCCGGCCAACGCGGCAGCCTCTCCACCCGCCGCCACCGCCGCACTCGGTCCGGCCACCGCCCGCAGCGCCCCGCCGTCCAGCACCAGATACCCCATGATCAGCGAGCGCTCGACCAGGTTCTTCAGCTCCCGCACATTGCCCGGCCAGTCGTAGGCCTGCAGGCAGTGCAGCGCCGTCGGCGTCAGCTCGATGGGCGGCAGGCCCAGCTGCTGCGACAACTGGCCCACGAAGTGCGTCAACAGCCGGGGAATGTCCTCGACGCGCTCACGCAGCGGCGGCAGGGTGCACTCGGCCACGCGGATGCGGTGGTAAAGGTCGGCACGAAAGCGGCCGGCCGCCACCTCGACGTTCAGGTCCCGGTTGGTGGCCGCCACCACGCGCACGTCCACCTCGACCTCCTGCTCGCCGCCGACCGGGCGAATACGACGCTCCTCCAGCACCCGCAGCAGCCGCGCCTGCAGCGCCAGCGGCATCTCGGCGATCTCGTCGAGGAACAGCGTGCCGCCCCGGGCGTAATAAAACAGGCCCTCACGGGCGTGGGCCGCGCCGGTGTAGGCGCCCTTCACGTGACCGAACAGCTCGCTCTCGATCAGCTCCGGCGCGATGGCCGCGCAGTTGACCGGCACGAACGGCCCGCGCGCACGCAGGCTCAGGCGGTGCACCGCGCGCGCCGCCAGCTCCTTGCCCGTGCCCGACTCGCCCAGCAGCAGCACGGTGGTCGGCAGCGGGGCCACGCGGCGGATCAGCTCGGCCGTCTGGCGCATGGTGTCGGACTCGCCGACGATGCCGTCCAGGCCCGGCGACAGCGCCGACACCTGCCGGCGCAGCACGAAGTTCTCGCGCACCAGACGCGAACGCTCCAGACAGCGCTGGATGGCGTTGAGCACCTGCGCCAGCGAAAACGGCTTGAGCAAAAAGTCCGAAGCGCCCGCACGCAAAGCGTCGATGGCCGTGTCCAGATCGGCGTAGGCCGTCATCAGGATCACCTCGCCGGTGTAGCCCTGCTCGCGCAATTCGTGCAGCCACTGCACGCCAGAGCGGCCCGGCAGCGCGATGTCCAGCAGCACCACGTCGTAGCGGTGCCCCGCCACCTGCGGCACCGCCTGCTCGACGCTGCCGGCCGTGTCCACCGCCGTGCCGCGCACCGACAGGGCCCGCTGCAGGAAGCTGACCATGCCCGGTTCGTCGTCGACCACCAGCACCGAGCATTGCGCCCATTCGCCGAAACGGTCGTCGGCGATCTCGTTGGGCGTGCTCATGGCGAGGTCGCCCGACATTCAAGAAAAAAACAAACCTGAACCACGAATTCAAAGCCCCTGTGGGTCGAAATGTCTCTGCCGGCCATCGGCCCCTGGGTCGAAATGACCCACCCTGCCCCGCCGACAATCCCAAGTCATTGATTCAATTCAAGAAAACGACTGGCACATCGCCTGCTACTGGCACGAAACGTTCCGCAGTGCCTGCAGACAGGAGGAGATGAATGAATCACAAGGATAGCCCCGCCACATCGGTTCGCGTGAACCGCCGCCAGTTCTTCAGGGTGACCGCCGCCGGCCTCGGCGGCACCAGCGTCGCCATGCTCGGCGTGGCCCCGCTGACGGCCCACGCCGAGGTGCGCCCTTACAAGCTCACCCGCGCCCGCGAGATCCGCAACACCTGCACCTACTGCTCGGTGGGCTGCGGCCTGCTGATGTACAGCCTGGGCGACGGCGCCAAGAACGCCAAGGCCGAGATCATCCACATCGAGGGTGATCCTGACCACCCGGTCAGCCGTGGCGCGCTGTGCCCCAAGGGCGCCGGCCTGCTCGACTTCATCCACAGCCCCGGCCGCCTGAAGTACCCCGAAGTGCGCGAAGCCGGCTCCAACGAGTGGAAGCGCATCTCCTGGCACGAAGCCATCGAGCGTGTGGCCCAGCACATGAAAGCCGACCGCGACGCGAACATCGTCGAGAAGAACGCCGACGGCGTGCCGGTCAACCGCTGGCTGTCCACGGCCATGCTGACGGCCTCGGCCTCGTCCAACGAGACGGGCATCATCACGCAGAAATTCATGCGTGCGCTGGGCGTGGTCGCCACCGATGCGCAGGCCCGCGTGTGCCACGGCCCGACGGTGTCGGCGCTGGCCTCGACCTTTGGTCGCGGCGCGATGACCAACTCCTGGGTCGACATCAAGAACGCCGACTTCATCCTCGTCATGGGTGGCAACGCCGCCGAGGCGCACCCGGTGGGCTTCCGCTGGGCCATCGAGGCCAAGAAGCAGAGGGGCGCCAAGCTGGTGGTGGTCGATCCGCGCTTCAACCGCACGGCGGCAGTGGCCGACCTGTACATGCCGATCCGCGCCGGCTCGGACATCGTCTTCCTGGGCGGCGTGATCCGCTGGCTGGTCGAGAACGACAAGATCCACTGGGACTACGTCAAGGCCTACACCAACGCCAGCGCCATCGTCGGCGAAGGCTACAGCTTCGACGAAGGCCTGTTCAGCGGCTACAACCCCGAAAAGGGCCAGTACGACCGCAGCAGCTGGAGCTACGAGCTCGACGCCAAGGGCGAGATCCAGACCGACCCCACCCTCGAACACCCGCGCTGCGTGTGGAACCTGATGAAGGCCCACTACGCGCGCTACACACCCGAGGTGGTCACCGACCTCACCGGCACGCCCAAGGAAGGTTTCCTCAAGGTCTGCGAGCTGCTGGGCGAGACGGCCAAGCCGGACAAGGTCGGCACCATCCTGTACGCGCTGGGCTGGACCCAGCACACGGTGGGCGCGCAGAACATCCGCACCATGGCCATGATCCAGCTGCTGCTGGGCAACATCGGCATGCCGGGCGGCGGCGTGAACGCGCTGCGCGGGCACTCCAACATCCAGGGCCTGTCGGACCTGGGGCTGCTGTCCACCTCGCTGCCGGGCTACCTGACCCTGCCCAACGAGAAGGCGCACCCGACCTTCGACGAGTACCTGGCCAAAACCACGCCCAAGACCCTGGCGCCAGGACAGTTCAACTACTGGAGCAACACGCCCAAGTTCTTCGTCAGCCTGATGAAGTGGTTCTGGGGCGACAAGGCCACGAAGGACAACCACTGGGGCTACGACTGGCTGCCCAAGTGGGACAAGCTCTACGACGTGCTGCACGTCACCGAACTGATGCACCAGGGCAAGATCAACGGCATGATCGTGCAGGGCTTCAACCCGCTGGCCTCCTTCCCGGACGCCAACAAGGTGACCGACGCCTTCAGCAAGCTCAAGTACATGGTGATCATCGACCCGATCGCCACCGAGACCTCGTCCTTCTGGCAGAACCACGGCGATTCGCACAACGTCGACCCCGCCAAGATCGCCACCGAGGTCTTCCGCCTGCCTTCGACCTGTTTTGCCGAAGAGGACGGCGCCATCGTCAACTCCGGCCGCTGGCTGCAGTGGCACTGGAAGGGCGCCGAGCCCCCGGGCGAAGCCAAGGCCGACCAGGAAATCATCGGTGAGCTGTTCGTCGCACTGCGCGAGCTCTACCGCAAGGACGGCGGCAAGGTCGCCGAGCCCATCCTGAACGTCGCCTGGAACTACCGCGACCCGCTGAGCCCCTCGCCGGAAGAGCTGGCCAAGGAACTCAACGGCCGCGCGCTGGCCGACATTCCGGACCCGAAGGACGCGACCAAGTTTCTCGCGAAAAAGGGCGAGCAGTTGCCCGGCTTCGCCGCGCTGCAGGACGACGGCAGCACGGCGTGCGCGTGCTGGATCTTCTCGGGCTCGTGGACGCAGGCCGGCAACCAGATGGCCCGCCGCGACAACACCGACACCGGCCTGGGCAACACACCCGGCTGGGCTTGGTCGTGGCCGGCCAACCGCCGCATTCTCTACAACCGCGCCTCGTGCGACCCGGCCGGCAAGCCGTGGGACCCCAAGCGCAAGCTGATCGGCTGGAACGGCGAGAAGTGGGCCGGCGCCGACATCCCCGACTTCAAGGCCGACGCCGCGCCGGACTCGGGCATGAACCCCTTCATCATGAACCCGGAAGGCGTTGGGCGCCTGTTCGCCGTCGACAAGCTGGTGGACGGTCCCTTCCCCGAGCACTACGAGCCGATGGAGTCGCCGCTGGGCACCAACCCGCTGCACCCCAAGGTCGTGACCAGCCCAGCCGTGCGCATCTTCAAGACCGACAAGGAGCGCCTGGGCACACACAAGGAGTTCCCTTACGTCGGCACCACCTACCGCCTGACGGAGCACTTCCAGTTCTGGACCAAGTCGGTGCGGCTGAACGCCATCGCCCAGCCGGAGCAGTTCGTCGAGATCGGCGAGACGCTGGCCAAGGAAAAGGGCATCGTGCAAGGCGACTGGGTGAAGGTCAGTTCCAAGCGCGGCTTCATCAAGGCCAAGGCGGTGGTGACCAAGCGCGTGAAGGCGCTGCAGGTGAGCGGCCAGACCGTTCACCAGATCGGCATCCCGCTGCACTGGGGCTGGGAAGGCGTGGCCAAGAAGGGCTACCTGACCAACACCCTGCCGCCGTCGGTGGGTGACTGCAACACGCAGACCCCGGAATACAAGGCCTTCCTGGTCAACCTCGAAAAAGCCTGAGGACGCGAAGACATGGCATTGCAATCCCTCGACATCGCGCGCCGCTCGGCGACGACCACGCCCTCGACCCAGGTCCGCAAGACCATCGAGATCGCCAAGCTCATCGACGTCACCACCTGCATCGGCTGCAAGGGCTGCCAGGTGGCCTGCTCGGAATGGAACGACATCCGCGCCGACGTGGGCTCGTGCGTGGGCGTGTACGACAACCCCACCGACCTGTCCGACCAGGCCTGGACGGTGATGCGCTTCTCGGAAACCGAGGAGAACGGCAAGCTCGAATGGCTGATCCGCAAGGACGGCTGCATGCACTGCGCCGACCCCGGCTGCCTGAAGGCCTGCCCCTCGCCCGGCGCCATCATCCAGTACGCCAACGGCATCGTGGACTTCCACCAGGAGAACTGCATCGGCTGCGGCTACTGCGTCACCGGCTGTCCGTTCAACGTGCCGCGCATCTCCAAGACCGACTCCAAGGCCTACAAGTGCAGCCTGTGCTCGGACCGCGTGGCGGTCGGCCAGGAGCCGGCCTGCGTCAAGACCTGCCCCACCGGCGCCATCCAGTTCGGCTCCAAGGAGGACATGAAGGAAGTCGCCGAAACCCGCATCGCCGACCTGAAGTCGCGCGGCTACGAGCAGGCGGGCCTGTATGACCCGCCGGGCGTCGGAGGCACGCACGTGATGTACGTGCTGCACCACGCCGACAAGCCGCAGCTGTACGCCAACCTGCCCAACAACCCGTCGGTGAGCCCGCTGGTCTCGGTGTGGAAGGGCATCACCAAGCCGCTGGCCATGCTGGGCCTGGGTGCGCTGGCCATCGGCAGCCTGTTCCACTACATCAGCAAGGGCCCCAACGAGATCTCCAAGGAAGTGGAAAAGGAGATCGAGGACGAAGACCGCGCCGCCGCCGGCCAGGAGAAGCAACCATGATCCGCGACCCCAAGGACCTCAAGCGCTACACCGCCAGCGAGCGGCTCAACCACTGGACGGTGGGCATGTGCTTCATCCTGCTGGCCCTGTCGGGGCTGGCGTTTTTCCACCCGGCGTTTTTTCCGCTGACGCAGCTGTTCGGCGGGCCGGTGTGGGCGCGCATCCTGCACCCGTACATCGGCGTGGTGATGGCGCTGGCCTTTTTCGTCATCTTCCTGCGCTTCGCCAAGCTCAACACGATGACGCCGGCCGACCGCGAGTGGCTGAAGAACGCCCACAAGATGGTCGACGGCGACGACCACGACATGCCCGAACAAGGCAAGTACAACGGCGGCCAGAAGATGATGTTCTGGGGCCTGGCGCTGTGCATGGCGGTGATGACCGTGTCGGGGGTGCTGATCTGGCGCGCCTGGTTCGGCTTCGACATCACCCTGGTGCGACTGGGGGCGGTGGCCCACGCGGCGGCCGGTGCGGTCATGATCGGCCTGATCATGGTGCATGTGTACGCCGCCATCTGGGTCAAGGGCACGGTGCGGGCGATGTGGTACGGCACGGTCACCCGCGCCTGGGCCAAGCAGCACCACCGGGGCTGGTACCGTCAGGTGACCGGCAAGTGAGCCCCCGAGGCCGTGTCGGCACCTGCCGAACCGGCCTCCGCCTGAACCCTTCCGCTTTCCGCCTTCGCCGACCATGAGCCTCGACACCACCGCCCGCTGCCCCGTGCAGCGCCGCCACGCCGATCGGCCCGACCAGGCCGACACCGATGTGCTGATCGAGGAGGTGCCGGTGGCCCTGGCCTACAACGGTGTCTCGCACGCGGTGATGCTGGCCACGCCGTCCGAGCTGGAAGACCTGGCACGCGGCTTCAGCCTGACCGAGGGCATCGTGGCCGAGCGCCACGAAATCCTCGACCTGGAAGTGCACACCGGCTGCGAAGGCGTGACGGTGGAGATGCGGATTCCGCAGCGCCGCTTTGCCGCGCTGAAGGAACGCCGCCGCAATCTGGCCGGTCGCACCGGCTGCGGGCTGTGCGGGCTCGACAGCCTGTCGGCGCTGCCGCGCGTGGGCGCCCCAGCCCATCCCAGCCCCCGGCCCCGTCCCTCGACCGAATCCATCGATCGGGCCCTGGGACACCTGGACGACCACCAGGCCCTGTTCCGCAACACCGGCGCGGCGCATGGCGCGGCATGGGTCGATGCGCAGGGCGGCATCCGCCTGCTGCGCGAGGACGTGGGCCGCCACAACGCGCTCGACAAACTGATCGGCGCCCTGCTCGCCCCCGGCACCCCGGCGCCGCCAGGCGACGGTTTTGTGCTCGTCACCAGCCGTGCGTCCTACGAAATGGTGCAAAAGGTGGCCAGTGCCGGCCTGCCGGCCCTGGTGGCGGTGTCCGCACCCACCGCCATGGCGGTGCGCGCGGCACAGACCGCCGGCCTGATGCTGGTGGGATTTGCTCGCCAGGGTCGGTCCGTGGTCTACGCCGAACCCTCGACGCACGCCGGGGCCGACACAGCCGCCACGGTGTCCCGCGCTCTGGCCGAATGCACCGCCGACCTCGGCACCCCCTGACTTCTCTTCGCCGGGCCTCATGGCGCCCGGCATGGACGATTGCCACATGACTTTTCCCCTCCCGCTCACCTCCGACGTCGTCGGCGGCGCCCCCCAGCCCGGTGCAGTGCTGTCGTCGTCCCTGAGCCCCCCCGGAGTGCTCCTGCCCCGAGACGGCCTGTTTGCCGCCCGCGCCGCCCGCATGCGCACCCTGTCCGTCGACCACGAGTTGGGCCTCTGGCTCCAGGCCCTGGCCGGGCTGTGCGATCTCCAGCAAACCCTGCTGGATCACGCCTGCCCCGTGTGGCGGCCCTCCCCATCGCTCGCCGGCGCTGCGCTGCCCCTGCACGCAGACCAGGCCGGCTGGACCGCTCACCTGCCCTCCCTGCACCGAGCCTTGCTGGCTGCGGCCCCAGGCGTGCTGTCGGCCATCGGGGCCCCAGGGCAGGGCGCGGGCACGTCCCCTGCGCCGCACGTCCGCGAGACCCTGCGGTCCGGCCTGCAAGCCGCCCAGACGGTTTCCGACCAGACGCTGCTCGAGCACGCCCAGGACCTGCTGCACCTGAGCCAAGGCCTGCCCCTTCAGCGGCCTCGACAGATCGGTGATTTGTGGCTCGCCGCGTCGCTGCAGCTGCTGTGGACCCAGGCCGCCCGGCATCTGCCTGAAACACCGGCCCGCCCAGCCGACCGGGCCGCATGTCCCTGCTGCGGCAGTCTTCCGGTGGGAGGTCTCGTGCTCAGCGGAGACGGCAAGGCCGGCTCCCGCTACCTTGAATGCAGTCTGTGTGCCACACGCTGGAACACCGAACGCGCCCGCTGTGCCCTGTGCGACAGCGAACGGGAAGTGGACTACCTGGGACTGGAAGGGCTCTCGCCTGCCGTCCAAGCCGAAGCCTGCGATGCGTGCGGGGGCAGCCTCAAGACGCTGTTCCAGGACCGGGATGCCCAGGTCGACCCCCTGGCCGACGACCTGGCTTCACTGCGGCTGGACGTCGCGGTGAACGAGGCCGGTTACGGACGTGCGGCCGTCAATCTCTTCCTGCTGGAAGCCGGTGCACCTGCCGGCTGAATCCGCGTGTGGGGCCACCTCCCCCACGCCTTCAGACCTTGAGCGCCTCAAACACCTGGGCCATTTCCTGCGGATCCACTTCGTGCACCTGGGCCGCCGCCAGCGGGTCCTGTCCAGCCCACCACGCCGCCTCGGCGTCGTCGTGCTCCAGCGCCAACACCGTCCCCGCCAGAAGCTCATAAGCCGACCACGCCAAACCCCGGTCCCGCATCGCCGACTGCATGGCGTTCTGCACCAGGCTGCGCACGGTCATGTGGGCCACCGAATACGCCACCTCGTCCGCCCGGCCCGCGGCCGCCTCGGCGCAACTGCGGCGGTCGTGCGAGGCATGGCCCCGGCACGCCAGCGGGCGCACCGCATAGATCACGCACACCCCTTGCGCGATGAAGGGACACGCCCGGCGCACCTGCACCCGCTCGGCTTCGGAAAGCCCGATGGTCTGCGCCTGCACCTGTCGGAGTCGCCCGATCAGGTCGATTCCCCGGGCCTGCAAGGAGGGCTGCACCGCCTGAAGGAAACGGGCCACGCCCAGAATCTCCGGGGCCGTGGCGGTCACCCGCAGGGAGCAGCACGCCGCACAACCCCTTCCACAATCCAGGGGGGGCTGTCCCTGGGCCTGCTCGGCCGCATTGTGCTCATAACTGTCGTAGG
Source organism: uncultured Sphaerotilus sp. (assembly GCA_964470355.1). GTDB lineage: Bacteria > Pseudomonadota > Gammaproteobacteria > Burkholderiales > Burkholderiaceae_C > Sphaerotilus. The sequence continues at coordinate 18,827 of CAYYCN010000026.1, forward strand.
CCTGGGCCAGCAGCCGCGGCACCAGGGTCTCGCGCCCCGCTCCACGGAGAACCCCGTCCAGCGTCCGACCGAACGCGGCCTGCTGGGCTTGGAAAAAGACCTTGGGACCGGAGTCGGAGGTGGCATGCATGGCCGTCAGACTAGGCATCGCCGCCATGGTCAACTTTGACTTGCCTCAAGTCGCTGGAAGACCTCGTTCCTGAGAACCTCAGCGCCGGACACGCTCACGCACGCCTGGACGGAAACGCTTCCGCAGGACCGTTGCGCGGGTCCGCCTCACTCAATAGAGGATCTCGAACAGCTCCGGCTCGCGCTTGCGCAGGGTGTCCAGCAGCACCAGGGACGCCGGCACCAGGGCACACACCGCATACCAGACGATGTCGCGGCGCAGCGCCACCTCCTCGGTCGAGCCCTCATTGAACAGCGCCTCGTGCAGCGCTGCCCAACCCGCCCAATCCACCTGGGGCAGACGCAAGTGCAGCATGGAAGGCAGCCAGGCCATGGTGTTGGCCATGACGCGGAGGTGGTCCTCGATGGTGGCCCGCGTGTTGGGACTGGTGAACAGTTCGTCGCTGCTCTGCATCTCGACGATGAGCTGCATCACCGCCTCGCCGGAGGTGCGCAGGATCTCGAACAAGGACTGGTGATACATGCGCGGCTCTCGGGTCTCAGGGGGATCTGGGGCGTGTCGTCAAGGTTCAGGCCGGCAGGGCGTCCATGCCGCGGAAGATGGCGCAGCGCAGGAACACCGCCATCGTCGGCTCGGCCTTCTGGTGGTGGCAGTACTTGGCCACCAGCTTGGCCAGGCCCTTGATGTCGCGGCCGCTGGCCTGGGCAAACCGCCGCGCCAGCGTGGAGATCAGCACATCGTCAAGGACCAAACCGAACTGCGCCGCCATCACACCCCAGATGCGTGCCCGAGCCGCCTCGTCGGGCGCGTGGTAGCGGATCAGCGCGATGCAGCGGCTGACGATGGCCTCGTCGATGTCATCGATGCGGTTGGTGGTCAGGAACAGCAGGCCGTTGAAGTACTCCAGCACGCGCAGGAACACGCCCACCACGGCGTTCATGGTGATGTTGTCGTCGCGCTTCTTGATGTAGACGTCGGCCTCGTCGATCAGCATCACCGCGCCCCAGCGCTGGGCGCGGGTGAGCGCGTCCTTGAGCGCCGTCTCCATGCTGGCCACGTTCAGCCCGAGCTGGCCCGAGTGCACGCGGTAGAGCGGGCGGCCGATGATCTCGGCGTAGACCTCGGCGGTGAGCGTCTTGCCCACGCCGGGAGGCCCCGCGCACAGCACCGTGGTGCCGCCGGACTTGCCGGCCACGATGTCGTCCATCAGCACGTCCATCTCGGCGGTGAGGATGTCGATCAGGTCGGTCTGCTCGGGCGGCAGCACCAGCTTGCCCTTGAGCTCGGGCTGGTAGGCGTAGGCCGCCAGGTCGTCCACGTGCACCCACACATGGTGGTGCAGGTCCAGGTGGAACATGAACAGGTAGCCATGCACCGGCAGCTGGGTGAACAGGCCCTTGGGGATGTCGGCCTGCTGCTCGGCCACCTCGGACTCGGCGCTGTAGCGGTTGCTCTTGGCGGCCTTGCGCAAATAGGGGCCGAGGATGTCGCCCGGGGCGTCCAGGCCGCCCGCGCGCACCGGCAGGATGCCCTCGTCGTTGACCAGCCGGGCCGCACCGCCGCCCGACGACATCACGATCTGGTCCTTGCGCGTCCAGTCCGAGTCGCGGTGGGTGGCGCTGGGGTCCTCGGCGTGAAAGCCGGTGCCCGTGCCCAGGAACTGCACGCCGTCGCGCGTGCGCCAGTCGAAGTAGCGCTGCGCCGTGCGGTCGTACTGCGCCAGCAGCGCGGGCGTCTCCTTGAGGAAGCCCTTGTCGGCAAAGATCTCCGCCACGCTACGGCCGATCATGTCGGCCTCGGTGATGCGCATCGTCTGCGTGACCAGGCCGAGCTTGGCGTGCGCCTTCAGCTCGATCATGACCTTGCCGGTTTCCTCGCTCGACGGGGCGACGAAGTCCAGCCGCGTCACCACCCAGGCCAAAGGCTTGCCGGCCAGATTGGCATGAAACAGCCAACCCCGCTCTCCCCCCTGGATCAGCCAGCGGGCGATGGCGGGCAGCAGCATCTCCAGGTCGTCCGAGGCGTCGAAGCGGGCGGAGGGTTCCTGCAGCGCGGTCAGCAAGGTCTGGAGCTGGGCGTGGCGGCCGGCGTCGAACGGTGTCTGGTTGGCGGCCTCCCCACCCCGACCCGGCGCTGCGCCGCAGGCCACACGCGCACGCTCCCCAAGGTCGACCAGGTGCGCCAGCGCCTCCATCGGCAGCAGGCGGTGCGGGATCTCGATGCGGGGGCCGAAACGCAGTTGTTCCACCAGCGGCGCCAACTGCTCGAAGCGGTCGGCCAGCGCCAGCACCTGATGGCGATCGAGCGAGAGCTTCATGACGCCAGCTCCCGAGACACCCCACCGACGATCCACCCATCGGGAGCCACGGCGCCCGACCGATCCGGCTCCGCTTTCGGTGCCGCGGTCAGGGCCGTGCGCAATCGACCGGCCGCGGACAGGGCCCCTTCCAGGTAACCCGGCGAGCGCCGCCCGGTCTCGCTGCCACCAAAATGCAGTTTGCCGGCCCAGTGGGGAGCCATCAGCGTCGGCGAAGGATCCGGATGCTGCGGCGGCGCCTTCTCCTCGGCGAGGTCTGCGGCACTGCAGGTGAGGCGTTCCCGCGCCCAGTCCTGCCACACCCAGGGCTGCGCCTCCGAACACGGACCGAACAAGGCCATGACCTGGCTGTCGAGCAGCAACGGCATGGCGCGCTCGAACGTCCGGCGCTGCCCGCTGTCCAGCGCAAAAAACCCCGCCAGCGCGCCCCCTTCGGACCCCGACAGTGAGGCGCTCGCATCAAACACCTCGGCCAGGACCGACTGGGCATGTGTGGACCAGGCATTGCCCGTGAGGCCCGCCTCGCGCCAGACCGGACGGCCCGCAAACCAAGCCGCCTTGGCCGCTGTGGCCATCCAGGTCGGCACCTCGGCCAACGCCTCGGCCACCGGCGCGGGCAGGACCGGGTGAAACGCCACGGATTGCGCCACCAGACGGGGCGGGAACGCCAGCACCACCCGCCGGGCCAGCACCGTCCAGACCGGTACAGCGCCGCACGAAGCCGTGGGCTCCGGCCGAAACACCAGGCGCACGTGATCGCCTTGATCGTGCACCTCGGTCAGCGCCATCTGCAGATGCAGGCGCTCGCTCGACAGAGGGGTCGAAAACGCCTCGATCAGCGCGGCCATGCTGCCCGTCAACCGGCGCGCGCCCCCGTGCAGGCGCCCTGCAGGGGCCATCGGTCCCGCCTCCGCGTCGCCGTCGACATGGGGCAGGAAATCGTTCATCACGATCTGGGTCTGAGGGGTCTGTTGGGGGTCCGACAGCACCAGGACCCGGCCGTCGTCGGGCTGCGCCAGACTGGGCAGCTTCAGGTCCTCCACCAGACGGGCCATGGCCGGCTGGGTGTCGGGCCAGAACCACGTGGCCCCGAGGTCGACCCGCGCACCTTGCGGGCCTTCGGCGCTCTTCACCCGTCCCCCCAAGCGGTCACGGGCCTCGAAGAGCTGGAAATCGACACGGCGGGCGTGCAGCGAATGGGCCAGGGCCAATCCGCACAGTCCGCCACCGATGATGGCCACATCCAGCATGCGCAACTCCTTGCCGTCGAGAACGGATCGGATGAGAGGGAATCGGCGGATCCACCGGACGCGGCCATCCGGTCCACGTTGGCGAATCCACTTCACAAGCGCTTGCAGGCGAGACGGGCCCTCGCCGGCCAGGCATGAACGCAGGGGAACGGCCGCAGGGCTCAGCCTCCGGAGAGCGCCCCCAGCAGTTCCACCTTGATCGGCTCTTCACCGGTCACCGAGACCTGGCAGGCCAGTCGAGACTTGGAACCCACGCCCACGAGGCTGTCGAGCTTCTCGTTTTCGGCGCGTGCGATCTTGGACACGCTCTTGCGGCCTTCGAGCACGAAGACGTGGCAGGCGCCGCACTTGGCTTCGCCGCCGCACTTGCTCAGCAGCGATTCGCCAGCGTCGAGGATGGCCTTGAGCAGGCTGGTGCCGACGGCGACGTCCACGGTCTTGCCCGAGGGCAGGATGGTCAGGGTGGTCATGGGAAAGCTTCCTAAAAGGAATGGATGAAGAAAGAATGCGCCGGCCTTGGCGCCGGCTTGAAAGACCGCCCCCTCAGGCGGCCACGGTCGACGCGGTGAGCTGCTCGGCCACCTCGGCCAGCGTCATCGCGATGCGGGTGATGCCCTGCTCCTCCAGGAAGCGGGCCTCCATGCGGGTGGGCTCGTCGGGCATGACGGCGTAGTGCGGGCCGCCCGAGCGCTTCATGATCTGGCGCGCGAAGGTGCGAGCCAGTTGGTCGTTGAAGCGGCAGCCCAGGAACACGAAGCCCAGGTGCTGGCGGCGCTGCTGCACCAGCGTCGGGATCGGTGTCTGGATGTCGATCTCGGTCAGCACCTCGACGTAGTCGGAGTCCGAGACCAGGTAGTTGGCCGCCGGGGCATGACCGCCCCAGGGCTTGTAGTACAGCGTGGCGCAGGCTTCGGGCGTGTCGGCCGGGGCGTCGGGCAGGGCCGAGCCGTCGGCGGCGTACCAGCCGTACCAGGTGCCGAAGTGCTCAGACTGCGACAGGCCCTGCACCTCCACCCACGGTCCGGGCGACACGGCCCGCTCGGCCAGCGCCTGGCGCATCGTGTCGTCGTACCAGCAGTCCACCAGCAGCGGCGAAGGCAGCGCAGCGATCCAGCGGTGGAAGGCCGAAGGCGTCGGGTGCGGCGCGTAGGCCACCTCCATCGCGCCGACCAGGGTCTTGCGGTGCTTGAAGTTCTCGATGAACTGCGCCGCCTGGGTCAGCTTGTTCTTGATCTTGCCGGGCACCGATACCTTGGCGGTGAGCACCTGGGCCAGCGCCAGCGGTTCGGCCGGGACGTTGAGATCGGCGCACAGGCTCAGCATGCCGGGGCCCATGTAGGGCGCCAGCGTGCCGGCGCGCAGGCCGGTGAGGACGGCGTCGGGCAACTGGGTCACAGTGGTGAAGGTCATGTGGGTTCCTGCAAAGTTCATTCAGTAAATGGCTGCCCCCGCGCCGACGTTGGTCGCCGCGTCCTTGAGCGTGCCCACCAGAAACTGCACCTCGTCGGCGTCCAGGTGGGTGTGGAAGGGCAGCGCCAGCGCCCGGTCACCGATGCGCTCGGCGGCGGGGAAGTCACCGCGCTTCCAGCCCAGGCGGGCGTAGTGGAACTGCTGGTGCAATGGCTTGCAGTACGGCGCGGCCTCGATGAATTCCTCGGCCAGATCCTCAACGATCTGCCGGCGACCGCTGGCGGAAAAGCGGGTGCCCAGATGCACGCAATAGACCATCCAGTGCATCTCGTCGACGTCGGGCGAGATCCAGGGCGGCTTGATGCCCTCGAAACTGGCCATCTCGGTCGTGTAGGCCGCCTCGACCGCCTTTCGGCGCTCCAGGATCTCCGGCAGCCGGTGCAACTGGCCCACGCCCAGCGCGGCGTTGATCTCGCTCATGCCCGCCTGCATCGGCACCCGCGCGCCCACCGAGATGGAATTGCGGTCCCGGATCGAGCGCTGGCGCAGGTAGCGCAGCTCGATGGCGAGGCGGTCGTCGTCGGTGACGACCATGCCACCCTCGCCCGTGCACAGCGGCGACGGCTGCGAGAAATCGAACACCGACACATCTCCAAAAGAGCCGACCAGACGCCCCTTGTAGCGCGAGCCCAGCGCCTCGGTGCTGTCCTCGATGAGCCGCAGGCCGTGGCGATCGGCCAGCTCGCGCAGCGGATCCCAGGCCGCCGGGTGGCCGTTGATGTTGCCGGCCAGGATGGCCTTGGTGGCCGGCGTGATGCGGGACTCGGCCCGCACCGGATCCAGGCAGCCGGACCAGTAATGAATGTCGGAAAACACCACCTTGGCCCCCACCAGCGTGATCGCATGGGCCACCTGGTGCCAGGCGTGCGGCGAGGCGATCACCTCGTCGCCGGGGCCGATGTCCATCGCCCGCAGGGCCAGGAAGGTGCCGATCGTGCCGCTGGCCACCGACACCGCGTGCTTGCGGCCCAGCCGCTCGGCGAACGCCTGCTCGAAGCGCGCCACCATCGGCCCGTGCGTGAGGCGGGGCGAGCCCAGGACCATCTGGACGAGCTGCTGCTCGACGTCGGACAGGTCCGGATCCGACAGCGCGATCCAGTCGCCGTCGAGCACGACGTCCTCGACCGGCGCCGGAGCCTCCGCCAGGGTGAGCGGATCGACGGAGGGATCGGCCCACAGATCGGCCTCGCCCTGATGGCCGGCGGCAGCGGCCGGCACCACCGGGACCTTGCGGGTCGTGGGCTTCACGACGGAGGAATCAAGCGCCTGGGCCGAGGACATGGTTCAACTCCGTGGACAGAGGTAGAGACCGGCGACCTGCGAGGTGTCGCGGGTCACGGTCCAGCAATGGCCGTCGCTGGCGGCCAGGAACAGGCTCCAGCGCTCGCCGGTGAGGGCGGGCGTCTCGTGCTGCATGTCCGTGGCGTCGACCACGACCACCCGCAAGGGCGCGATGTGGGTCCGCAGCAGCGCCGCCGCCTCACGGACGGTGGCCGCGCTTTCGGCCAGCGCCGACAGTTCGGCCAGCGTGGTCGGGGCCGGGCCACTCGCGGGGGGTGAGGCCGACGTGGACTCGGCCACAGCCGTGGCCGTGGAAACGGTGGTGGTCATTCGGCCTCCGCCCCGGCCGTCTTCTTGGCCTCCACGGTGATGGGCAGCTTCGTGCCCTCGGGCATCTCGGGCAGGGTCAGGATCCAGCCATTGGCCAGCGTCACGTTGCCACCCCACAGGTCGTCCTTCTCCTGGGAGACGATGGGCTCTTCCAGATCCTTCTTGGGCACGTAGGCGGAGAGCTGGCCGTTGGAGCCTCGGCGGATCATGACTTTCATGGGGGTGTCCTGTCGTATCGGGTGAAGGAAGCAGAGATGTGGGTTCAAAGGGAAGAACGTCGGCAGCGGGAGGCGAGGCGCACGCTCACGCCGCCAGAGCCCCCTCCTCTTGCAGCAGCGGCAGGATCACGCGGGTGACGACGGCCAGCGTCTCGTCGATCTCCGCAGCGGTGGTGTCGCGGCCCAGCGAGAAACGGATCGACCCCTTGGCCTCCGTGGGGCTGGCGCCCAGCGCCAGCAGCACGTGCGAAGGCTGGGTTCCGCCGGCAGAGCACGCTGCACCCGACGAGGCGATCACGCCCGCACGCTCCAGCTTGCCCAGGACCCGATCGGCGTCCTGCACGCCGAAGCGCACGCACAGCGTGTTGGGCAGGCGGGCCACGCCTGCGGCATAAACATGCACGTCAGGTGCGAGGCGGCGCAGCCCGGCTTCGAGGCGGTCGCGCAGCACGGCCATGTGGCGCACGTCTTCCGCCTGCGAACGGAGCATGCGGTCGCCGGCGGCGGCCAATCCGGCGATGCCGGGCAGGTTCTCGGTGCCGCCGCGCCGGTTGCGCTCCTGCTTGCCGCTGTGCAGCGCCGGCCAGTTCAGGCCCTTGCGCACGATCAGCGCGCCCACCCCCTTGGGTCCGTTCAGCTTGTGCGCCGAGACGGACCACAGGTCGGCCCCGCTGTCGGCGAAGCGCACCGCGCCCTTGCCGACCCATTGGGTCGCATCGCTGTGAAAAGGCACCTGATGGGCGCGCGCCAGCTCGGCCAGCTCGGCCATGGGCATCAACACGCCCGTCTCGTTGTTGGCAGCCATGACGCTCAGCAGCGCGACGTCCGGCCCGATCAGGGCGCGGGCCGCCTCCAGGTCCAGCTCGCCACGGGCGTTCACCGGAATCAGGTCCAGCGTGACACCCTGGTCCTGCAGACGCCGACCCAGCGCGATCAGGCCGGGATGCTCGACGGCCGACATCACCAACCGTCGGCGACCGGCTGCACGGCCCAGTTGCACAGCGCCCAGCACGGCCATGTGGTTCGATTCGGTGGCGCCGCTGGTGAAGACCAGTTCGTTGCCCAGGCAGCCCAGCGCGGTCGCGACCCGTGTGCGGGCATCGCTCAGGATGCGGCGGGCCGTTTGACCCGGACCGTGCGTGGACGACGGATTGGCCCAGGCCCGCTCCATCACGTCGACCATCTCCTGCAGGGCCTCCGGCGCGGTGCGGGTCGTGGCGTTGTGGTCGAGGTAGATCATTGCCAGAACTCCCGGTGTTCGTCTTCGACCAGTCGGTCGAGCACGGCCTGCTGCGAGCCTTCCAGGCACAGCACCCAGACTTGGCGCGCGTGATCACGACAATGAAGCTGCCAGCGGGGGCCGTCGGCGACCGGCAGCAGCAGCGCGATGTCGATCTCGCCGCCCTCCCGGTCGATGTTGCGCGAGCAGTTGGGACTCACGACCTTCCAGCCGGCACCTTCACGCAGGATGCGCGGCTGCACGTACTTGTAGCGCTGGCGCAGGCCCAGGGCCTTGGTGAGCTGCCACACAAAAAACGGCTGCACCGCCACGGCGACGACCCGGGGCGCCTCGGGCGGCACAGGGGGAGGTTCGACGGGCGCGGCGTTCATGACAGAGCGCCTCCCGCCTCCTCGACCAACTCGAACACCTCGGCTTCGAGCAGGATCTCCTCCTCGGTGCAGCCCAGCACGAGGCCGTCGAAATCGACCAGGTAGATCGGCGTGTTGCTCTCGTTGTGGTGGCCCACGTTGACGATCTCGCCCCAGCCGCCCAGCGGCACCAGCAGTTCGCCTTCGGCCCGATCCGGGAAGCTGCCGTCGTTGTGGAGATCCACCAGCGCCGCCACTTTGGCACCCCAGGTGTATTTCGGTTCGCGCGGTTCGATCAGCATGACGGGGTCTCCTGGATCTGGACGTGAGTTCAAAAAGACGGCGGGCCTTGCGCCCTCAGCGCAGTTCGGCCAGACGTTCGGCGTTGGCACCGAGCTTTTCCAGCACTTCGGGCGGCAGGTGGTCCAGCGTGCAGAGCTCCTTGGCGCGCATGCCGACCTTGTGTTTGGTGTCGACGAACTCGACGGCGTAGATGTAGAACTGCTGCAGGAAGGTGCCGATGGAGGTCACGTAACCGATGTCGCCCTTGTGGACAAGCACATGACCGATGTCCAGGCCGGGGTAGGTGCCGTCGTTGCGGATCACGCTGCGCGCGATCACGCGCTCGCCCATGTTGAAGCGGGGCGGATCGGCGATTTCGAGGGTGTCCTCGTCGCGGGCGATGTCAGCCATGGGGGACTCCTTCCATTCCATGCACGGGGGTTGCCGCAGCCAGGCGCTCCTGCACCCGGGCCCGCACTTCGGCGTCGGGGTCGTCGGCCAGCGTGCGCAGCACTTCGGCATCGGCGCGGCTGGCCACATGCCAGCGCACCAGCCAGTCCTCGTCGCGTGCCAGCAGCGGCAGCAGGCCGTGGGGCACCCGCTCGGCGACGACCCGCCGCACCTCGGGCGCCAGATCGGCGGCCATGCGCCACAGCGTGGGCATCTCGACGCGGGCGGCCACCTGCAGACGCACCTGCAGATCGGCGTCGTCGGCCAGCAGCGCCAGCAAGAACACCGGCAGACGGCGGGCCACGACCTTGCGCACCTCGTAGTCGGGGTCCTTCAGCAACTGGCCCAGGTGGTCTTCGTCCAGGCGCTGGGCCACGCGGATGCGGACCTCGCGGTGTTCGTCGTGCACCATGCGCTGCAGCAGTCGCTGCGGCACGCGCAAGGCCACCTGCAGGCGCACGGTTTCATCCTCGTCCTCGACCATCGACGGGAGGTGGAAGACGTCGCAGTAGCGTGCGGCGATGGCCCGGACCTCGAAGTACGGGTGTTCCAGGTGCGTGGCCGCGAGGTCCCGGTGCTGGCGGAAGAAGCGGTCGATGCGGCGCGCGTAGGCGTCCTGCATGCAGCTGTGGCCGGGCTCGCACTGCCCGGCTTCGCGCAGGGCCAGATGGGCGCAGCGTGAACAGTCGATCGGATGGCCGTTCCAGTCGAGCAGCGGAATGTCGCCCGCCGGGGCCCGGAACGTCTGTGCGATCGCTGAGGCGATGGGGGCGCCGGCACGCCCGCTGTCGGGCAGCGAGCCGCCGAGGCCTGGAGGCGCCGCCGGGACGGCCGGGTGGAGCTGGACGATGGCGGCCATGTCGTGTCCCTCAGGCCTGCAGCGTGGTCCAGGCCGGCTGCCCGAAAACCGGCATCGGCAGGCCTCGGTCGTCGTCCTCATCCGGATGTGCGGCCAGATGGGCCCGCCGCTGACGCACCCCTTCCAGCAGGGCCGCGCCCACCCGGTCCTGCGGGTCCAGGTCGCGCAGCACGGCCAGCGCGTCGCGCGCTTCGTCCATGTCGCCCAGGCGCAGGCTCAGGTAGGCGTAGCCCTTGAGCGAGAAGAGGTAGAAGCGGGTCACGGGCTCGTCGCGAGCGCCCTCGAGGGCCTGGCGCGGCGCATCGCGCCAGCACGCGGGCAGACCCAGCGCGGTGGCGCCGGCCAGCAGGGCCCGGCGCGCGATGTCGCGGGCCGGCGCCAGGCGGTGACCGTAGAAGTGGTCGCGGTACAGGGCGATCAGCACCGCGGGATGTTCGGGCGCCAGGGACTGGGCGCGCATCAGCGCGGCCATGGCGCGGGGGGGATCCTGGCGATGCAGGCCGGCTTCACGCAGGGCCGCCTCGGCGGCGGTCGGCAGGCCGTGACCCAGCACGGCATCGTCGAAGTCGGCTTGCATCGCGGAACTCCTGGGGTGGTCCGGTCGCCTCGGCTCAGACGCGCTTGAGCGAGCTCAGCGAGAACGTCGAGACCGCAGGCGGTGGCGCGGCCTCGCCCGACGAACTGCAGCCGCAGGACTGGCCATTCGGGACCATGAAGGTCAGGCCGGACTTCACCGGCGTGTCCTCGAAGTCCATCGTGGCGCCGTCGAGCAGCAGGCGGCTCTGTGCGGGCAGGAACACGCGCGTGCCGTTGACCATCAGCTCGGCATCCCCTTCCTGCGGCGCCGGCACCACGGCAAATTCCGAGGAATAGCCGGAGCAACCGCCCGGGCTGACTTCCAGGCGGAAGCCGCCAGCGGGGTGATCCGAAAAGCGGACCATGCGGCGGATGAACTTTTCCGCCGCAGCGGTGACGGTGACGTTGGGGAGGATCATGGGGATCTCACGAGCTGGGGTTGGGCATCAGGCCGGCTTGATGCAGCCGTCGACCGGACAGACCGCGATGCACTGGGGCGAGTCGAACTGACCTTCGCACTCGGTGCACTTCTTGGGGTCGATGACGAAGGTGCCGCCCTTTTCGCGGATGGCAACGTTGGGGCACTCGGGCTCGCAGGCGGAGCAGCCGGTGCACGTCGAGGCAATGATCTTCAGGGCCATGTCGATCTCCTTGATGTGACTGGAGGGGTGGGGGAAATGAGGGTCAGGCCGCTTCTTCCACGGAGCCGGTGTAGGCGCCCTGGCGGATGCTGGCGTCGCCGCGCGGCACGTGCTGGATCTCGCCGGCTGCGATGCGGCCGGTGTAGGTCTTGAACCAGCTCAGCGCGGCCTTCTCGATGAAGTCGCCGGCGTACTGGTCGACCGGCTCGATGCCGGCGGCCAGCAGCTCGTCCTTCGGGCAGGCACCGATCTTCGAGACCAGCACCGCATGGCAGTCGTTGATGGCCTTGACGATGGACGGCAGCTGGTCGTCCTCGCCGTAGCCGCCCTGGCAGTACAGGTCCACGCGGCGGTGGCCGACGAACAGGGCTTCCTTGCGGCTGACCTCGAAGATCTGGAACTCGGTGGCGTGGCCGAAGTGCAGGTTGACGCGGCCATGGCCTTCGGTGGCCACGGCGACGAGCACCTTCAGGTCCTCGGTGCCGGCAATCAGGTTGGCGTCCAGCGCATCGGCCAGGGCATCGACCTTGGCCTGGTGCTGGGCCTGGCGCTCCTGCTCCACCTTCTCCTGGTAGGCGCGGCGCTTGTCGATGTCGTAGACGATGTCCATTTCCTCGATCTTGTCGAGGGTGAACTCTTCGGAGCGGTCCTCGCCCAGCAGGCCGACGGCGTCGGCGCGGCACTGGCGGCAGTGGCGCATCAGGTTGGCGCCGCCCATGCAGGCGTCCTGCACGGCCTTGAGTTCCTGGGCGGTCGGGCCGCGCTGGCCGGTCAGGCCGAACACCGTGCCGTGCTCGGCCTCCGAGATCAGCGGCATGATGTTGTGCAGGAAGGCGCCGCGCTTCTTGACCTCGCGGTTCACTTCGATCAGGTGCTCGTCGTTGATGCCGGGGATCAGCACCGAGTTGATCTTGGTGAGCACGCCG
>CAYYCN010000027.1:0-30585 GCA_964470355.1 uncultured Sphaerotilus sp.
CGGCCGGGCCGGCGCCGACGATCACGACGTCGTATTCCATCGACTCGCGCGGGCCATGGGTGTCGATCAGGGCAGCAGGGGTTTTCATGGTCAGAGGGGCTCCAGGGCCGTGTGGATCCATCGGGTGTCGGGGGTCAGACCGTGCAGGTGCAGTGGCGCGAGCGGGCGGTTCAGCACCAGGCCTTCTTCGGCGTGCAGAGACAGGGCGAGGGTGCCCTCGGCGTCATCCACGAGCAGGGTGCCGGATAGCACCAGGATCACCGCGTGGGCGCCGGGTTCCACTCGGGCTGTGGCGGTCGCCTGCAGCTGGACGTCAGCACGCCACCGGCTGCGCTCGACCATCACGTTCCACAGGCGAGCGGGGCCGGTGCCCAGGTGCGCCTGCAGGGGCATCTCGCCCGGAAACGCGGCCAAGTCGCCGACCTGCTCGAAAGCGATCGTCGCTTGTGGCGCCACCAGCTTCAGGCCGGGGCCGTCCAGCAGGACCGCAGTTCGGTCCAGGCCCTCGAACACGGAGAAGGGGCCATCCTGCGTGATGTCCGCAGCGCTGACGCGCCAGTGCGGGGGCGTGCGGCCAGTGCCCGTGGTTGTGGTTGCGGCGGAGGCGGAGGTGGTCGTTGCGGGTGGCTCAGCCCCAACCTCGGCCACCGCCACGGTCCGTGTCCATCCGCCGCCATTGCGCCAGGGCTCCCGCGACACGTCTTCCAGCGCGAACCGCCGCAGGCCCGCGGGCAGGGCTCGCACGTTCATGCCAGGGCCGGCAGGGCTTCGGTCAGGGCCGGCAGCACCTCGAACAGGTCGCCGACCAGACCGACGTCGGCCACCGAGAAGATGGGTGCGTCCGGGTCCTTGTTGATCGCGACGATCACCTTGGCGTCCTTGATGCCGGCCACGTGCTGGATGGCGCCCGAGATGCCAGCGGCGATGTACACCTCCGGAGCCACCACTTTGCCGGTTTGGCCGACCTGCACGGCGTTGGGCGCAAAACCGGCATCGACGGCCGCACGGGAGGCCCCCACGGCGCCGCCCAGCCGGTCGGCCAGGGCCTCGACCAGGCGCATGTGTTCGGCCGAACCGACGCCTCGGCCGCCGGCCACCACCACGCGTGCACGGGTGAGGTCGGGGCGGCTGCTGCCGGCGGCCTCGCAGCCCAGCAGCCGGGTGCGGGTGTCGGCTTCGACTGGCGCCACGGCCTCGATGGGCGCTGCGGTGGCGCCGGCCTCCACTGGGGCGAAGGCCGAGGCGCGGATCGTCAACATCAGGCGCTCAGCGCTCACCTGCATCTCGCTCAACACCGACCCGGCGTACATCGGGCGCACCACGCGGTCGGGAGTCGGGATGGCGGTCACGTCGGACAGGTACGCAGCTTGTGTCAGGGCTGCGGCGCGGGGCAGCGCGGCCCGCGCCATCAGGCTGTGGGCGGCCAGCAGGACCTGGAAGCGGCCGCTCAGCGAAGCCAGCAGGCGCGCGAGGGTCTCGGCGTTGGGGCGTGCCGGATCGGCAGGCTCCGCGTGCAGCACGCGGGTGACGCCCTGCAGGGCGGCGGCCTGGGCGGCCACTTCGGCGGTGTTCGGGCCGCACACCAGCACTTCCACGGGGTGCCCGAAGCGCTGGGCGGCGCTCACCAGCCGGGCGGTGGATGGGTCCAGCTGCTGCAGGTCGTGGGTGGCCAGGATCAGGGTGGTCATCGTCGGGTTCCTTTCGTGCCGCGTCTCACGCCGACAGGGCGGGCAGTTGCTGGAGGTGTGCGATCAGGGCGGCCACGCTGGCCACGCGCTGGCCGGCCGGGCGAGCGGGGGGCTCGGTCACGCTCACGGTGACGGCCTGGGGCGCGCGCTCAGGGGCCAGAGAGGCGGCCGGCAGCGTGGTGATCGTGGCCTTCTTGGCCTTCATCATGTTGGGCAGGGTGATGCTGCGGGCGTCGCACAGGCGCAGGTCGACGCTCAGGACCGCGGGCAGCGGCACGCTGAGCTGTTCCAGTCCGCCGTCCCCGTCGCAGCCGAGCTGCAGGGTGCCGTCGCTCAGCGCCAGGCGGTTCACCGAGATGGCCTGCGGCCAGTCGAGCAGGCCGGCGAGCATGGGGCCGGTGGCGCCCAAGTCGTCGTCGATGGCCTGCTTGCCGCACAGCACCAGGCCCACGCCCTCGCGTTTGACCAGGGCCTTCAGAAGGCCGGCCACGGCGAGCGGATCGGGCGCCGTGGTGCCGGTGTCGATCAGGACGGCCGCGTTGGCGCCCATGGCCAGGCCGGTGCGCAGCACGTCCTGCGACACGGCGCCCCCGCAGGTCACCACCGTGACCTGGCTGGCCAGGCCCTGATCGCGCAGCCGGAGCGCCTGCTCCAGCGCGACTTCGTCGAAGGGGTTGATCGACATCTTGACGCCGGCGGTGTCGACACCGCTGCCGTCGGATTTCACGCGGACCTTGACGTTGTGGTCCACCACACGCTTGACGGGAACGAGGATGTGCATGGTCTTGCTGCTCGGAAAGGGTGACACCGGCGGTTCAGGACACCGCGCCCAGGCCGTACTTGCCGGTCAGCAGGCTGCCGGTGCGGAAGCGTTCGTGCGCATAGGGCTGCAGCGACACGTCGGTCTTGAGCCCGAGGGCCTCCTGGGCCAGGATCCGGCCCACGCCCGGCGAGAGCTTGAAGCCGTGCCCCGAGAAGCCGTAGCCCACCACCAGGCCGGGCACGTCCGGCAGGCGGCCCAGCACCGGGTTCCAGTCGGGGGTGACGTCGTAGACGCCCGTCCACGACGAGGCCAGGCCGGCGGTCTCGTAGGTGGGGAAGCGCTCGGCGACCTGCGCGCCCACCTCCACGATGTAGTCCATCGAGATGTCGCCCTGCTCGTTGTCGGGGCGCTCCAGCGTCTCACCGACGATGCCTTCGCTGACCAGCATCTGGCTGCCGCCGTAGCTGCGGCAGTACAGCATGCCCTCGGAGCCCAGGTCCTTGTAGACCGGCATCTGGAAGGTGTAGGGCGAGTCCTTTTCCTCCAGGGCCAGCACCGCGTGGCGCTCGGCCTTCACCGGCGTGGGCACGCCCGTCCAGCGTTCGATGTCGGTGGCCCAGATGTTCTGCGTGCTCACGACGGTGTGGCTCATGAAGCGGCCCTTGGACGTGTCCACGCCCACGACCTTGCCGCCCGACATCAGCAGCTGGTGGACCTCGACGCCCTCCATGATCTTCACGCCCATGCGACGGGCCGCGCGGGCAAAGCCCGTGGCCACGAGGTAGGCGTCGGCGAAGCCGGCCTCGGGCTCGTAGCCGATCAGTGCGGCATCGTCGAACCGGGCGATGGGCAGCAGGCTCCGGGCCTCCTGGGCGCCCAGCATTTGCACCTCGATGCCCTGGGCCTGCTGGCCCTGCAGGGCTGCGCGCAGGGGCTCCAGCTTGGGGCCCTCGGGGGCGGCGATCAGGTAGCCGCACTTCACGAGCCCGGCCGAGGCCTCCTCGTCGTTCAGGTAGGCGGAAAAGTGGTTGAACACCTCCCACGACTTGCGCGCCAGCTCGACGTTCTCGATGACGGAGTAGTGGGTGCGCAGGATGCCGCTGGACTGCGAGGTGGTGCCGGCGCCGATCTGCGTGCGGTCGAGCACCAGCACGCGCTGCGCGCCGAAGTGGGCCAGGTGATAGGCCACGGAGCAGCCGATCACGCCGGCTCCGATCACGATCGCGTCATAGCTGTCGAGGGAAGTGCTCATGGTGTGGGGAGTGGCAGTGGAGGAGATGGGTGAAGCGTAGGAACGGGCGCGGCGGCGGACCTCAACTTCACGAAATCAGAAGCTATGGTTCAGAATTTGTGGCCCTGAGCCGTGCCCATCGGCGCGCTTCAAGAATCGGATCGAACCGCCATGCCCCAGAACCCTCCACCTGTCTCCGCTTCCCCCGCACGCGTCCGCGCCTTGCCGGACCTGCGGGCGCTGGAAGCCTTCGTCACCGTCTGCGAAGCGGGGTCGATGGCTTTGGCGGCGCAGCGGCTGGGCCTGAGTCAGAGTGCGGTGAGCCAGGCCATCAAGGGACTGGAGCAGGGCGGTGGCGTGAGCCTGTTCGACCGCGACGTGAGGCCAGCCCGGCCCACCCGTGCGGGACGCGTGCTGCTGGAACAGGCCCGGGATCTGCTCGCCCATGCACGGGCGGTGGCCGACCAGTTGCGCGGCCATGCGCGCCAGGAACATGCCCAGCTCCGCCTGGGCTGCGTCGACTCCTTCGCCGCGACGGTGGGGCCGGCCCTGATCCAGGCCCTGTCGGGATCGGTCCAGCAGATGCAGCTGTGGTCGGGCCTGACCCCGGCGCTGGCCGGTCAGCTGCAGGCCCGCGAGATCGATCTGGCCATCTGCACCGAAACCGCGCTGGACAGCCGGCGCGTCGTGCAGCGCCCCCTGTTCTCGGAGGCCCTGGTGCTGGTGCTGCCCCGACTGGCCGCAGACCGGATGCCGCAGGCGCCGCGCTCCGTCGCCGAACTGCAGTCCTTGCCGGCCCGGCTGGGAGACATGCCGCTGGTGCGCTACACCGCGCGCTCGGTGATCGGCCAGCAGATCGAGCGCTTCCTGCGCCACGTGGGCCTGCAGCCGCCCCGACGCTTCGAGTTCGATGCCACCGATGCGCTGCTCAGCCTCGTCGCCGCCGGAATGGGCTGGGCCATCAGCACGCCGCTGTGCCTGTGGCAGTCCCGCGCCTGGCTGGACCAGGTGGAGGTGCTGCCGCTGCCGTCCACCCGGCTGGGCCGCCGCGACTTTTTCCTGCTGAGCCATGCCAACGAGTGGGACGGCCTGGACGAAGAGGTCATCCGCGTGACCCGCCAGGTGCTGGCCAACCGCACCGTGCCGGCCCTGCGCGAACTCATGCCCGCCTTGCCTGCCCAGGCCGTCCTCACTGTTTCTGGAGACCCCGAGCCATGACTGCCCCCGACCTAGCCGTGTCAGACCCGCCGATCTTCCGACTGGAGCGGGGCACCGCCCCGCTGCTGATCTCGATCCCCCACCTCGGGACCCGGCTGCCCGACGACCTGCACCCCGTCTACAGCGACGAGGCCTTCCAGACCGGCGACACGGACTGGCACCTGGACCGCCTCTATGCGTTTGCCCGAGCCCTGGGGGCCAGCGTGCTGGGCGCGGGGGTGTCGCGCTATGTGATCGACCTCAACCGCCCCTCCACTGGCGAGAGCCTGTACCCGGGCCAGACCACCACGGGCTTGTGCCCCACGGAAACCTTCAAGGGCGTGCCGCTGTACCGACCCGGCCTGGAGCCTGACGCGGCGGAGGTGGTCCGCCGGGTGCAGACCTATTGGCAGCCCTATCACCAGGCCTTGTCTGACGAACTGGCGCGCTTGCGGGCCCGGCACGGGCACGTGTTGCTGTGGGAGGCGCACTCGATCGCCAGCGTCCTGCCCCGACTGTTCGACGGCAAGCTGCCCGACCTGAACTTCGGCACCCACAGTGGCCAGGCCTGTCGCCCGGAGCTGCTGGAGGCCGTGCTGCAGCCGCTGCAAACGACCCGAAACCCCGGGTTGACGCATGTGGTCAACGGACGGTTCAAGGGGGGGTACATCACCCGCCACTACGGCCAGCCCGACCAGGGGGTGTCGGCCATCCAGCTGGAGATGTGCCAGAGCCTCTACATGGACGAAACGGCACCGTTCGGCTACCGAGCGGATCGGGCCGCCCGGGTCGAGCCCCTTTTGGGCGAGTTGCTGCAAGAGGCGCTGCGCTGGCTGTCGAGGACATGAGGGTGGGGGCGGTTTTCCCCCCGCCCTCATGTCCCAGGCGCCCGCTTGGGCCGCTGTGACCCCCGTGCGCCGTGCCACCACACGAACAGTCCTGACCCAATCACCACCGCGCATCCGAGGACCATGGGGCCGTCCACCCGCTCGTCGAAGATCACCACCCCCAGCGTGAGGCCAAAGATCAGACGCGTGTACCGGAAGGGCGTCACGACCGAGATGGAGCCCGTGCGCATCGCCTTCATCAGCGAGGTGTAGGAAAAGACGCCGGTCAGTGCGGCCGCCAGCACCGTCAGGGCCCCGGTCACCGTGGGCATCACCAGCGGCTGCCCGGCCCACCAGGAGTAGGCCGCCCCCGCGCAGACCAAGGTGAGGAAGCCGTACCAGCCCAGCACCCAGGTCGACACCGATGCGGGGACCGCCCGACTGGCCAGGTCGCGCCCGGCAAACCCCACGGTGCCCACCACCGCCAGCAGGGACATCGCCGAGAAATCGTCGGCGGCCGGTCTCAGGATGATCAGCACGCCGAGCAGGCCCGCCACGATGCCGCACCAGCGGGGCCAATCGACGGTCTCGCGAAAGAACAGCGTGGCGCCCAGCACCACCACGATCGGTGCGGCCTGAAGCAGGGCGGTGGCCGACGACAGGGGCGTGAGGGTGATGGCCAGGGCATAGGACAGCCGCCCCACGAACTCGAAGCCCGCCCGGATCGCCATGACCCGAGGGAAGGCCCGCGCGGCCAGCAGACTGGCCCCGTCGCGCCGGGCCAGTCCGGCGAACACGACCGCCCCGCAGATCCCGAACAGCATCAGCACCTCACCGATGGGCAGGGCCCGCGTGGCGAACTTGATGAGGACGTCCTCGACCGCAAATCCAGCCATGGAGACCACCATCCAGAAGATGCCGGCCAGGTTGTCCCGGTGGTGCGGCTCCCGTGCACTCATGATGTCCTTGCCCTTTCGCACGCCTGGGTGTGCACGACCGGTGTTCCTGCACACCGCATGGCGGGGGATCCTATCCCTACAATCGGCCGAACACCCGGCGGCGTGCAGCACGCACGATCGGCATTTCAACGGACCCAGTACACAACGGCGCCATGTCGGATCAGCGGCAATACACACCCGAACAGGTCGAGGCCATTCAGCACATTCAGGACCTGATGCTCGGGTACGGGATCGACAAGCATGAGCTGGCCCAGCTGTCGCGGGCTGAAAAGGCGGCCCTGATCCAGGAGATCCGCGAGCGGATGGCTCAATGGGACATCATGCCCTGGGAGCTGATGGGCCAGGGGCGGCGGACCTTGAGCATGGAGGCGCCCCGTCCACGGCCGAAGGTCCGGTACCGCCACCCGCACACCGGGCAGGAGTGGACCGGCGAGGGCCCGCAGCCGCAATGGCTGAAGGATGCCCTCCTTCGGGAAGGCATGACGGTGGACGCGCTGCGGGTGTGAGTCCTGCGGACGTCACCGGGCGAACAGCCCGACCGTCAATGCGATCCCGATGCCCACCACGGCCATGCGCAGCAGCCGTTCGTTGACCCGGTGCAGCGCCCAGGCCCCGACCAGCCCGCCGGCCATCGCCCCGACGCCCAGGGCCAGCGCGGCCCCGCCATCCACCTGCGGCGAGGTGATGAACAAGAGCACCGCCGAGGTGTTCATGACCGCGGCCAGCACGTTCTTGGTGGCGCCCGCATGGCGCGTGGCCACCCCCGCCAGCGACAGCGCCGCCAGCATCAGAAAGCCGATGCCCCCGCCAAAGTAGCCGCCATAGACCCCGATCAGGAACTGGACCCCGGCCGTGGCCCCCGGCGACAGGTGCGCCGCTCCGGCCTGGGGCCGGCGCCCGAAGCTGCCCCACGCGAACATCACCGTGGCGAACAGCACCAGCCACGGCAGCATGTGCTCGAACAGCCGGGAGGGGGTGTTCAGCAGCAGCCACCCGCCCAGCGCGCCGCCGGCCAGGCTGAGCCCGAACAGCGCCCGGAACGACAAAGCACCCGCCCCGGTCACCAGCGCCCGCCCGGCCCATCCCGAGGTGACCTGGCCTGGAAACAGGGCCACGGTGGAGGTGATGTTTGCCGCCAGCGGGGTCAGCCCGGCCCACATGAGCGCCGGCAGGGTCACGAAGGAACCCCCGCCCGCCAGCGCGTTCTGCAGACCGGCCCACAGGCCTGCGGCAAACAAGACGGCGTAGACGAGCATCGGATCGGTCCCGGAGAAGAGAAAAAATGGAGGCGGTCACTCCGCACAGCGGGACAGGACCCAGCGCACCGCAGCGTCGGCGCTGCGGAAATCATCGCAGGAACGGGCCGGCACGTCCGGGTGACGGTCGTTCCACATGCGCGCCAGGGCGTGGCCGGGGCCGATTTCGAGCACGCACGACACCCGCCGGGCGTGGATGCCTTCCATGCAGTCGCCCCACCTCACGGTGGAGTGGATCTGCGTGGCCAGTGCGGTTCGCAGCGCGGCTTCGGTGCTCACCCGCTCGCCTGTGGCGTTGCTGAACACAGCCGAGTGGGGGCGCTGGCAGGTCACGGTCTGCAGCGCGGCCTGGAAGGCCTCGCCCGCTTCACGCATCGCGGGGGTGTGCGAGGCCAGGCCCACCCGCAGGCGCGTGGCGCGGCCGCCTTGCGCCGACGTGTGCTGGTGCATGTCGTCGAGTGCCGGGCAGGGGCCCCCCAGGACGAAGGCGTCCGCACCGTTGTGGATGGCGATGTCCAGCCCGAAGCGCTCGCACGCGGCCCTCACCCGTTCCGGCGCCAGCCCGCTGACGGACAACAATCCGCCGGGGGACGCCTGTGCGCACCGGTCCATGGCCTGCGCCCGGGCGGCGGCCAGGGCGAGGGCATCCTCGGGCCCGTAGACCCCTGCCGCGCTGAAGGCCGCCACTTCGCCCACGCTGTAGCCCGCCACGGCTGCCGGCGTCGGGAGGGCCGGCGCCAGCCGTTGCCAGGCGGCCAGCGCGGTGGCGGTCAGCAGCACCTGGGCGTGCCGGTTGCATTCGGCCCAGGCGGGATCGCCCAGTGCCTGGCGCCAGTCCGGCACCCCGAGGTGGCGGCACATCGTCTGCAGGAGCGGCGGATCGCCCACCCAGGGCAGCATGTCCGGGTGCTGCATGCCTTGTCCGGCGAAGACGATCGCGTAGCTCATGGCGCCGAACGGGGCAGGCGCAGCATCCAGCATGCGGCCGCCAGGGTGTCGGCCGCGCCCCCGGGCGAGAGCCGGCGGGACACGAACACCTCGCCGATGCGGGCCGCCATCGCCAGGGCTCCGGGCGCCTGTGCGCCACCCGCCGCCAGGAATTCGCGGGCCATGGACTGGGCCAGGCGCAGGCCTTCCAGGCCGCCCCGGTGGGCCAGGTTGCTGTCGTCGAGCACCGCCAGCGTGTGGAACAGCGCGTCCAGGCGCGCCTGAGCCGTGCTCAGACCTTGATCGAGCGCCCGCTGCAGGGCGGGCACGGTTACCTCGAACAGCACCGGAAAGCCCTCGGCGGCTTCCTGGGACGCACTGCGCAAGCCGAACCGGCGCGCCGCCATCCCCCCCGGCAACCGGGACGGCACCTGGGCCCGCTGGTGCAGGGCCTCCCCCCAGTGGGTCTGAAGCGCCTGGCGGATCGCCGAGGGCTCCAGCGCCGTGCCGGCGGCCAGGCAGGCCCCGGCCGCCGCACACAACAGGCCCAACATGAAGATCGCGCCCCGGTGGGTGTTGATGCCGCCCGTGGCCGCCAGCATGCGGCGCTCCGCCTCGATGCCGCTGCGCTGAAGTTCGGGGAACGGCGCTCCTGCGGCGCCCAGGCCGGCGATGTCCACGCAGTAGCCCCGCAGGGCCAGGAGGCTGCGCATGAAGGTGCGGGCGTCCATGTCGGTGTGGCTGCCGGTGTCGACCAGCGTGACCAGGCCGGGCTTGGGCGACAAGGCCAGTTCGTCGTACAGCGCCAGCGTGGCGCAGCGCCCGATCTGGCGGGTCATGCGCTCGATTCCCCTGGCGGGGACCGGGTTCAGGCGGGGCAGGGCACTCATGGAGAGACGCCTTCCAGTGTGGGGTGTTCAGCCTTCGGCCATGCGCGGCCATCGATCAAGTCGTGGCCGTTCACGCGCCGCACCAGCACCGACCGCACCGATCCCGTCCGCCAGGCCTGCCATTCCCGCCAGGCCACGGCGCGGCCGTCCGGAAACACCAGCTCGCCGTCCAGGCGGGGCTGGTGCGTGGGGAAGGTGGCCAGCACCTGGGTGGCGGCATCGGCCTGCTCCGGGGTGTCCACCCCCACCGTCAGGTCGATGTCCGAGCCCGAGTGCACATAGAGGCAGCCGGTGAGGGCTTGCCAGCCGTGGCTGCCGTGCACGCGCACCCGGGTGCCCAGGCGCTCCAGGGCGGTGACCAGCGGGATCCCGTCTGCCTGAAGGGTCTGGGGCCAGGTGTCGACCAGTGTCCGGGCTTCGGGGAAATCGCCCCAGGTCTGCACCGTCTGGGGCGCCACGGCCAAGGGCATGCGCCGGGATTCCCAGGACCTCGGGGCGGGCAGCCCCATCGCGATGTCCGGGCCTGCCAGGCCCCGGTGGGCCTGCTGGGTCACGACCAGCGGCAGCCGGTGCTGGGCCCAGTGCTGCACGATGGCGTTCCCGACGGCGTCGCGCGGCACTGCCAACTGCCGGGCCCATCCCGCATCGGACAACCAGCCCAGCTGGTGGCGGCGCAGGGTCCGGGGTCTGTCGACGGAGGGGGTCATGTCGCCTCCATCACCCGCTGCATGACGTCCTGAGCCAGGCGGCGCCCGCCCCGTTCGGCCCCGTCCTGGGCGCGGCGGTCCTCGACCGGGGCGTGGGCCAGGGCTTCGCGCAAGGCCGCCTGCAGGTCGCCGCGCCAGAGCTTGCGCACCCCACCCATCGCCACGTAGTTGTCCACGCCGGGCGCAAAGACCGGGTTGGACGCCGACAAGCGGGTCAGCAGCGCTTCGGGCAGCTTGGTCACACGGGCCATCGCGGGGATGCGCATGACGCGGATCTCGGCCTCGGGCAGGGCGTCACAGGCGTCGGCGATCAGCCCGGAGGTGATGAAGCCGCCCGACAGGGCCTGGTCGTACACCAGCCCCAGCACCCGGTGCCCCTGGCGGCGCGCCAGGTCGATGGCCATGCCCAGGTGGGCCATTGCGCGGTGGATGCCCAGCAGCTCATCGCGTCGGCGCAGTTGCTGCCCCTGGGTGTCGATCAGCAGCAGCAGGGGGCGCCCTGGATGCCGCGCCACGGTGTCGAGCACCACGCGCGCCTGGGCCAGGGCCAGTTTCACCCCGATGGGCGCATGCCCCGTGGTGCCGACCACGGTGAGCGGTTGCCCGTCCCAGGTGACGGTGCCCGAGAGGAAGTCCCCTTCCTGGACTATGCCGTGATCGGCGCCGAACAGCGCCTCGGCCAGCAGGTTCCATTGCATGAGCAGTCTCCTCAAAGGGGGCGCAGGGCCCGCACCTGATCCACGTCCAGGTCCGGCACCCGCGCCGCACCGTCCACGCCCAGCCACGTCCACAGGGCCGTGGCGTCGTCCTCGCCGCCATCGGCTTCGGCCTGGGAGAGCCATTCCAGCCGCTGGGCCAGCAGGGCGTGCTCGGCCTCCAGGCTGTCCAGGGTCACCGGGCGCGACGTGCCCAGGCACCCGATGGCCGCCGACCGGAAGGCCGCCACGTCGTCGTCCACCAGCACGTCGCAGTCCCCCGTGAGCCAGCGGTGCTTGCCGCCGGTGGTGCGCCACACCAGCGCGCGGTCCCGGGCGTCGAATTCCTCGACGCCGTGCGAGGCCTCGATCACCTCCGGTCCCGACATGGCGTGCCGGCCCTGGTCGCTCATCACGACGTGGTCGGCGCAGCGCGCCACGATGCCCATGCCGCCGAAGCAGCCGTTGGCGCCACCGATGAGCACGACGACGGGGATGCCGGCGCTGCGCACCTCCAGCACCGCACGCATCACTTCCGACACGGCGATCAGCCCGGCGTTGGCTTCGTGCAGGCGGACCCCGCCCGATTCGACCAGCAGCAGCACGGCCTGGGGCCGGTCGTGCAGCGCCCGCCGCAGCAGGCCCACGAGCTTGGCGCCGTGCACTTCGCCCACCCCGCCGCCCATGAAGGCGCCTTCCTGGGCCGCCACGAAGACGGTCTGGCCGTCCAGGCGCGCCTGCCCGATGGCCACGCCGTCGTCAAAGGACGAGGGCACGCCGAGGACGGCCAGGTGGGGGCTGGTCAGGCGTGCGGCCGGGGGCAGCCACTCGTGAAAGGTGCCGGGATCCAGCACCTGCGCCAGCCGCTCCCGCGCCGACAGTTCTGCATAGGACACGAAGGTCATGACATCAGCTCCGAAACGGCTTGGTCCAGGCGCAGGCTCACCACGGCGGGCGTGGCCCCCATGTCGTGGATCGAGACGCGCACGCCCGACAGGTCGTGGCGCGCCTGGAAGGCCTGCACCACCGCGTTCCAGATGGGCGTGAATCCCCGGGCCGAGGTTTCGACGTGCACGGTGCAGCCGGCGTCGGCGGCCGGCTCCAGCAGCACCTCCAGGTTGCCGGAGCCCACCACGCCCACCAGCACGGGGTCAAAAGAAGGGACGGGACGTTGCCCCGCCAGGACGTAATCCAGGATTTCGAGGCCCGGAACAGGATCGCTCATGGTTGCGTTCTCCATCACCAGTTGCGGAAGCGCCGGGGCGGCTCATACAGCCCGCCCGAGGCGCGCACGAGGTCGCGCATGCTGCGCGCGGCCAGCAGGTTGCGCGTGGCCTGACGCGGGTCGATGCCCAGATCGGCCGGGCGTTGGATGACGCCCCGGTCGCGCAGGTTCTCGACCGTGCGCGCGTCGCGGGCCAGCCCCACGGCGGTGAACCCGGCCACGCCGCGGATCGCCTGCTCGCGCTCCTCGTCGCTGCGGCACAGCAGCAGGTTGGCGATGCCTTCTTCGGTCAGGACGTGGGTCACGTCCTCGCCGTAGATCATGATCGGCGGCAGCGCCATGCCGGCCTGCTCCTGCAGGGTCCAGGCATCGAGCCGCTCGACGAAGGCCGGCTGCATGTGTTCGCGGAAGGTCTCCACCATCTGCACCACCAGCTTCTGTCCACGCGGCGTGCCGGCGGCGCCGGTGCGGCCCGCGCGGGCCTGCTGCCCGGCCCGGAGCCAGGCGGGGCTGGCGTGGCGGCGCCCGCGCGCATCCGCGCCCATGTTGGGTGCGCCGCCGAAGCCGGTGATGCGCCCCAGCGTGGCGGTGGAGCTGTTGCCCTGCAGGTCCATCTGCAGGGTCGAGCCGATGAACAGGTCGCAGGCGTAGTGCCCGGCCGCCTGGCTGAACGCCCGGTTGCTGCGCAGGCTGCCGTCGGCGCCGGTGAAGAACACGTCCGAGCGGGCCCGGATGTAGTTCTCCATGCCCAGCTCGGAGCCGAAGGAGTGCACCGATTCCACCCAGCCCGCCTCGATGGCCGGGATCAGCGCCGGGTGCGGGTTGAGCGCCCAGTGCCGGCAGATCTTGCCCTTGAGGCCCAGCTGCTCGCCGTAGGTGGGCAGCAGCAGCTCGATGGCGGCGGTGTCGAAGCCGATGCCGTGGTTGAGCCGCTGCACCCCGTACTCAGCGTAGATGCCCTTGATGGCCATCATGGCCATCAGCACCTGGATCTCGCTGATCTGGGCCGGATCGCGGGTGAACAGCGGCTCGATCACGTTGGGCTTCGGCGCCTGCACCACGAAGTCGACCCAGTCGGCGGGAATGTCCACGCGCGGCAGCCGCGTCGTGCGGCTGTCGACGCGCTCGTTGACCTGGGCGATCACGAGTCCCCCCGAGAACGCCGTCGCCTCGACGATGGCCGGGGTGTCCTCCGTGTTCGGGCCGGTGTAGAGGTTGCCCTCTTCGTCGGCGGCGTGGGCGGCCACCAGCGCCACCTGGGGCGTCAGGTCGACGAAATAGCGGGCGAACAGCTCCAGGTAGGTGTGGATCGCCCCCACTTCGATGCGGCGCTCCGACACCAGCCGGGCCAGGCGTGCGCCCTGCGGTCCGGAGAAGCTGAAGTCCACCTTGCTGGCGATGCCGTTGTCGAACACGTCCAGGTGTTCCGGCAGGGCCAGCACCGACTGCACCATGTGCAGGTGGTGGATGCGGGCGGGGTCCACCTGGTTGAGCGCACCGGCCAGGTGGTCGGCCTGCTTCTGGTTGTTGCCTTCCAGGCAGACGCGGTCGTGGGGTTCGATCACGGCTTCGAGCAGGGCGACGGTGGCGTCCGTCGCCGCCCACTTGCCGTTCAGGCGGGCACCGAGCGCTTGTGTGGCGCGCGCCAGGCGCGCCTGGCGGCCCAGCGCCCGTTGGTTCCAGATCTTGGCAGTCATGGTCATCGCGGGTTGAGAACGGGAGCGGTCACAGGACCACGAACAGCAACCAGACCACCACCGGGGCGATGACCGTCACCGCGCCGCCGTAGACCATGAGTTGCCGGAAGAAGCGGTCCCGGTCCACACCCTTGGCATTGGCCAGGACCAGTGCGCCGTTGGTGGAGAAGGGGCTGACGTCGACGATCGTCGAGGACACCGCCATGGCCGCGATGAAGCCGATGGCCATCGTCGCGTTGTCGCCTTGCAGGAAGGGCACGCCCAGCGGGATCAGCGAGCCAAGCACCGCCGTGGACGAGGCGAAGGCCGAGATGACCGCCCCCACGAAGCACAGCAGCAAGGCCGCCACCAGGGGCGAGGTGAGCTCGGCCACGCTGTGGCCGATGTAGTTGATGGTGCCCATCTTGTCCATCACCGCCACGTAGGTGCTCACGCCCACGATCAGCATGATCTCGGGCCAGGACACCTGCCCCAGCGCGCTCTTTTGCAGACGAGGCTGCATCAGGCTGAGCAGCAGGCCGATGCTGATGGACACGAAGCCGATGTCGAGCTTGTAGACCAGCGTCAGCACGGCCAGCAGCACCAGGGCCAGGGCCGTCACCACCTGGTGGCCTTGCCCGCCCCGGAAGGCCATGGTCACGACCTCGCCCTGCATCGAGGAGCGGTTTTCGGCGATGCGGCGGCCTTCGCCCATGGATTCGGCTTCGGCGTCACCGAAGGCCTGCAGGCCGGCCTGCGGACGGGCCACCGGCGGAATCGACGGCACGGCCAGATCGGCGGCCGAGGCCTGGCGGCGCATCAGCTTCGTGCCGCCCATCAGGAAGAACAGTGCGGCCGCCACGGTGAAGTTCACGCCCAGGCTGGCCAGCATGGTGGTCATCTCGGACAGCGGCAGGCCGGCCTTGGCCACGATCTTGTTCGTGATCCCGCCGTAGATGCTGATGGGCGAAAAACCGCCCCCCTGCGCCCCGTGGATGATCATCAAGCCCATCATCAGCGGGTTGATGCCGTGCTTGGCCGCGAAGCCCAGGGCGATCGGGGCCAGGATGGCCACGGCGGCCGGGCTCACCGCACCCACCGAGGTCAGGCCTGCGGCGGTGAAGAACATGATCCAGGGGATGGCGGCGATGCGCCCGCCCACGGCCTTGACCGCTAGGCCCACCAGCCAGTCGATGGTGCCGTTGTTCTGGGCCAGGGCAAACAGGTAGGTGATGCCCGCCAGCGTGAGGAACAGGTCGGCGGGAAAGCCCGCCATGATGGCCTTGGCGGTCATGCCGGCCACGAGCGTGCCCACCAGGAAGGCCCCGCTGAACGCGAGCACCCCCATGTTGATCGGCAAGGCCGTGGCCACGACGAACATGGCCCCGAGGGCCAGGATCGAGATCCAGTGTTGGCTCATGTGTATGTCTCCTGCGGTCGCGGCGCTGAGCGCCGTCTTGGGTCTGGTCGTCCGGCCCGAAGGGCGGCGTCGTGTTCGCGCATCGGCGGCCCCATCCGGTCCGCATCATGTGCGGTTCCAGGACGGAGAGGACTTCGGGTCAGGCCGGTTGCGACGCCGAAGGGCCGATGGTTGAATGGTCGGCCCATCGCACCGAAAGTGCCATTCGCCATGTGTTGAGGACACCTTTCGTCCTCGTTGAGGAGCCCGGGAGTTGATCAACCTGAACCGATTCGACCTGGTCACGCTGCGCCTGTTCGTGGCCGTGGTCGATGCCGGCAGCCTGACCGCGGGGGCGGAGCGCTTCGGCATCTCCCTGGCGGCGGCCAGCAAGCGCATCGGGGAGCTGGAACAGCATTGCGGGGTCACGCTGCTGCTGCGCGGCCAGCGCGGCGCCCGCACCACCCCCGAAGGCCAGACCCTGCACCGCCACGCCATCGAGGTGATCGCCCGCCTGGAGCAGCTCGCCCAGGCCGTGGACGACTTTCCCTCGGGCGCCAGCGGACACCTGCGCCTGTGCGCCAATCCGTCCGCGTTTGGGGGCTTCCTGCCCGATCTGCTGGCGCGCTACGCGCAGCTGCATCCGCACGTCCGGCTCGAACTGGAGGACACGCTCAGCGAGGATGGCGTGCGCGCGGTCCAGAAAGGCACCGCCGAACTCGCCGTGATCGGCGACAACGTGCCCTGCGAGAACCTGGAAACCCTGCTGTGCGACGTGGACCACCTGGTGTTGCTGGTGCCGCAGGACCATCCCCTGGCCAGCGCCGAGTCCGTCGGTGCTCAGGCGGCCCTGGCGTTGGACCAGATCGCGCTGGCGCGCAGCGCCTCGCTGACCCGCAAGCTGGTGGCGGCCTCGGAAGCGGTGGGGCTGACCCTGCGCATCCGCGTCCAGGTGCGCAGCTTCGACTCGATGTGCCGCATGGTGGCCAAGGGCCTGGGCGTGGCGGTGCTGCCGGCCAGCGCGGCCCGGCTGTATGCGCAGGCGCTGGGCCTGCAGCTGGTGCCAGTCACGGGGGCCGACATGGAGCGCCGGCTGCTGCTGGCGATGCGCCAGCGGTCGTTATTGTCGAGTGCTGCGGCGGCGTTGGTGGAGTTGGCGCAGGCCAGTGCCTGAGCGGTGACATGGACGCTGCCTCCTGTGGGGGGGGGGACGGCGCTCCCGGGGACTGAGGGCTGTGTCATCCACACCGCATCCGTTTCGTGAAGCACTGCGCGCAGGTGCGCTTGGTGCGCAGGACCAAACCCGGGTGACCCGGTTGGGTCACCTGTGCGGTGACACACTGGTGATCAGCCACCGGGAGGTATTTGAGATGTTTCGCTTCCGTTTCCGACGCATGGCCGTTCGCGCCGGTCTGGTTCGCGCCGAGGTTCCTGACTTGTCCAGTTCCGAATGGGCGGAGGTCCGTGTGGCCCTCCAGGAGGGGCGGCAGGCTTACGCCAAGGCCATGGCCTCGGCACCCACGTCCGATTTCCGTTCGAGCAACGACCGCGCTTCCAAGGTCGACTATGCGCTGATGGTGCAGTAGGTCGCCGCCGCCAGGCGACATCCGGCGTTCGCCCGAGTGGGCAACCCGGTATGCTGGCGGCTCTTTCTTTGCGGACCGTTCGCGATGACGCTCGACACTTGGTGGCTGTTCCTCCTCATGACCTTCGTGGTGTCGGCCACGCCCGGTCCGAACATGCTGCTGGTGATGTCCACGAGCGCGCGGCTGGGCTTCCGGCGCAGCACGGCCACCATGGCCGGGTGCCTGATGGCGGTGCTGGCGATGATGGTGCTTTCGGCATCGGGTCTGGCGGCGCTGCTGAAGGCCCAGCCGATGCTGTTCGACGCCCTGCGCCTGGGGGGCGCGTTGTACCTGGCGTGGCTGGGGGTGCAGCAGTGGCGCGCTCCCGTGACTGAGGCACCTCTGGGTGAGCGTGCAGACGAGCGGGTCGTCGACCCCTCCCTGTCCACGCGGGCGCTGTTTCTCAAGGGCTGGCTGGTGGCAGCGAGCAATCCGAAGGCCATCCTGTTCGCGGCGGCGTTCTTTCCTCAATTCATCCACGCCGACGCGCCGGCCCTCCCGCAATTCACCGTGCTGTTGGTGACCTTCTCCGTGGTCGAGGTGGGGTGGTACCTTGTGTATGCCGCCAGCGGGGACCGGGCCTCCCGGTATTTGCGCCGGGCGCCGGTGATGCGCTGGTTCAACCGCGTGACGGGCGGGGTGTTTGTCGGATTTGCCGTGCTGATGGCCGATGTGAGGTCCTGAGAGCGCCGGGCTGAGGCTTCCCTTGAGGGAGGTCACTTCTCAGGGCGCGGCGCTTCAAACTTTCTCCACATTTGTGGCCGATCCTTGTTGCATGAACTCAGGCAGGCCGTTTGTCGGCCTGGAACGCCATGCAAACCGATCGAATCAAGCACTTCTTCCTGGCCGCCCTGGTCCTGTTGACGGGCCTGTGGGTCGCGGCTGAACCCAAGTGGTGGCCCGAACCGCTGACCTACTTCGCTTTCCGCGCCACCTACATGCAGTACAGCGGCGCCATCGCCATCGGGGTGATGAGCGTGGCGATGATCCTGGCGCTGCGGCCCCGCTGGCTGGAGCCGCACCTCAAGGGGCTCGACAAGATGTATCGGCTGCACAAGTGGCTGGGCATCACTGCTCTGGTCGTGTCCGTGCTGCACTGGTGGTTGGGCCAGGGCACCAAGTGGATGGTGGGCTGGGGCTGGCTGGTGCGTCCGGCGCGAGGCCCGCGTCCATCGCCTGCGGACCAGGGGGTGATCGAGGCCTGGCTGGGCAGTCAGCGAGGCCTGGCTGAAACCGTGGGCGAGTGGGCGTTCTATGCGGCAGCGGTGCTGATGGTGCTGGCGCTGGTCAAGCGCTTTCCGTACCGCTGGTTTGCCAAGACCCACACCTTCCTGGCGGCGTTCTATCTGGCGCTGGTGTTCCACTCGGGGGTGCTGATCCGGTTTTCGTACTGGTCGCAGCCGCTGGGATGGTGGTTGGCGGGGCTGATGGCGGCGGGCAGCGTGGCGGCGGTGCTGGTGCTGTTCCGGCAGGTGGGGGCCGGGCGCAAGGTCCCGGCACGTGTCGAGGCCCTGACGCACTATCCCGCGCTCGATGTGCTGGAGACCCGTCTGCGGGTCGAGGACGGCTGGCGCGGTCACGACGCCGGACAGTTCGCCTTCATGACCACCGATGCCAGCGAGGGCGCCCATCCGTACACGATCGCCTCGGCCTGGGATCCGAAGACCCGCGAGATCGTGTTCATCACCAAGGCCCTTGGGGATCACACCCGTCGCCTGCGCGAGCTGCTGCGGGTCGGTTCGGTCGTCACGCTGGAAGGGCCCTATGGCCGATTCACCTTCGACGATGCCCGGTCGCACCAGGTGTGGGTCGGGGCTGGCGTGGGCATCACGCCGTTTGTGGCCCGCATGAAGCAGCTGGCCGGACGGCCGCCCGCCGAGCGCCCAGCCCGAATCGACCTGTTCCACCCGACGGCCGTGTACGAGCCGGCGGCCATCGAGCGGCTGCGTGCCGATGCGGCGGCGGCCGGCGTGCAGCTGCACGTGATGGTGGACGCCCAGGACGGCTACCTCAGCGGTGAGCGCATCCGGACGGTGGTGCCCGGGTGGGCCCAGGCCAGCTTCTGGTTCTGTGGCCCCGAGGCCCTCAGCCGAGCGCTGGTGGACGACCTCTCGCTGGCCGGCGTGCCGCGCGCCGCCTTCCACCAGGAGCTGTTCCAGATGCGCTGACGCCGGACCGGCCTCGCCGGCGGGCCAGACCCGTCGGCCGGGAACGGTCAGGCTGCGGGTGGCGTGTTCCAGTCGGTCTTGCCGGTGTCCGTGCCCGCGACGGAGTACAGCGCACCGGGCACGTTGCGGGTCTGCTGGAACACTTCCAGCGTCTCGCCCCGCATGGCGGCGTAGATGTGCAGGTTGGACACGCCCACCACCGCGCCCAGCTTTTCCAGCATGAAGAAGATGACGCCGTAATGGATCAGGCCGCGCCAGTTGCGTTCGCGGACCAGCTGGCGCTCTTCGTCGGTCAGGTCGGCGTCGCGCAGGCACGTGGCCTCGTCGGCGAGGAAACACTGGCGGTGCTCCGGCACGATCAGGTCGTGCAGGAACTTGTTGAGGCGATATGCCTTGACGCTGCGCTCGAAGTTGAACGCATAGGTGCCTTGCAGCCGCTCCGCCCCAGCCAGTTGCACGCCCAGCGACTGGCGGTGGCGTTCCACCTCGCCCGCGATGACCGGGCCGGCCTGGTTCTCATAAATGGCCGCAGCGATGCCGGTCATCGACGGCAGGTAGTAGGCCTGGTGCAGCTTCTTCACCTGCGGCGACAGCGCACCGCGCATCGTCAGCCACATCACCACCTCGGCGCCTTCGACCCCGCCCAGTTCGGCGAACTCGGCGTGGGTCATGGAGGCCAGGCGCTCAGGATCCTTCTCGAACAGGTCGAGGAACTGCATGTCCCACGGCGTGTTGTTGAAGCCGGCGCGCTCGCCGTGCACCTGGTGCGACAGCCCGCCGGTGGCGACGATCACCACCCGCAGGTCTTCCGGATAGCTTTCGATGGCGCGGCGCAGCGCCTGCCCGAGCTTGTAGAAGCGCCGCGCGGTCGGGATCGGAAACTGCAGCACGCCCATCTGCAGCGGCACGATGTCCACGGGCCAGCCATTCTTGTGCTCCCAAAGCACCGACAGCGGCGAGAAGCAGCCGTGGTCCAGTGGCTTGCCCTGGAAGAAGGACATGTCGAACTCTTCCGTCACCAGCGATTGCCCGATGTGCGCGGCCAGGCCGGGGTGCCCTTGGATGCCCGGCAGGTCGCGCGGGCCGCCGCCTTCGTCGGCCACCTCGTAGCGATCGCCGATGCCCAGCGCGAAGGCCGAGTAGTGGTCGAAGAAGAACGAGGTGACGTGGTCGTTGTAGGTCACGATCGCCACGTCGGGCTTCACGTCGGCCAGCCACTGCTTGACCGGCTCGAAAGCCTCGAAGATCGGGGCCCAGACGGGGTCGGTGTGCTTGTCGCGGTCGAACGCAAAGCCGATGGTCGGGGTGTGGGACACGGCGACGCCGCCGATGATGGTGGCCATATCGGATCTCCAGTAGAGAGGGGAAG
Source organism: uncultured Sphaerotilus sp. (assembly GCA_964470355.1). Lineage (GTDB taxonomy): Bacteria > Pseudomonadota > Gammaproteobacteria > Burkholderiales > Burkholderiaceae_C > Sphaerotilus. The sequence continues at coordinate 20,603 of CAYYCN010000027.1, forward strand.
GGTAAGAGGGGGCCGGAACCCCGCCCGCTGCCGTGGGCCGGCAGGTGCGGGCGGGTCCGGCTGAGGTCAGCCGCCGAAGGTGCGCACGAGCACGAGGGCGATCGAGGGGAAGGCCAGGAGGATGAGGATGCGCACGAGGTCGGAGGCCAGGAAAGGCATCACGCCCTTGAAGGTCTCGGTCAGCGGCACGTCCTTGGCCAGGCGGTTGATGATGTAGACGTTCATGCCCACGGGCGGGTGTACCAGGCCGATCTCCACCACCATCAGCGCCAGGATGCCGAACCAGATGCTCTTGTCGGTGGGCGTCATGCCGTAGAAGTCCAGGCCCATCACCACCGGGTAGAAGATGGGGATGGTCAGCAGGATCATCGCCAGCGAGTCCATCACGCAGCCCAGGAAGATGTAGATCAGCAAGATGACGCCCATGACCAGCATCGGCGGCAGTTGCTGGGCCTGCACCCAGGCGGCCAGTTCGACGGGCATCTGCGATAGGGCCAGCGCGCTGTTGAGCATGTCCGCACCCAGCAAGACGAGGTAGATCATCGCCGTGGCCTGGGCTGTGCCCAGCGCGCAGGCCAGCAGCCCCTGCAGCTTGAGGTTGCCGCTGACGATGGCCAGCAGGCCACACGCGGCCGCGCCGATGGCGGCCGCCTCGGTCGGATTGGCCCAGCCACCGTAGATGCCCACGATCACCACCAGGAAGACCAGCAGCACCGGGGCGACCTGGGCCAAGGCCTTGAGGCGCTCGCCCCAAGGCACAACCGGGCCGGCCGGACCGGATTCGGGCTTCAGTCGCACCATGATCTGCACGACCACCATGTAGCCGGCCATGGCCAGGATGCCCGGCAGCACGGCGGCCATGAACAGCTTGCCGATCGATTCCTGCGTCAGGATCGCGTAGATCACCAGCGGCACCGAGGGCGGGATCATGATGCCCAGCGTGCCCCCGGCGGCCAGCGCGCCCGTCGAGAGGCTGCCGGCGTAACCGAAGCGCTTGAGCTCCGGCAGCGCCACCTGGCCCATGGTGGCCGCCGTGGCCAGTGACGATCCGCAGATCGCCCCAAAGCCGGCGCACGCCCCGATCGAGGCCATCGCGATGCCCCCGCGCCAGTGGCCCATGAAGGCCGCCACGAAGCGGAACAGCGCCTTCGACAAACCGCCGTGCGTGGCCAGCTGGCCCATCAGCAGGAACAGCGGGATCACCACCAGGTCGTAGTTCGACAGGCGGGCGTAGGCCGTCTGCTTGAGCATGTTCAGCAGCGGCATCGAGTCGCCCGTCAGGTACAGGAAACCGCCGGCCCCCGAGACGAACATGGCGATGCCGATGGGCACCCGCACCACGAGAAGCAGCATCAGCGCCGCGAAGATCAGTCCACCGACTGCGATGCCGCTCATGCTGCGTTCTCCTTGCCGGCCTGCACCCAGTGGTGAACGACCATGTAGAAACCGGCCAGGCCCATGAGGGCCAGACCCGGCACCATCAGCGCCTGGGCGATCCACAGCGGCCAGCCGAGGATCATGCTGGTCTCTTCCGAGGCGCGCACGGTGAGCACACCTTCGGCAGAACGCCAGGCCAGCAGTGCACCGACCAGCCCGAACAGCAGCGAGCCGAAGGCGTCCAGCCGGTGGATCGCGGCAGGCGAGAGCTTGGCCGTGAAGAAGTCGACCTTCACGTCGCAGTTCGTGAGGTGGCAGTAAGCGAAAAAGGCGGCGCAGGCGGCGGCTGCGGCCATCTGCAGCACCTCCACGTCACCGGGCACGGGCGTGGAGATCAGCTTGCGGCCGACGATCGAGACGATGCTCATGGCCACCAAGACCACGAACACCAGGCCGCCGCTGACGGCGGCAAACTTGCTCAGGGCCAGCAGCAGGCGTCCGAAGGGGCCGAAGCGGCCTTCGGCGCCGGGCTTTTCCGAGGCGATGGGTTCTTGCATGAAAAGGACTCCCCGTCCCGGGGCCAGTGCGCCACAGGATCAAGCGTCAAGGGATCGATGGAGCGGCAGGCGGCGCGAGCCGCCCACCGCGAGCGGGCCTCAGCGGGCGCTGTGCTTGGCGATCAGCGCGCGGGCGCCGTCGAGCAGTTGCTGACCGTTGGCACCCTTGCCGTTCATGTCGGACACCCAGGCGTCGATGACGGGCTGGCCGGCCTTCTTCCAGCGCATCAGCTCTTCCTTGGGGATCACGTTGACCGACGAGCCGGCCACCAGCTTCTTGCCGGCCACGTCGGCGGCCGCGAAAGTCTTGCCGATCTGGCCCGACAAGGCCTGACCGCTGTTGTCGTCGATGACCTTCTTGAGATCGGCCGGCAGGGACTTGTACTTGGCCGTGTTCATCGCGAACACGAAGGTGGAGGTGTAGAAGGCCGGCTCGGCCGGGTCGGTCTCGGAGTGGAACTTGGTCAGCTCGTGCAGCTTGACCGACGGCACCACCTCGTAGGGCACCACGGCGCCGTCGATCACCCCCTTGGAGATGGCCTCACCGACCGCCGGCACCGGCATGGCCACTGGCGTGGCGCCCAGCGCCGCCAGGAACTTGTTGGTCTGGCGGGTCGGGGCGCGCAGCTTCAGGCCCTTGAAGTCCTCCAGCGTGCGGATGGGCTTGTTGGCGAGGTGGAACACGCCGTCGCCGTGCACGTGGAAGGCAATCGGGTGCATGTCCTTGAACTCGGCCGGGGCCTGTTGCTGGACGTAGTCCCACAGCGCCTTGGAGGTGGCTTCGGCGTTCTGCATCATGAACGGCAGCTCGAAGGCCTCGACACGCGGGAAGCGGCCGGGGGTGTAGCCCGGCAGGGTCCAGATCACGTCGACCACGCCGTCGCGCACCTGGTCGATCAGCTGCGGCGGGGTGCCCCCCAGCTGCATCGACGGGTAGATCTGGCACTTCATGCGCTGGTTCGACTCCTTGGCGATCTTGTCGCACCAAGGCTGGATGAACATGGTGTTGGCGTAGGAGCCGGCGGGCAGGAAGTGGTGCACCTTCAGGGTGACGGTCTCCTGGGCCTGGGCCGAAGCCAGGCCGGCGCAAGCGAGGGCTGCAGCGGCGATTACGCGAAAAACGGGACGGGCGATTTGATTCAACATGATGTCTCCTGGAAAGGGTCTGTCGATGGGCAGACTTTTTTGATGCAGAGCAAATGGTTCGGGGCGGGGCGAAGTCTAAGAAGCGGGTCCTCCTTCGAGAAGATGCAGGTTTTCGATTCGTGATAACCAATGGTTATCATGAGGGGCATGAAAATCGCGACATTGACCGCGCTGGTGGCGGCGGTCGAAGAGGGCAGCCTGCGGGCCGCGGCGCGGCGCATCGGGGTGTCCCAGCCGGCGCTGACGAAGATGATTCGGGAGCTGGAGCAGGAGCTGTCGGCCCCGCTGCTGGTGCGCTCCACCGGGGGGGTGATGCCCACCGCTCAGGGCAAGGTGCTCTACGAGCATGCCAGCGACGTGTTGCGCAAGCTGGCGGGGGCCGTGGAAGAGATCGCCCAGCTGGGCGGACACATGATGGGCGAGTTGCGCATCGGGGCGGTGCCGTTGGCGGTCATGCTGCTGATTCCCGAGACGCTGCGCACCTTCGGCCGGGAGTTCCAGCATGTGCACCTGCATGTGCAGGAGGAGCTCTACATCGAGCAGCTCATCAACCTGCGCCGCGATGAGATCGACATCGCCATCGGGCCGTTGCCCGACAGCCTGCCGCTCGGCGAATTCCACACCGAGGAGCTGATGCCGGTGTCGATGGTCGTGGTGGTGCGGCGCGGCAGTCCGCTGGCCCAGGCCACGTCGTTGGAGGCCTTGAGGGGCGCGCGCTGGGTCTATACGGGGGTGGCGGGCATCACCGGCTACGCGCGCAAGCTGTTCGAGCGGCACGGGCTGCAGCCGCCGGCGGTGGGGGCCACGGTGAACTCGACGCTGGGCCTGCTGTCGCTCATCGGCAGCGGGGACTTCGTGGGGCTGATGCCGCGTCCTTTGGCGCTGCATCCCGCAGCGGCACCGTTTCTGGCCATTCCGCCCCTGCAGGAGGGTGAGCTGAAGCTGACCGTGTGCGCCATCGCCAAGGCCGGCACGGTTCTCAAGCCGGTGGTCCGGCAGTTCCTGGCGCACCTGCACCGGGCGGCCCACCACATCCAGCAGGGGCCCGGGGCTTGAGTGCACCGGGTCTGAACGGAGGGGCCGGACCGGGGCCATGCGGGTGTGCCTGGGTGCCTAGCGGGCGAGGTCGGGGCAGCGCCGCTGATACTCGGCGCCGATCGTGGCCAGCCGGGACGTCAGGCGGTAGTCGCCGTGGGCGTAGGGCTGCTGGACGTAGCCGCAGCGCACCAGATCGCTCAGCAGCCGGTGGGCGGCGCTGCGCGGCATGGCCAGGCGATTGGCGATTTCGCTGAGGCTCAGGCCGTTGACCTGATCGGCCAGCAGTTCCAGCGTGGCCAAGGTCCGCTCCATGACACCTGCCGGCGGAGGGCTTCCCCAGGGGCTGGCGCTGGAGGGAGCGGCAAGAGGCTCGTTCATGGCTCAGAGCTCCTCGGTGTCGATTTCGGACTGGGTTGCTGCCGGGTAGCGGGCGCCGGCGATGCGGGCGGGATGGATCATGTCCCCGCACCGTTGCAGCACGTCCTGAGGCACCACCAGCGTCGCAGCGGCCAGATCGTCTTCCAGGTGACCGATCTGGGTCGTGCCGGGGATGGGGATGACGTGTTCCCCCTGGGCCAGCAACCAGGCCAGTGCCAACTGCGACGGGGTGCAGCCGGCTTCTGACGCCAGCGCCTCAAAACCGGCCAGCAGCTTCAGGTTGGCAGCGTAGTTCTCCGGCGAGAAGCGTGGCATGGTCCGGCGGATGTCCTTGGCGTCCAGCGTGCTCACGTCACGCAACGCGCCGGTCAGGAAGCCGCGTGCCACCGGGCTGAACGCCACGAAGGCCACGCCCAGCTCGCGGCAGGCCTCCAGCACCGCCACCTCGGCATTCCGGGTCCACAGCGAGTACTCGGTCTGCAGCGCGGTGATCGGGTGCACGGCGTGGGCGCGGCGCAGCGTGCCGGCCGAGACCTCGCTCAGGCCGATCGTGCGGATCTTGCCTTCGCGCACCAGGTCGGCCATCGCACCCACCGAGTCCTCGATGGGCACCTGCTGGTCCCAGCGGTGCAGGTAGTAGAGGTCGATCACGTCGGTGCGCAGTCGGCGCAGGCTCTCTTCGCAAGTGGCCTTGATCGTCTCGGGGCGACCGTCGATGACCCGCACCTTGGCGCCCGATGCGTTGGGCACACCCGTCATGCCGCACTTGCTCGCCAGCGTGAAGCGCTGCCGGTGCGGCGCCAGCACCCGCCCGACCAGTTCCTCGTTGGCTCCGAAGCCGTAGAGGGCCGCCGTGTCGAACAGCGTGCAGCCCAACTCCAGCGCCTGCAGCAGCACCGCCTCACCTTGCTCGGGCGAGGGCGGCACCCCATAGGCGTGGCTGAGGTTCATGCACCCCAGCCCGATGGCGCTGACGTTGAAGGGACCGAGGCGGCGGGACGGCAGCATGCGCAGGACTCCGGAAATCAACGGGAACAGGAAAGAGCCCGGCAGATCGCCGAGCCCTGCGGATCAAACCGCGTTGAGCTGCTGCTCCAACTGGTGCAGCGCTTGGTAGCACGGCAGCACGCTGGCCACGCTGCTGTTGGGCTGACGGCCTTCGCGGATCGCGGCGAAGAACTCGCGGTCCTGCAGCTCGATGCCGTTCATCGACACGTCCACCTTCGAGACGTCGATCTTTTCTTCCTTGCCGTTGAACAGGTCGTCGTAGCGGGCGATGTAGGTCGCGCTGTCGCCGATGTAGCGGAAGAAGGTGCCCAGCGGGCCATCGTTGTTGAACGACAGGCTCAGCGTGCAGATCGCGCCATTGGCGGCCTGGAGCTGGATGGACATGTCCATCGCGATGCCCAGCGTCGGGTGGATCGGGCCCTGGAGGGCGTTGGCCTTCACGACCGGGCTGCCGCACTGGTACGCGAACAGGTCCACGGTGTGGGCGGCGTGGTGCCACAGCAGGTGGTCGGTCCACGAGCGCGGCTGGCCCAGCGCGTTCATGTTGGTGCGGCGGAAGAAGTAGGTCTGCACATCCATCTGCTGGATGTTGAACTCGCCGGCCGTGATCTTCTGGTGCACGTACTGGTGGCTGGGGTTGAAGCGGCGGGTGTGGCCGCACATGGCGACCAGGCCGCTCTGCTCGGCCAGAGCCACGACCTCTTCACCGTCCTTCAGGATGTCGCACAGCGGAATTTCGACCTGCACGTGCTTGCCGGCCTTCAGGCAGGCCAGCGTCTGCGAGGCGTGCATCTGCGTGGGCGTGCACAGGATGACGGCGTCCACTTCGGGCAGGGCGAGCGCCTCGTCCAGCTCGGTGGTCACATGGCCAATGCCGTATTTGGCGGCCACTTCCTTCGTCTTCTCCAGATCGCGGCTGATCAGCGACACGACTTCCACGCCGTCGATGTTCTGGATGCCGTCCAGGTGCTTGATGCCGAAGGCGCCGGCGCCAGCCAGCGCCACGCGGATCGGACCGGTGTGGGGAGTGCTCATGGGAGGGGTCCTCGGAGGAATGTTGGAAAAAAGGGGGCGAGCGTCAGGCCGCGGGATTTTCAAGAATCAGGTGCCCCACCGCCGTGTTGCTGGCGGGCACGTGATAGAAGCGGTGCTTGACGACGGGTTTGGGCCCGCCAGCCACGTCGGCCATCGCGCCACGGGCGATCAGCCACATGACCAGCTCGATGCCTTCGGAGCCGGCTTCGCGCACGTAATCGATGTGCGGGACTTCGGAGCAGCCTTTCGGATCCTCGATCATCTGGTCCAACCAGGCGTTGTCCCACTCGCGGTTGATCAGGCCTGCGCGCGGGCCCTGGAGCTGGTGGCTCATGCCGCCCGTGCCCCAGATCTGCACGTTCAGGTCCTGGTCGAAGGACTCGACTGCCTTGCGGATGGCCTGGCCCAGCTGGAAGCAGCGGCGGCCCGACGGCACCGGGTACTGCACCACGTTGACCGCAAACGGAATCACCGGGCAGGGCCACGCATCCGGCTGGCCGCACATCAGGCTCAGCGGCACGGTCAGGCCGTGGTCCACGTCCATCTTGTTGACGATGGTGAGGTCGAAATCGTCCTGGATCACGCTCTGCGCGATGTGAGAGGCCAGCTCGGCGTGGCCGACCACCTTCGGCACCGGGCGCGGGCCCCAGCCTTCGTCGGCCGGCTGGTATTCGGATGCGGTGCCGATGGCAAATGTCGGGATCAGGTCCAGGCTGAAGGCCGTGGCGTGGTCGTTGTAGACGAGGAAGATGACGTCGGGCTTGTTCTCCTTCATCCACTGCTTGGAGTATTCGTACCCCTGGAACAGCGGCTGCCAGTACGCCTCGCCGGTCTTGCCCTGGTCGATGGCTGCGCCGATGGCCGGCACGTGCGACGTGAAAACGGATGCGGAAATGCGGGCCATGGATCAGGCCTCCTTCTTGTGGCCGGCCGCACCCTGCGGCTGGTGGTGGGCCTGGGCGTCGCCGTCCTCGCCGATGTATCGGTTGCCTTGTGCCGAGCGGCCGCCCGCCAGCATCATGGCGCGGTATTCCTCTTCCGTCATGCCGGTCATGGAGCCAGCCATCTGCTGGAAGCTGCGGCCATCGGTGGCGCCGATCTTGGCCAAGAAGTAGATGTTGCCGCCCGTGCGCATGCACCAGTTCAGATCGCGGGCCAGCACGGCCTGCTTCTGTTCTTCGGTCATGGGCCACTCGTCGAGGTAGGCGCGCTCATCGGCCTTGAAACGCTCGCGGTTGACGGCCTTCATCAGGCTCATGCAGAACTGGTTGAGCCAGTAGCCCTTGCGGGACTGCTCGGCGTCGAAGATCGTGGTGCCTGGGATGTCCAGGTAGGGTTTGTTCAAGGCCATTTGGGACTCCATCAGAACGACGCAAGCGTGAAGAGTGGGTGGGGTGTCCGATTCGGGAGGGGAGGGTTGTCCGAGCCCGAAGGGCGAGTTCCCGCCCCTCCCGAATCGGATGCCCCGCCCACGTCCCCCAGCGATCAGTCTCCTGCCCCTTCCTCCGGCCAATAAAGCCGCATCGGGTTGTCCACCAGCAGCTTCTTCTGCAGCTCGGCGGTCGGCGCGATGTACGGGATGAAGTCCACCAGCAGGCCGTCGTCAGGCATGTGGTCCTTCAGGTTCGGGTGCGGCCAGTCGGTGCCCCACAGCACGCGGTCGGGGAATGCCTCGACGACCTGGCGGGCGAAGGGCACCACATCCTGGTAAGCGGCCTGTTCGCCATTCAGGGCCTTGGGGCCGGTGACGGACAGGCGCTCCGGGCAACTGACCTTGCTCCAGACGTTCGGATGCTCGCGCATGAACTTCAGGAACAGCTCAAATTCCGGGCCGTCGATGGGCTTGCTGACGTCCGGGCGGCCCATGTGGTCCACGACGACCGTGGTGGGCAGCGCGGTGAAGAAGTCCCACAGTTCGGGCAGGTCCACCGCTTCGAAGTAGATGACGACGTGCCAGCCCCACTTCGCGATGCGACCCGCGATCTCCATCAGCTCGTCCTTGGGCGTGAAGTCGACCAGGCGCTTGACGAAGTTGAAGCGCACGCCGCGAACGCCCGCGTCGTGCATGGCCTGGATTTCCTCATCGGTGACGCTGCGGCGCACCGTGGCCACGCCGCGCGCCTTCCCGCCGGAGGACAGGCAGGCATCGACCATGGCGCGGTTGTCGGCGCCGTGGCAGGTGGCCTGCACGATGACGTTGCGCGCAAAGCCCAGGTGGTCGCGCAGCGCGAAAAGCTGGGCCTTGGATGCGTCGCAAGGCGTGTACTTGCGCTCGGGCGCGTAGGGAAACTCAGCGCCCGGGCCGAACACGTGGCAGTGCGCGTCGACGCTGCCCGGCGGCAGCCTGAAGCGCGGCGTGCTGGGGCCGTCGTACCAGTCCAGCCAGCCTGCCGTCTTGTTGAAATCGCCTGTGGTGGGTTTGTTCATGTGGTGCGATGGGCTTGAATGTCGAACGCAGAGGACGCAGAGATTTCGCGAAAGACGCAGAAGAATGCCTACAAATTTTTCCGCGATTTCTGCGAAATCTCTGCGTCCTCTGCGTTCAAGCGTGCGTTTGAAAAATACAGAACCGTTGTCAATCGATGTAGCGCAGCCCCGCCTTGGCCAGGCCCTCGCGCATCTTGTAGTAGTCCAGCCCCAGCGTGCCGCCGGCGAAGATGTCGCGCTTGTCGCCTTCGTTGGCTTCGCGCTTTTGCGCCGCGGCCAGGGTTTGCGCGGCGCGCGCGGCGGGCACGCAGACCACGCCGTCGTCGTCGGCCACGACCACGTCGCCCGGGTTGACCTGCATGCCGGCGCAGACGATGGGGATGTTGACCGAGCCCAGCGTGGCCTTGATGCAGCCCTTGGCGCTGATCGCCTTGCTCCAGACCGGGAAGCCCATCTCGTGCAGCGTGCGCACGTCGCGCACGCCGGCGTCGATGATGAGGGCGCGCGCGCCGCGGGCCTGAAAGCTGGTGGCCAGCAGGTCGCCGAAATAGCCGTCGGTGCATTCGCTGGTGACTGCCGCCACCACGATGTCGCCGGGACGGATCTGTTCGGCCGCCACGTGCAGCATCCAGTTGTCGCCCGGCTGCAGCAGCACGGTGACGGCCGTGCCGCTGACCTGCGCGCCGGGGTAGATGGGCCGCATGTAGGGCTTGAGCAGGCCCACGCGGCCCATGGCCTCGTGCACGGTGGCGCTGCCAAAGTGCGCCAGCGCGTCGGCGACCGCCGCATCGGCGCGCTGGATGTTGCGATAAACCACACCTAACTCGTGCATGTCATTTCTCCAGGTTCGATCGAGGGTCGGCGCTCACGAAGAGGTTCAGCGTTAACTGTCAGGTTCAGCGTTCAGCGTTCGGTGTTGAGCGTTCAGCGTGAACTTCCAAAAAACCGCCACATCTCCAACCCGCTCAACGCTCAACGCTCAACGCTCAACGCTCAACGCTCAGCGCCCCTGCGCCT
>CAYYCN010000028.1:0-29742 GCA_964470355.1 uncultured Sphaerotilus sp.
CACCAGGGGGTGGTCGGGCGGACCTGCTTCGACGTGTCCCACCACTTCAGCGTGCCCTGCGACCAGGCCGGCGAGAGCTGCCCGCTGAGTCGCTCGCTCGAATCCGGCCAGCGCGAGCGCGTGATGCACCTGCACCACACGCCGCAGGGCGAGGCCTACGTCAACATCGAGCTGGTGCCGCTGAAGGACGACTCCGGTGAGGCCACCTTCTTCATCGAGAAGATGGAACCCCTGCGCGTGGCCACGGGGCCATCGGCGGCGCAGGGCCTGATCGGCCGCTCGCCGGTGTTCCTGCACCTGCTGTCCTTGATCGCACGGGTGGGGCCGTCCCATGCCAGCGTGCTGCTGCTGGGCGAGTCCGGCACCGGCAAGGAACTGGTGGCGAGGGCGCTGCATGAAGCCAGCCCGCGTGTGGCCTCGCCGTTGGTGGTGGTGGACTGTGCGAGCCTGACCGAGTCCCTGTTCGAGAGCGAGCTGTTCGGCCACGAGCGCGGCGCCTTCACCGGGGCCAACACCAGCAAGCCGGGCTTGGTGGAAGCGGCCAGTGGTGGCACGCTGTTTCTGGATGAAGCAGGGGACATTCCCCTGACCATGCAGGTCAAGCTGCTGCGTCTGCTGGAGAGCGGCACCTACCGGCGCGTGGGCAGCACCGAACTTCGACGCACCGACGTGCGCGTGATCTCCGCCACTCACCGCGACCTGCGCGCCATGGTGGAGGCGGGCCGGTTCCGTGAAGACCTGTACTACCGGCTCAACACCTTCCCGATCCGCCTGCCAGCACTGCGGGAACGTCCGCAAGACCTTCAGCTGCTGGCCGAAGCGCTGCTGGCACGCATCGCACCCCAGCGCCCTCTGAGGATGTCAGATGCGGCGTTAGAGCGCCTGCGGGCCTATCCTTTTCGAGGCAATGTACGAGAGTTGCGCAACGTACTGGAACGCACCGCATTGCTGACCGATGGAGACACGATTCATGTGGACGACGTCGAGCGCGCCCTTTGGGTCGACACGGCCGAGGTCACAACACCATGGGCGTCTTCAGACCGGCTTCGGCAGGCCGCTGCCGGATCCTCCGCGCACGCCCCCCTGGAACAGACCGCCCTCCGCGAACAACTCCAGATGCATCACGGAAGCCGAGCCGAATTGGCTCGCAAACTGGGCATCAGTGAGCGCACCTTGTATCGGCGACTACAAGGCCTGGAGCGATCAGAACAGGCACGATCCATCGCACCGGGCGACAGGCCCACAGGATCACGATCGCAGCGCGAATGACATCGAATGGGCCCGGCGATGAGGCCATCTCCCCTTCAGGTCAGACCGTGTGTCTGAATGGCTTTGGGTGATTCATCTGGCCACTCCGCCACGCGGAAAACGTCCGACGGACTTTGTTTTCCAAAGTCACAAAAAAAGTGTTCTTTGCCATTAATGTCTGAGACGCGCTTGCTACTTAGCTCGTGACCGAATGAGCGGTCGTGCATCGCATGAAGTCTGAGACAGTTACCGATGCCGGCGCCTCAAGTGGTCAGAGTCGGCAAAAAGGTCTGAGACAACCGAGCGGCCGTCGCTATCCAAAGCGTTGCTTGTAGAGGTCGTCCGCCATGTGGATCGGCATGGTGGCGGCCAGGCCGTCCGATCCCGACGCAGCGCGGCGACGTTCCTCTTCGGTATGCATCCCGAGGAGAAGATAGATCAGCGCTGCCCTGGCCAGCTTCAGCATGCGCAGGCTGCGTCGCTCAAGATCCGCCACCGTCAACGAATGAGCGAGGTCGTCCTTGAACAGGTCAAAGGGACTGGGCGTGGTCTCCGGCTCTGGCAACGCCATCAGGTGAAGCTTGAGGTACTTGTGCTCTAGATGGTTGCGCAGGTCATGACAGGCCCGAGCCTCGGGCTCCATGCTGTCCTTGATATCCTCGTCGTAGAAGTCTCTGCTCAGCCAGTACAGCGCCCGAAACGCCAGATTCTCCGTGTCGGCGAAGGCGGGCCGCAGCAGCTTAGTCTTCTTGTCGCGCCAGACATGCCTGAAGGACACCTGGGTCTCCGCGATGCCGAGCTTCATGTAATGGTTCAGGAAGAAAGCAATCTTGTCGAAGAGCGAGTAGCTCATCCGGAAGGCCAGCTTCACCTTTTCTGCGGCCAGGCCCAGCGCCGGGTAGTCAAGCGTGTTGTATAGGGCCACCTCTCGATCCGAGAAGTGCAAGCCCTCGGAGGTGACACCTTCGTAGTACATCCAGCGGGCAGAAACGAACTCTTGCTTCAATTGGTTGAAGAGGCCCAGCACCACGGGCCGCTCGTCGGCCAACGTGCAGAACGTTGGCAACTGCATCACATCGCGGGCAGCGATCGAGTTCGGTCCAGCATCATTCAGCGGGTTCAAGAAGAGGCATTCCTGCAGGCACCACTTCCGGTAGCCTTGCTCTCGCGCGTCCTCTCCCAAAGAGAAGCCATCAGGGTTGTATTCGGCCGAGACCGCCTCAAGGTCCACCCTCTCAGCGATGCTCTGGGCATAAGCCACGAATTCGGCCCGCAACCTGACGTCACCGTACTCGGCATGCGCATCCAAGCTGCTCACCGCATTCACCATGTCCGTGTGAGCAGCCAGTGCAAGCACGGCTCGATGCCCCATGTCGTACAGATGCCTCGCGTAGGTGATCAGCCCGAAGCCCCGGTTGAACCTCGCCATCCAGAAGTCGGGCATCGCATCAAGCGCTCGCGACCAAAACTCCCGTGCTTCAATGAATCGCCCGAGGTAGCTCAGTTGGTTGCCGAGGTTTGTCAGGATCTGGCACTGCAACAGGTCGGGCACCTTGGGGAAGGTTGGCCGGGTCAGCGCCCGACGCAGCAATAGAAGCTGACGCTGCGCAGGCTCCTGATCCCAAACCCAGGCCTGCGTACGGTCTTGGCGGGCATCCGCGTCGACGTTGGCCCAGGCATTCGCCCAGTAGTAGTCCAGCAGCGCGCGCTGAGTGTCGTCTGTCAGCCTAGGCTCAAGCTCCCCAGCCCAGTCCAACACTCGAGAGTTCAACTCCAGATCACGGGTGTCGAGCGCATGGTCTACCAACGCGCCTATGACATCCAGAGCTTTCGCAGGTTCAAGCCCGTCCAACGTTTGAAAGGCTAACAAGTCTTCAAGTTTCACCTTTGCGCCTCGTCGCTGAATTGGGCGTAATGTCCTAAGCCAGGGTGCCCTGGTTGGCCAAACTGGCAGGCGTCCGTAAAAGGCCCAGGTCCATCGCCCAAGCGCTTGGTAGTGTCGTTCGATCTAGCTAGTTATGCACTACCTCACTGCTTCTAAACGAGATTCCAAACTGCCTGCTCTACGGTCCGCACTATTGATACGGCATGACTTTACATATCATATGCATCTTCGTATCATGCTCCGATCAAACACAGGATGACGACACGCATGTCCATCGAAGGCCGTCGGACTAGGAATGCCAAAGTGGGCCGGCTACTCCTCTGGGAGGGCCGGGTCAGTCGGGCACGGCTTATCGCTGAGTATGGGCTGAGCCCCATCAGGGCCAGCGAATGGCTGCGGGACTTTCGGGAGTCATTTCCTGAGTGGGTCTCTTGGGACAGCAGGCTCAAGGCCGACGTGGCGACGGCCATGGCGTACACGGAAGCTGAGTGTGCTACGAAGTCGTCCCGGCCTACGGACATCGACGCCATGTTGATGCCGTATGCACCGGACACCCCCGGTCGACCGCTGTCTATCTCTTGGGACTTCGTCCACACCTCGCCCCGCACCTTCTCCCGGCTCAATCTGGCGATCACCGATCGCCAACGTGTGAAGTTCCAGTACTGCTCCATGACCCACCCAGACCTGCATGAGCGGGTCATCGAGCCACACAGTTTGGTGCGGGCAGGCCGGCGCTGGCATGTTCGCGGCTTCTGCCTGCTGCGCGGTGATTTCAGGGACTTTGTGTTGGGTCGCATGCGCAAGGTTCAGCTGCTGGATCAGCACTGCCAGGCGGACGCCACCGGCGATGTCGCCTGGTCGACTGTCCTCAAGGTCCGGCTGGTCGCCCACCCTAGGCTGAACCTTGCACAGCAACTGGTGGTTAGGAATGAGTACTTCGACGGTGCCTCGGCGCGCGTCGAGAGCTGCCGGGCCGCGCTCCTGAACTACATGGTCCAGGAGCTCATGGCAGCCACGGATGTGGCGCGACAGCTGCCGCCCGACTACCAGCTGGCGGTCGAGAATACGGAGGAGTGCCGGCAATGGCTATTCATGACCTGACCGACCGCATTCGACAGGAGAAAGTGGCGGAGCGCTTTCCGCGCCTCTTCACGCGCCTGCCCGACCGGCTATTCGCGCCGCTTGCCTCGCCAAACCGGTCCAAGTACTGGGCCCTGCTGTGCGTACTGCACGCCAAGCGCTTTGGGCCGGAGGCGCCGCTGCCGCCAAGCACGGGGTTTCTGATGCGCGAGATCACCGCCGACATCGCCGAGGAGCTCCAGTACCAGGACTGGGACCCCGACGGCGACGACGTCACTCCGGCCACGCCGCTGGCCATACGGGCCAACATCATCTTCAATCGGCTGAAGGACGCCGGCTGGATCCGGGTCGACCGGGTGGGCGTGCGCGAGATGGTCACCATGGCGCCGGCCGTAGCCCATTTCATGAACCGCTTGGTTGAGTTCGCCCACACCGGCCCAGAGTTCGTGTCCGGCAAGATCCGCAGCATCGAGGCCAACCTGAAATTGCTCCTGGATGAGAGCACGGACGGCTCCTCCCTGCAGGAGGCCGCCCGCCAGTCCAGGGCCCTGCTGGAGCATGTCCGCATCGCCGGCACCAACGTGCGCGACCTGATGCTGGAGATCGGCCGCGTGGACGCCACCGGCGAATTCGTGCGGCGCTTCTTCGACGACTACGTCGAGCGCATGTTCATCGGCGACTACAAGGAGCTGCGCACCCGTGAGCACCCCCTGGCCCGGCGCCAGGAGATCCTGCGGCTGGCTGCCCACGTGCAGGGGACGCCCGAGCTGCGTTCCCGCCTGATCCAGTGGTACCTGGAGAAGCAGGCCGGCCGCGACCCGTCCCGCGCCGAGGCGCTGTTCGAGCGCGACCTCCAGAAGGTCGAGGACCTGCGCCGCATCGACGAGTACCTGGACCGCCTGGACGACGAGATCCGCCGCGCCAACAAGCTCGCCCTCGCCTACCTGGACTACCGGCTGCGCGCGGCACGACCGCTGGACGAGCTCATTGGTCACGCCATCGACGCCGTGATCAAGCACGGCGCCAAGGCGGTCTCCGTGGCCCCCTTCGCGCCGGGCGAGTGCATCGCCGGCGAGCGCCTGGCCTCGCCCCGCGGCGAGACCAAGCGAGCCCCCGCCAGCAAGCTGCGCAAGCAGGTCATGTCGGCCGAACAGGAGGCCCGGGCGCGCCTGGCCCTGCGGGCACGGGACCGCCGCAGCATGTCGCTGCCCAAGCTGGCGGCGTATGTGCGCGGGCAGCTGGGCGAAGCCGACGCGGTGGCCAGCGCCGACCTGCAGGTCGACAGCATCGAGTCGGTGCGGGCCCTGCAGGTGCTGTGCACCGTGGCCGCCGCCAACGCGGGGGGCACCCGGCTGCTGCGGTCCAACGCACGGGCGATGAGCAGCGGCTTCACCACCGTTCGGATGGAAGGCGAGGAAGAGGTCGAACAAGGCATCTCCCACTTGCCCTTCACGATCGCGAGAACCACCAAGGCAACCAAGGGAGGTAGCCAATGAGCTTCTGGGCGAATGCGGCCGCGGCCACCAAGGACGTGGTCACGGAGGACGAGTTCGAGGCGACGGCGAGCCGCCTGGTCACCGAGCAGGTGCTGTACGCGGCGGATCGGGGCAGCAAGGTGGCTTTCAGCTTGATCCGGGACTTCGAACGCGATTTCAAACGGGCGCTGGAGCCCTTGGGCTACGTGGTGCGGGTCAATTCGCAGCTGCGCTACGCCTGCGCCATCCCCAAGCATGTCAAGAACTCGTCGGCCAGCGTGGACCAGACGCTGCTGGCCCTGGTGCTGCGGAAGATCTTCGACGAAGAGACGCGCAACGGCCACCACGACGAAAACGGCGAGGTGGTTTGCGACCTGGTGGAGCTTGAGGTCAAGTACAAGCAGAGCACCGGCCGCGAGCTGGCCACGGCCGGCAAACTGACCGCGCTGCTGCAGTGGATGCGGCGCTGGGGCATCGCCCGGGTCACCGATGAGGACGGTGAGCAGCCGGGACATGAGTCCGACCAGCCCTTCATGGTGGTCATCCGCCCGGGCATCTCGGACGTCCTGGGCGAGTCCGCCCTGGCCCGCATCGCCCAGTTCAGCGATCCCGACGCGGAGCTCTCCAGGGCCGAGCCCGCCGAAGCCGCCACGGAAGATAGGGGTGCCGCATGAAGAAGCTGATCCGGATCCGCGTGGTCCAGTTCTTCCTGTACGACCACCGCGACGTCGAGGTGGGCAACACCTGCGGCATCTTCGGCGCCAACGGCAGCGGCAAGTCTTCGCTGCTGGACGCCGTCCAGATCGTCATGCTTGGGGCCAACGAGAGCCGCGGCAGCGCCGGCGTCGTCTTCAACGCCCAGGCGGACGAGTCCAACCACAACAGCCGCAACATCCGCAGCTACTGCCTGGGCCAGTACGGCGACCTGCCCGAGGCGCGGGCCCGCGACAACGCCAACACCTACATCACGCTGCTTTGGCAGGACACGGAGACACAGGAGTTCGTCTCGACGGGGGTGTGCATTCACGCCAGCGCCGACCGGGAGAAGGCCGACGTCCTGGGGCGCTACATCATCCCGGCCGACATCACGCTCAACGACCACCTCGAGATGGTTGACGGCGAACCCAACGCCCCCAGGCCCTGGAGCAGCTTCCGGCAGATGCTGTCGCAGCGGGCCCACGGCGAGGAGGTGCTGTTCCACGACTCCGAGCGCTTCGTCAACGCCATGCTGCTGCGGCTGCGCGGCACCCGGGGCGCGCCACGGCTGGAGGCCTACCGACAGGCCTTCCGCTTCGGGCTGCGCATGAAGTTCGACCGGCCCGTGGACGAGATCGTCCGCACGCAGGTGCTAGAGACCCGGCCCACCAACATCAAGCGCTTCAAGGAGGTGCTGCACACCTTCCAGGAGATGGCGATCCTGGTGCGCAACGTCCAGGCCAAGCTGGATGAGGCGGAGCTGATCGAAACCGACTTCGCCGACGCTCACCGCCGCACCAGCCACTCGGTCTCCCTGACCGCCTTGGCGCAGGCCGCGGAACTGGAGGTCGCCAACGAGGCGGTCGTCGACGCCGAGACGGCGGAAGGCCGGGCCCAGGCCGCACTGCAGACCGCCGTCGACACGCGCGACGGGACGGGTCGTCAGGTCGAAGCCGCTGAAGTCAGGGCGCGCGAGGCAGCCTCGGAACGTGACACGCATGCGTCGCACACCGATGCCGCGCTGCTGCGCGAGAACCTCAAGGGCGTGCAGACCCGACTCACCGAACAGAGGATGGGGCTGCACCGCACCATCGCCGCGATCGGGCGAGCCATCGACGCGCAGATCCCGGGCAAGCCGGTCGCTACCAGCGCCGAGGCCACCGGGCTCGCCTTCAAGGACATCCACGCACTGCTGGGTGGCGAGCGTGCCAACAACCGCGACGCGGTCGAATCGACCGTCCGCAAGGCGCTGCGTGCGGCCAAGCTGCTCAACAACGAGGTCCTGGACGAGATGCAGGCCGTCAGCCGGACGCGGTCGGACGTCGAGAAGGACCTGGAAGCAGTCCAGGCGAACCATGCGCGCAGCGTCGGCGGCAAGCAGCCCCTCGAAGGACCCGCGCTGGCACTGCAGCGCGCGCTGGCCCGGGCTGGCGTCGACGCCACCCCGGTATGCGACCTGGTCCGCATCGACGATCCGCAGTGGCAGTCCGCCATCGAGTCCTACCTGGGCACCTCGAACATGCAGGCGCTCCTGGTCGACGAGCGGGATGAGCGTGAGGCCTTCCGTGTGTCGCGCAAGGAGTCCATCTACGAGGCCAAGGTGGTGATGCCCAGCAAGTTCACCAACCGCCCCAGCCCGCGGCGCGGTGCGGTGGCGGAGCTGATCAGCGGCAACAGCGTCGCGGCCGTCAACTTCCTGCGGGCCAAATTCGGCGACACGCAGCGGGCGGAGACAGAGGACGAGTGCTTCGCCCACAGGTACGCCATGACCAAGGACGGCATGCTGCTGACCGATGGCGAGCTGGTGCGCAAGCGCCCCACGCCACCCGATGCTTTCAAGATCGGCCCTGTCTCGACGACGACGCGCTCCTCAATCGCCGAGCGCGAGCGCCAGCTGAAGGCGGAGATCGAGCGACTGAAGGATCAGTACGACAAGCTCAAGCAGCTGCTCACCATGCTGGGCGCCTTCGCGGGCGGCGAGCAGGAAAAAGTCCAGGAGATCCTCGAAACCTTCGACCGGGTGGCGATCGAGGCAGCCGCCGAGATGGACCTGACGGAGCGGCTGGGGGCCCTGGACACCGACGACTACCGCCGCCTGGTCCAGGACGCCGCTGACGCCGAGGCTGCGCTGGCCGCGCTTCGCACGCAGCACCTGGCCACCGTCCAGGCGGTCGGATCAGCGAAGAGCGCGTTCGAGCAGACGGGTCGGGAGACGCTGAAGGCCCGCAACTGGGCCGTCACCCAGCGGGGCGTCGCCGACGCGGCCCGCGCTGCCGAAGGCTTCGATGCGGACTACGCCGCCGAGCAGTGGGAGCGCATGCTGGACCGCCAGGGCCTGTCCTACCGCGAGATCGTCGACAGCTGCGTCGGCCGCAGCAAGGGCGCCCGCGAGGATGCGCGGACCAAGGCCACCAACGGCCTGTCCAAGCTGTCCGCCTTCCTGGTGCGGCACAACGAGTTCGCGCCGCACGGCACGCTGGAAGACTGGCGTGCCGCGCGCGCCTGGCTTGAGGCCCGCGTCTTGATCCTCACCGAGACGGGGCTGCGGGAGAACCAAGCTCGCATGGAGGACGCCCTCAGCACGGCCAAGAGCACCTTCCGCAACGACGTTGCGGTGGCGCTGCACGAGCACCTCGAGTGGCTGAGCGACACCATGAACCGGATGAACGAGGCCCTGCGCATGGCGCCGCTGTTCACCAACAACGAGCGCTACCAGTTCCGCGCTCACGTGCGCCCCGCCTATGCGGTGCTGCTGAGGTTCATCAAGGACGTGGCCCAGTTCGGCCCCACCGAGGACCTGCTGGGCGGCGCGGGCGAGCTGCCCAAGGAGTTCGAGGACCTGATGCGGGAGAAGACGGTGGCCGGCGGCGCCGCAGTGAAGTCCCCACTGGACGACTACCGGGAGTTCTTCGACTTCGACGTCGAAGTGCTGCGCGAGGACACGACCACCGCCGCCACCAGGCACATCGGCTGGCTCAGCAAGCGCGTCGGCTCCGGCTCAGGCGGCGAGCACCGCGCGCCGCTGTACGTCATCGCCGGCGCGGCGTTGTCGTCGGCCTACCGGCTGGAGCGCGGCGACGGCAGCGGCATCCGGTTGCTGGTAATCGACGAGGCCTTCATCAAGATGGACCCGCGCAACATCGTCGCCACCATGCGCTACCTGGAGGAGCTGGGCTTGCAGGTCTTTATGGCCAGCACCGGCGACGCCCTGGGCAGCCTGACCGCCTTCCTTGACCGGTACTACGACATCATGCGCGATGCCGAGAGCAACGTGGTGGTGCTCGAGGGACACGACGTCGACCAGGACACCCGCGAGATGTTCCGGGCCGACCTGCCGGAGTTCAACCCCGAGCTGGTCGAGGAGGAGATCCGCAGGCAGTTCCAGGCGCGCACCGGCAACGCTGAGGGCGTGCCGGCGTGAGCGGCCTCGACCAGGCCGGCATGGATCCCCTGGCCAGGAAGGCCCTGCTGCGCCTGCTGAAGTCCGCCGACAAACACGCGGCCGGCATTGCAGTCCGCTGCCCCGCTCTCTCCGACTCGGCGCTGGCCGCCTACAAGGCGCTGCGCAGCCTGAAGGAGAAGGAAGCGTTCGACGCGGCCATGATCCACGCCCAGATCGAGGGCGCCATCAAATTGCAGCGCCCCCGTCATGACCCGCAGGGCTTCATCGAGCGAATCGAGCTCGTGAACCTCGGCAAGCTCGCGCTGCTGCTCGGCGAGGTCCCGCACGGCGTGCTGGTCGATCGAGCGAGGGCGGCGCTGGCCTCGCTCGCCGAGGCCTACCCCGTGCTGTACGACGTCCTGGCCTGCTGGGAGAAGCTCAGAAACGTGCGCGGCACCGGGCCCGAGGACGTGGTGCAGTGGGCGATGGCATGCGAGGCCATCGCCTATGCCCGAGCCCAGGTGGCAATCGGCAACGTCGAGACACCCGTGCGGGACGCGAGCAGCAGGCTGTTCAAGGACAGCAAGCGCATCGAGCGCTTGGTGTCGCGAATCGACGTTCTGTTGTCGTGCAACGTCGAGGCCGATGCGCGGCCTGACGCCGAGGTGCTACAGGAGCTGGGTCTCTACCGCGAGCCCCAGCCCGTGCGAATGGCCGGCAATATCGTCGTTCGGCGCGAGCGCGGAACGCTGCCGCTGGACCGCCCTTACTGCGCGCTGCCCTCGTCCACCGTGCTGGGCCTAGGATCTACGCCCGTCCAACTGCTGACCATCGAGAATCAGACGACCTTCCACGTCTGGGCACGCCAGTACTGCGACTCCGGCGCGCTGTGCCTGTACACCGCCGGCATGCCGTCGCCGGCCTGGCGAGAGATGTACCTCAGGCTGCTCGCCGATCTGCCAGTTGGAGTGCCCGTTCTGCA
The DNA here is from genome assembly GCA_964470355.1 of uncultured Sphaerotilus sp. GTDB lineage: Bacteria > Pseudomonadota > Gammaproteobacteria > Burkholderiales > Burkholderiaceae_C > Sphaerotilus. The sequence goes on from CAYYCN010000028.1 coordinate 10,749, forward strand.
CTGGGGTGACGTCGATGAAGGTGGCTTCCGGATAGCCGCACATCTAAGCCAATGCGCCGCCGAAGTTGGTCGAAAACTGCTGCCATGGCGCATGCGTCCCACTGACGTGCCTGAGGATCTTCGTAGGGAAGCGCCGGCACGCATTGTGGAGCGCATGGTGAAGTACGCCGAAATGGCAGGCTGGCCTGAGATCGCGTACGAGCTGGCCGAGGCCAAGATTGTCGCCGAGCAAGAGGGTTGATCGGCAGCGGTGATCCACACGCCATTACTACATGACAACCCTCGAAACACTCGTGAATCGCCCCCGGGTTCCACCGAGTCTGTTTGGCTTTGGTCAACGGTCGACACAGCATCGTCGCCAGAACCCTCAACAGGCGAAGCAACACGATAGCAAGAACCGTGGGTCATCCTTCACGCCCAATCAGCCGACTCTTGCAACGACTTCGAGCAGGGCCGAAATTAATCCTCGCGCCTCTCAGACAGTGACCATGCATGCGCGACCCGCTTGAAAACATCGTAATTGGAAATTTTCTCTACTGTCTTGGGTTGAGCATGGGGCAACGTGCCGGTTCCGACGCGCCACGCGGCTGCATCAACCTGTTGCAGCAAACTCCTTTAGACCGTCCGCTTGGAGACGTTTTCATCAGATTTACCGGTGCCGTGCGGCTGTTTGAGTTCAAGCGAAGCACTGCCAGCAAGCTGAAAGAGCTTCGCAAGCTGACGGTGCTCCAAGCAGCTATTCGAAATCGACCAGATCTTCGGGCTCTTTCCCATCAGATTCACTGGTACGTTGAAACAGAACAAGACCGTCCCGACTTTCGCATTGCCGCTCGACCGTACCTCGATATGGTGGACCGCAAAATGCAGGTACTCGACTTCGCCGGCACGATATGCAACGTTGTTGATCAAGCCTTAGCGGCACGGCAGAAAGACGACGCAACGCTTGTAGATGAGTATTTGAAAACGGTGACGCTGTTTGCAGGCGAGCGAACAGGAACATCGTCCGGAATGCTTGTAGCAGTAGATGCACAGGGCGGCATCCAATGGGTTGGCGTGGACGATATTCGAGACCTGAACGCCACACCAATGCAGGTGTTAGAGAATTTCCGCCTTGACCGGCAGCGGTCCCTTCAACTCGAACGTGAGCAGGCTTTACGGCGAGAGCGCAGCCTCTCACGATCAGGCCCCTCGCTCGGTCACTCCCGCTAGATTTGAAAGGACCCTTATGGCCGCCCTCAATCCTGAACACCAGCGTATCGCAGACATGTTGTCTGATGTCGTCGAAGAGGCGATGCGCCAGCAACAGAGTTCGAGACAGGCTTTGGCTGAGCTGAACAAGGCCGGTCTCGAAGTGAAGTCAATCACTGCCTCAGCGACGCATGCGGTCAACAGTGCAGCCCGAGAGCTGCCTCTTCACATCGAAAATGCCATAGACAGGAAGTTGAAGGATGCTGCCAAGGAGGCGGCCAACGCGATGACAGCGCAGTGGGACCAGGCAAATCTCGCCGCAGAGCGCGCTGCGCGGCTCTATTCCCTCAGCCGAGACAAGATGCTTGCAGTGGCTGGCATTCTTTTCGTGGCTGGCTTGTTAGTGGGAACTGGACTTGCCTCTTTCGCGTTGCGCGGCTGTTGACCCCATTGCGGAGATACGGCTCCGCATAGCAGCGACCGCGATGGCTTCACTTCTGGTCACTGCAGCCAGTCCGCTTCCAGAATGGTTCCCGGACGAAACACTCTTCAGCCTGCTGAGTCGGTACCACGTCCTTTCGGGCAATCGTCGTCCATCAGCCACAACACTCACCCTTTTCGGTCATAGACGCTCAGGCTGCGAGCATGACTTCCCGATGCGCCTTGCTGAGTTTTGTCAGCGTACCCAACACGCCTTGGGCACCACACATGAGCTCTGTAATGAGCGAACGATTCTTTCGTTCTACCTGCCGCTGCAAGATTCCGCATCTGCAAACGCCGCTTTTGGATCTCTGGTCGACGAGCCCAAAGGAATACTGAAGTACAGGCTCGGTCTCTTGACCAGCCGCTTCCGGGCAAACCATCCGCTGAAGGCCTGCCCTTCCTGCATGGCCGAAGATCTGGAAAAGTTCGGAACGCCCTACTGGCATCGGACGCATCAGTTCCCGGGCGTGTGGATGTGCCCGAACCACGGCCAGCTCTTGAGCCAGGCCACCGTCAAGTCCACCGGCGTGGACCGATTCGGCTGGGTGTTGCCGCATCAGAATCAACTGACACAGCCCGTCGAGGGTGCGCCCGACGCCGTCGCTGCGCAATCGCTGGGCCGGTTGGCGGATTTGGTGATGGGCTGGACATCGCTGCCCACGGGGATGCACCTCTCGCCGATGACGTTGAGCCGGGCCTACAAGTCCGCGCTGGCGGATACTGCAAGTGCGACCACTGACGGGCGCACCCAATGGGCAGAAGACTACCGGGCGGTTGTGGAGCCGCTGCGCGTCATTCCTGAACTGGCCGGCCTTCCGGCAACGCGACGCGAAGCGCAGCTGCAGATCGATCGCTGGGTGTTCAATCCAAGGGGCAACACGCACCCACTGCGGCATCTGTCGCTGATTCTGTGGCTGTTTCCAGACTGGCAAGCATTTTGGCAACGGTATTCGGCGATCGAGCGTGCGGAGTCCGCGCCCCCGACCATCGAAGCAACACCGACTCGGGACATTGACCCGCGCCCAGCAAAGCTCCTGGCACTGTTGGCACTGGGTCACTCAGCCACCGCTGCCGCCGCCGAAGTCGGCGTCGACGTCGGCACGGCAATCGCCTGGGCGGCCAAGCAAGGAATATCTACGGCACGCCGAGCGAAGGTGCTCAAGCGTGACTTGCTGCCGAGGTTGGTTGAGGATCTGCGCGCGGGTGTCGGAAAGACCGAGGCGGCACACCGGCATGGTCTTTCCGTCCAGGCCATCACGCGGTTGCTTCGATCCGAAGTGGGGCTGCAAGACGCCTGGCACACAGCACGCTTCCAATTGGATCAAGAGCGCGCCCGGGCCACCTGGCTTGCGTTGATCGCTGAATCGCCTGGTGTGGGTGTCACGGCACTGCGCCGACAGCAACCCTGGGCGTATGCCTGGCTGTACCGCAATGATCGCGACTGGCTCGGCGAGCGAACCCGCAGCATTCGGTTGCCTCGTACGTCGGGTGCTGTGGGCCGCGTCGACTGGGACTCGCGCGACACGGTGCTTTCGAACCAGGTCCTTCGTGTTGCGGCCGACATCGCCACCGGCACTCAGGACGGCCGGGTCGCGCTTTGGCAAATCTATCAGGCGATTCCTGAACTAAAGGCCAAGCTCGGCGCGCTGGACCGATTGCCACTGACCCGTGCGGCGATTGCCAGTGTCACCCGACCCCGCCGTCGTCGCCTGACCACTTCGCCGCCCCTGCTCTGAACGGGCAGAAGTTGTCTCCATGCGTTTATGCATAATACTATGCATGAATGCACTATCAGACCTGCACGCCGAGGCGACCTTGGCCGCAGCGCGGGCACGCGAAATAGGTCTGACCCAGCAGGATGTCGCCAACGCACTGGGCGCAAGCCAGTCACAGGTCAGCCGAGTGCTAGCCGGTCAGTCGAGGCGCAGATCCCGCCTGTTCGACCAGGTATGCAAATATGTATTTTCTGCAGGGCGGGCTGATGCCAAACGCGCGCCGCCCGCCGAACTGACAGATGCACTCCACGCGGTCTGGGACGGCACGCCAGAACACGCAACTGCCCTGGCGCTGGTCATCCGAAGTCTGGGCGCCTTGGGAACGGGCCGCGTCGCAGCAAAGAAGCGAGCTTCGGGCCCCGTAAGGACGACCAAGTGATCCATGCGCCGAGCTTGATGCCCGACGAGGACGCCAGAGGCTACTGGGGAAGAGTGCTTCGGCTAAATTCAGTCTCGGAGCGCCCCACATCTGAAGCCGCCTTTTTGAATTCGGTTCGGGCGCGCCTTGCCGCCCAAGGTGGAAGTCAGCCCGAACAGATCGCCGCATTGAGCTGTCTTGCGAATGCTCCAATGCCGGCGATCGTCAGCGCCCATACGACGACCCCATTCGTAGGCGCGGTCCTCCCGCTTGTAGGTGCAGGGTGGTGCGACGACACCCACGTGGCCAAAGAGCTGCGAAGGGCTGCGACCAAGAGCCAAACGAGTTGCCGCTCGATTTGCCCTGCGTGCGCCGCCGAGGACATCGACTTTTGGGGGTTCTCGTACTGGCGCAGATCGCACCAAGTCCCCTACATCATGTCCTGCAGCAAACACGACATGCCGCTTTTTCGCGCCCGCGAAATCTCCAGCTGGCAAACGATGCCTCTTGAAGACCTGCCGCATGCCAGGCCCGACCCAGACACTCTGGTGACACAGGCTATCGAGGCCCCCGTTCTTCGCCGCTACGCCGATGTTTGCGCAGAGCAATTGAATCGTTCACGACCGATTTCAACTTTGCAGGCGGTCCGCGCACTGACGATTCGCGCGAGGGCAATAGGACTGAGCCCCTGGGACGCCAAGTCAGGCAGAAAACTGAGTGACTTAGCCACGGACTGCATATCTGCTCCATGGCAAGTCGAGTTCGCGCGTCGCTGGCAGGGGCGAGGCAAAGGCCCCGGCCTCCAAGCACTCGACGCGACATTGCTGAGGCTACGAGGAGCCTGCGACGCTCCGGCTTACGCGCTGGCTATCGCACTGTTGTGGGACTCGGTCGACGACGCGATTAACGCGCTGATCCAGCCATTGCCGCCGCTCTCAGTCCTTCTACCCTTCATTGACAGAGAAGCGCAGAAACCCGTGCCCAACGAGAGGCCACGTGACGTGCATGCAGACCTTCAACGGCAAGAAAGACTGCGGCGGTCGGTCGCCCTGGTTCTGGACGGTCGGCCGCTGCAGGACGCAGCAGATGCGGAAGGCTGGGCAGCACAAACACTGGAACGAATGCTGACCAGCTGCATCACGGCCGATGAACTGCCTGTTGTGACTTGCGCCTAGCCCCCAGAGGCAGCCCTCAAATCCTCATAGCGCTGAAGTCGGCGCGGGTCGTCGCTGAGCAAGGCATCGACGGCGGGTCTGAGGGGCCCCATGGCGTGAGTCGCCGCGTACTGAAAATCTTCAAATGACAAGCCGCTGCCGTTCCGCTGAATCGCTCGCCGACTGGCGTGGAACCACGCCATCAGCATCATGCGGGGCACGCCGGCACTCAGATCAAACAACAGACGACGAAGCTCGTCTGACGCGGGCAGCTTGTCTGGCAACCATTGGTACCGGCAGAGGACCGGAAACAAGCGCTTCCGGTAGAAGTCGTCGTCGGCAGACTGCGCATGTGGGATGGTGTGGAAGCCCGCCGTCAGCATGCGCTGCGCGGTGCTCATCCGCGTGTTGAGTGCGGCCATGCCGTCAGGGGTCGAGCAGTACAGCGTCGGAATTTTCGCGAAGTTGGTCAAGGTCAGCAGGAATTTGAGGACCTCGTCGTCGACGATGCGCAGTTCAGGCCGCAAGCAAGCATGGCGCGTCGAAGCCGCAGTTCGTGTGGCCTTGGTCCCGATCTTGAACAGGTTCTGCAACTCGTCGAGCACCAGCAAGCCCAGAAAGTTGCAGGCGATTTTCTGCAGCCACCGATGCGCCAGTGCGGCCCCAGTCAAACGACGCCCTGAAAACAACTCCTCTGTGTGCGAGGTGCCCAATGCGGCGTCCGTGGCCCGAGAGAGGTTCTCCACCAGATCGATGATCTTCCCGGAGGCCGGCACGTCGACCTTGAGCCACAGCAGTTGCGGACTGGGCCTCGCCAAGCCTGGCACGTGCTCATGCGTGACCACCTGTTGGTAGAGTTGCAAAGCGCGCTCAATGGCCGTCGATTTGCCCGCACCTGAAATGCCGGTGACCATGGCACCCAACTGAATCGGACTGAAAGCCGCCTGGGCACCTACCGCGCTGTAAATGCGCCGCCAGGTGGCTGGGTCCTTGGGGTTCCGGTGCACGTAGCCCTGGGTCAGCATGTAGCCAACCGTCTGGGCAAGCTCAATCCCTGCAGCGGTGGGAATGTGCATCCGAAAGATGTTGGCCACCAGATGCTCCATCTGATGCCGCGGAACATCGATGGACGGATCCGGTTGTGGCGGCAAGTAGATCAACCTCTTGCCAATCTCAACGGGTTCGAGTGGGCTGCCGCAGGCGGCGACCAGGATGTTGTCGTGGTGGGTGGCAGGGCGCAGGCTCTGGGCGGCACGAAGGATCGTAGTCATGCGCCGGCCTTGCGGTTCATCGTGGCGAAGACCTCGTCCATCAATGCGTCGTAGCCAGCATCTGGCGAGCTGGCGGAGTCGCCCCGGTGGTGCAGCACATCAGAGACCTGAGGCAGCACCTCGCCCCTTGACATGGTTTCCAGCAGCCGTGCTTCGCGTGTATTGGGCCTAGGACCTTGATAGGCTGCATCAGCTTCCGCCGTACGTTCCGTGGCCTCTTGCCGAAGCACCGCCTGCGTCTCCATGTTTCGCAAGGCCGCAGCCAGGCGGTCGTACTCCCGTGCGTCCCTCTGAAGGCGATCAAACATGAGCACGTCACGCCATTCGTCCATGCTGACACCGGCCGGTGCGCGGGCGCTCGTGCGCAAAGAGAACTCGTGCATTTCCCCTCGGGGATCGGGCCACCAGAATCGGGATGTCGAACCTGGAAAGCTGAAGACCGTCTGCTCAATGACGCCGAAGTTCCTGGCATGGGCCGTCCATTCCTGGGCATGTGCGACTTCGGCCTCGTACTGCAGAGATTCATGAAAGATGCCGTCGCGCCGCGCGACTGCTTGGCCCCGCCTCAGCAGCCCAGTGATCAGTCGGTCTTGCGGAATGGCTTTGCGATAGCCAATGCCAGCCTCATGCCCGAAGCACCACAGCCCGGCAGGCGTTGGCTCAACGCCAGCTCCGATCATCTCCATCGTCAGCCGATGATTGCGATCAGCGAACAGGTTGTAGTGACTGAAGATGCCGTGAAGGTACTGAACATACTCGCGCAGGGTCAGCGCTGACTCCTTGGCGCTGGGACGGTTCTCAAGCTCCTTGCGTCGAGCGTTGATGGCGCCAGGCAGGAAGTGGTACTGCTTGTCCTTGGCGATCCGGTGCAGAACTTCGACCAAGCCTTTCAAGTCCGGGCGGTAAGGGGGATCGACCGCGAAGTTGATACCCAAAGAGAGGCAGGTCTCACGCGCCCCGGCGCTCACATATTCCCCCCGATCGGTCCAGACTTGGAACGGCACGGTTGGCGATGGGCTCAATACCTCGATGTATTCGAGGCCCCAGAGATCGGCCAACAGGCGAGGATCGCAGCACGTCGAAAACAGTGCCAACTTGGCCGTTGCCCAGGAGGGGCCTGACAGGCAGACATAGAAGCCCACAATGGCCGTCGACCAGATGTCGACCACCATGTAGACGATGGGGCGTCCGATGGGCCACGCGCGATTGACTGCGCTGCGAAGGTGAATGTCACCGATGGTGGCGTCGATGGCATAGGCATGCCCAGGCCCAGCCACGCCGTCGTAGGCCTTTCCCCGCAGCCCGCGCAGGTTGCGTTGAAAGTGCCCCTTGGTGGTGGCCCGCAACACTCGTTCCAGGCGCTTGGTGCCAGTGTCGATGATGTGACGAACCTGTCGCTTGTTCGGGAAGCTGCCTTGGGGTGGAGCGACCCCCCGGCGACCCGCATCCGTCTGCTCATACTGGGTGACGTAGACCCGCTGAATGATCTGGTCGTACAGCTCGACAAACGGCAGGCCCGCCTTGGAGAGAATGCGCGCGTGTTGAAGAACCTTGACCCGGTCCGCCTCCGTGGAAGGCCGCTGGGGGTGCTCGGCCGGCTCGTTCAGTCGCTCGCGCAGAGTTTTGGCCCCGACCTTCTTGCGCCCGGCCTGGTGGGGCCGGAGTGTTCCAGGCGCGCCGCACCTATCAAACCGGGGGTGCAGCGAGCTGGCCTCGAAGCCATTCAGACACAGCAGGCGCCAGAGGCGGTAGACAGTGGCCCTCGTTCCTTGGCCTGCTGACAAGGCGCGCCGAACGACGGGCCCGATCCCGGACGTTTCGACCAACGCTCGGGCGACCACCTCGTGATCGAGGAACGGCGCCATTTGTTGAAGGCGCCGCTCCCAAAGCGATTTCTCCCCACTCGCCAGATCTTCCGAAGGTGCCAAAAGCTTCCCCGCTGGGCGAAGGTCGACCGCGGCGAGCCGACCTTCGTTCGCCATGGCCCTGAGCGTTTCGCGCGCCACCTCGGTCAACGAGCCGACAACCCGGGCGCATGGCGCCTCGGCCGTGGACTCGCTCGCATCAGCCCACGGTCCGATGTAGGCCAGCCAGACAGAGGACGACGCCAATGGTGCGGCGACGACCCGGAAGAAGCCTTGAAGGCCTTCGCCATCGGCGCGCAAGACCTCGTTGAAGATCAATGCGACCATGCCGTCCTCCTTGACGCGATTGGGTTCTGGCGCCAGAACGCATCGGACGTCAGCAGCTCCAAAGGCTCGCGCAATCGCAACGGCCGCGCGAGATTGATGGGCAGCGCGCCGGACCAGATGCACTGCCACATGACGCACTGCGCGGCGTGCCGATCCAGGCCGAGTCGGGCTCCCATCAGGTTGAGAAACTGCAGTGCGGTACGCCCTCGGATATCCGTGGCCATCGCCACGCAGGCCGTCTGCAATGCGGCACCCACATCGGGTTGCCCAACTGTCCACGGCATGCCAACTCGAACGGCGTTGGCGACCAGTGCCTGGTAGAGCTTCGGTGTCAGCAACAGCCAGAACACATCCTGGCGGCGCCAGTATTCACGCTCGATCCGCAGCAGTTGCAGCTTGCGGTCGTTGCTGAGGTCTTCAACTGCCTTCACGCTGATCGCCAGCAACTCGATGCGCCCGATGCGGGTCTTGAGCGTCAGCACCAAGTCGGTGGTCATCACCCACGGCTCTTGCGTGTCGCCCTTGCGCACGGTTGGGTGCCGAAGCCCCAAGTCGGCGGCGATCTGCAAAGTCCCCGGGGCCCACTGCCCGGAGCCATCGACTTGGTACGCCGTCAACTCAGGTGCGTGATCGTCATGTGCCAACGGGAACTGCTCGCGAAGATCGACGACACCGGGCAGCATGGTGGCGAAGCCGAAGGCCACCAGCTCCAAGTCGGACAGCAGGTGGTGCAGGCGACCAAAGCGCCAGTTGATGAGGTGCGACCGGCCCCGGCTGCTGGGGTCGTCACGTGTGACTTGATGCCAGGGTTGGTAGTCAGCTCCGGTGCCGGTTCCCCGGCCGGTGTCATGCCACCGAACCAATCTGGCAGGCGTGAATCGTTGGCCCTTGCGCATGGGCACTCCCTTCCGGCCGCACAGGTGCGGCCATCCATTGATCGGAAAGGAGATGCCCTTGACTCGTGCGGAGGGCACGAGTACAGTCATTTCACACCTGAAATCTGGGGCATCCCCTCAGTACAAAACGCCACCGGTTTGCCGACCTGTGGCGTTTTTGTTTGTGCGGCTACATGGTGCTCAAAGCTGCCCCTCCTAGGTAGTTCTTCGCGTGAAGCTCATGCCTTGGGCACGGGCTCGCAAGACGCCTCTTGCGCCGTACTGTTCTTGGGGCGCGCGCTGTCTCGCGTCGTCGCGGCATGTCTCTGCGCGGACAACCAGATGGCCACGTCACGAGCCAAGGCGAATCGCCCTCTGCGGTTCGGAATTTGAAACAGCGGCACAGGCACGGTGTCTCTTGTGACGGCCTGGCGATACGCCGCTGTCGACCGATAGCCCAACGCCTTCACCAGCACCGACGACGGCAAGATGGGGCCGAACTGCTGAACGAATTGCTCGTTCAGTTCACGCGCCAGTTCGTCGGCCAGCGGGTTCGAAGTGGCGTCCATGCTCACGTTGTGTCCTGTCGCGGTTGGTCGCACCAATGCTATGGTTCTGACCACTGCCGAACAAGCCAAGCGATGCCTGCGAATCGTCACCCCACTGGCCAGCGCCAATCAACGCCAAGTGCTTGATTCTTCGGAGCGCCACCTCGCTGATTTCTGTTTCGCGTCCAAGACGCGAAATTCCGCCACGGGCAAGCAACGCCATACGGTGGACGGTTTTCGCACGGTGTGCTGGTTTCACCGCCTCCGAATCGCGTCAGGCGCCACCACCACGTATCAGATGGATGTGCTGGTCGAGCCCGCCCCGGATGTCGTGGGTGGCGGCCCAATCGACCGCAAGAACAAATGGCGCAGCTATCGCGAGGGAAGGCACACACCTAGCGCCGGGTTGGTCGAAGCTGTCGAAGCTCAGTTTCCCGGTGGCCGTGGCGTTCTGTGCCATCCGGTTTGGCGTGTGCTGCGACTTGACCGACCTGTGCATGACGAAGTTTCCGGCCTGCTCGCTCAACTGCCACCGGCGCTCTATTCGGTGATCAGAGGGGATGGCGATGTGGCGTGTGGCGCCCATATCTCGCCATCCGGATGGGACGCTCGGCGTCTCCGGCGGTTGGAGCGCCAGGCTGGATTTGACGCGCTGGCTTGCCTGGTTGTACTTCTCCGCCTGGCGGCAGACAGTGGCGACAGCGCAGGAGCGCACAGGTTTGGTCGAGCACTCTGCCGAATGCTGTTGATGATGGGTGACTGGCTTTTCGCGCACGGCGTCGCCCAACCATTGGCTGAATACATTGAGCAGCGGCTGCTGCCCATGGCGGCGCATGCGGGTCAGCAGATCGGCTTCGGCGAGATTGGTTTCCTCGCCGGAGCGCGGCGGTTGGCACGCGTAGCCAACGCGGTCGCGGCCAACGAGAACACTGCCTTAACGTTTCCCCAGCGGGCCGACTTGATGCTCGATTTGCTGGATGACAAGTTCAGCCTCGAATTGAGCGCTCTGGTGGCGTCGAGAAAGACGGCTGAGGCCAGACCGACTTCTTGCGATGGCGTGCGCTGAAGAACTCCCGCGCCTCACCGCCAAAGTGCGGCTGTCATTCGAAGCGATGTCCATGCTGGCCAGCCAACCGTCGCAGATCGGCGACTCGATCCGCCGAAGCACCTGGCCCACCACAAGCTTCCAGCGCGTCTGCCATCGCAGCCAGCTTGACGCCGTGGCGCGCGCTCGCGACCTCGGTGCTTTCATTTGGCGCCACCATGAAGCTCAGGATCTCGCCTTCGTCGGCCACGAAAAACCAGGCGGATCGCGCCGGACCATCCATGGAACCGAACAGCGCTCGGTAGGCCGCGAATTGCTCGTCGTAGTAGCGCCGTCCGTCGTCGTTGGTCACCATCGATCCGTGTAGATCACCAGGTTCGCTGAGCATATCTGCGCCGCCATCAGCCCCGATCAGTGGAGGTGGAGTTGGGCGGCGTGCGCCAAGCCCTCTGAGGTGAGTTGCATGGAAATTTGCGAATCGGGCTGGATGCTCAGCGGCCGACCGAGCGTCAACCACCCCCGCCGCCGGTAGGTTTCGAGAGCAACAGCCACTCGAAGCGCCTGCGCCCAGCCCATCAAAAGTTGCTCGTCGACATCGTGGTTGGGCCGCTGGGTCTCGGCGGACAAGGCTATGAAGATCAGCGAGAGCAGATCGTCGATGGAGGCCGACGCGTCGCCCGCATCGAAGGCGCGAACCGCACCGCGCAAGTCGGCCAGAGTCCCATCATCAACGACGCGAAGCCAGTGGCCCAACAGGAACGGCGTTGAACGATCGATGCGCTGCTGCAGGTACGTGGCCAGCATTCCGGACAACGCCATTGAAGCTCCTTCTGGATGCGCAATCTGCACCGGCATGGTCCGTCGCTCCCATCGAGGCAAGGCCATCAACACGGTCGGTGCAGGAGGCCGTCAATAGTCGATTTTGGAATATTCGATCTTCGAATTCAAGGTGTCGGGTCGCTTCCCAAGTGACCCATGCTCAAAACCCTCTACACACGACAGTACGAAGTCCTGCTCGGCATGCTCCGGGACGCTCGAACCAACGCCGGCCTGACCCAGGTGGAGCTTGCGCAACGGCTGGAGATTTCCCAAAGCGATGTGAGCAAGTGCGAGCAAGGCGCCCGGCGGCTGGATGTCGTCGAGCTCAAGCTGTGGCTGGAAGCGCTTGGGGCCCGGCTACCTGACTTCCTGGCGGCCTTTGAGGCAAAAGTCGGCGTGGATCTCATTGGCCAGCGGGCTGTGGGGGCGGCAGTGAGGAGATAGCATGCCGACGCATGATGCCAGCTGGCTCAGCAACCGGCTTGTTCGTACGCGACGCCCGAAGTTCTCCAAGGCGCCTTCCGCACCGGCTTCTCGGCCAACCGGTATGCCGAGATGGTGTTTCCGCACCGAAAACGGGGCGCCCACCCTTTGTCGCTGGTTCGGGATGCCTTACATTGCACCTGGTCGCGCCAACAGACTTGGCCTGGCCGCGGCATGCTGCAAGAAATCAAAGAAGACCCGCTGATCGACAGCCTCAAGACCACGCAACAAGACCATGGGGCGGACTACTGGTCTTTCAAAAACGCGTCCAAGCGGCGCGGCGCGCACGCGCTAATCCACTATCCAGCCATGATGGTGCCCAACCTGCAGGGCAAAATCCTCGCGGCGATCAAAGAGGTATCTCCGGACGCCCGGAAGGTGCTGGATCCTTTCGTCGGGTCCGGCACAGTCCTGGTGGAAAGCATGAACCTCGGGCTGGATTTCACAGGCGTCGACATCAATCCTTTGGCCGTGCTGTCGTGCCTCGCCAAGTCTGGCCCGTACTTCGTCGCCTCGTTCTCTGACAAGGCTGCTGAGCTTGTGTCTTGGATCAGCGCCGATGGCGTTTCCCAACACGAGGCGACCTTCCTCGGTCGAGACAAGTGGTTCGAGGCAGACGTGGCACTCGGCATTTCCAAAGTCGCGCGCAACATTAAGCGCGTCGAGGCACTGTGGGCCCGCCGACTCTTCTGGCTGGCGCTTGCTCGCGTTATCCGGAGCTGTTGCAACTCGCGCAACTCGACCTACAAGCTCCACATCAAGAAGGCTGCAGACATCAATGCCGCTGCCGATCCGGTCAAGATCTTTGTCGAGACCATTGAGGCGTACAAGAAACATCTAAAGGACCAGACCACCGACTGGGCGGAAAAGGGCCTGCTTAAGCATGGTTGGTACCAGAATAGTGTGAGCATCACCGCTGGTGACAGCACAAGCACTCTGAAGGAGACCGATCAGCGCTACGACGTGGTTATGACGTCGCCGCCCTATGGGGACAATAAGACCACCATCCCTTACGGCCAATACGCGTTCCTGCCTCTGCAATGGATTCCAAGGGAAGACATCAGCGCCAATATCGAGGCCGGCGTGCTCGCGAACACGCACGCGCTTGACACCGCAAGCCTTGGCGGCAGTGCCAGAAAAGCAGCTGATCGCGCCGAGCAGTTACGCGCCGAGTTTGAGTCAGTGAGGATGTACCTTGCCAAGCTCTCTTCTAGTGGGAGTGGTATCAAACGGTTCGGAGCCTTCTTCGGCGACCTCGATCCATGCATCTCACAGATATGCAATTCCACCAATCCAGGTGGCTATCACGCGTGGACCATTGGCAGCCGGCACATCGAAGGCATCCGCGTGCCGATGGAAGAAATCCTTGAGGAGATGCTCGACAAGCGGGGAGTTAGCACCGTCGGGCGAATCCATCGATCCATCCACGCCAAGAAGATGGCTGCGCGCAACAATCTATCCAGCACCATGAACACTGAAATCATCGTGCTGGCGAAGAAGCGCTAAGAAGAACTAAATTACTAAATCACCTCGGAGCGACTCGGATTGGACGAAGCAGAAAAGCCAGATGCGGAGTTGAAGGTTTCCGCGCGGGTGCTCGTCCAGTTGGGCGAGGAGCTGGTGACGGACGCCGAGCAAGCGATCCTCGAATGCGTCAAAAACGCCTACGACGCTGACTCTCCCGGTTGCAAGATTGTCATTCGGACCGACGAAAGTGGCAGCATGCTGCAGCGGGCGACTGCCCGGAAGCTGCTGAACTTCCGAGAAGGCGCAGAGAACGTCAGCGTGTCTTTTACGGACATGGACGGGGAAGAGCTTGAGGTCGATGACGATTGGGAGACCTCGAAGGTCGCCAAGCCTTCGGACCAAGTGCGCAGGCAGCTCGACTGGACGGGGCGCATCACAATCGAGGACACAGGCGACGGCATCGCACCAGAGAAGCTTCGCAAGTCCTGGCTCACCATTAGCGGGTCTTACAAGCGCTCCGGCGAAGGCAAGCAAAAAGCGACGACGACCCTAGGGAGAACACCACTGGGCGACAAAGGTGTGGGCCGGCTGGGGTCGATGAAACTCGGCGACATACTGAAGGTTGAAACGAGCACAGGGGCCGACCAGCCGTTGGCGACGGCCGTCTTCAGGTGGGCTGATTGCGAAAAAGCCGAGACCGTTGATGAGATCCCGGTGTTTGTCAAGACGGACAGGCCAAATCCGGAAAGGTTCAAAGGCACACGCGTCTCGATCTACGGATTGAAAAACGTTGGCCAATGGGCTAATGGCGCTCCCGCCCTAAAACTCAGCCTTGCATCATTGGTATCGCCCTTCGAGGCGAAGACTCAGTTCCCCGTCACTGTAGACGTCGACAATGACAAAACGAGCCTTGTGGCCGTTACTGAATCGCTGCTTGCGCGAGCGGTCGCCGACTTTCATTTCACATGGCAGCAAGGCCCGAAGGGTGTGCCTGAACTGAAGTGCGTCGCGCGCTTTCAATCGAGACTCTTTCGAGCAGACGTTCGCAGCAGCAAGACTCAAAAGCAGCTGTCCGACGACGTTTTTGGGCACGACGACGGTGCTGGGTTCCTGGCCTGGCTGAGTGACGATAAGCGGCTCAAGCGATACAAGGTTGTTCCTCGGCCGAGCCCTGAGTGCTTTGTTGAGTTCGACCAGACCATCGCGTGGCCGAACATCAAGACGGGTGGTCTAAAGATTGAAGACCCGGGCGAATTCAGCGCGGCGTTCTACTACTTCAATCTTCGAGATTTTTCGACCGATGTCACAACCGATGCGATGCCAACGGACTCTGAGGAAGATGCGGCAGCGGCGGCAGGTCTCGGCATTGATCGGGCGACCATCAGACGGATGGCTGGCATCTCCATTCTTCGCGATGGGTTCCGCGTCCGCTCACAAGGTGACTGGCTCAAGCTGGCGGAGGGCATGACTACTGGGAGTACCTACCAACTGCGTGTGCATAACACGCTAGGGTATTTCGCGCTGACAGGCGAGCATAACTTCAGGCTTGTTGAAAAGTCGGATCGAGAAAGTTTCGTGGAGAACGATGCCTATCGCGGATTCAATGCCATAGCGATGGCGTGCAGGACCTTTGCGAATGAGTCGCTGGAGGCTGTTCGCCGGGAAATGATCAAGTACGCAGCCCAGAGCTCCCCAGTTGCTGATCGACCGCCGACCCCTGAGCGTTCCTTCGACGTCGTCGAAGAGGCAGTTCAGAGTGCCGCCGCTGCTAAGCAGGAAGCGCAGGCTGTCGTCTCCGCGCTCCAGCGTGGTCTCGGCCTCGTTGCAAAGAAGGACGGTGAGGCGGCCACGGAGGTGCTGAAGGGCGCATTGCGCACGGTGCAAACGATGGAGCGCAACCTTGACGACAGAGCGCAGTCGAGCCGGGCCGTGCGCATGCTTCGCCAAGACTTCAGCAATAGCAGAGACCGCATGCTATCGCTCTACGAGAGTGCCGCAGTTGGCCTGAGCGCGCGGGGCTTGGCGCATGAGCTGCGCACACACATCGTGGAGATTCGGCGCCGCATCGCTGGCATTGAGGAGCTGATGAAAGACGGCCGTGCTGACGAGAAGAACGTCGCACGCCACGCCCGCTCGATTCGTGC
The DNA here is from genome assembly GCA_964470355.1 of uncultured Sphaerotilus sp. GTDB lineage: Bacteria > Pseudomonadota > Gammaproteobacteria > Burkholderiales > Burkholderiaceae_C > Sphaerotilus. The sequence continues at coordinate 26,551 of CAYYCN010000028.1, forward strand.
GGCATGCGCGAGCATCACAAGCGCAGCGGCCATCATAGATCCGCTCCTGCCGCGAACACGCGCCGTCAAGGAGGTCATAGACCTCTTTGATTTCGTCACGGAGTACAAGGAAAACCGAAAGGGCGGCCTGGATCGAGAAGGCATCGACTTCGAAATCAACGGCAAAACTGGGAAAGCTGTTGCGAAGATCAACCGAGGCCGCCTGCTTGCCGTCCTGGACAACTTGACTAGGAACAGCGTGTACTGGCTGCGTCGCGGTGCTGAGGTTCTAGATATCAAGCGACCTAAGCACATACGCGTCGACATCATCTCGTCAGGGTTCACTTTGTCCGACAGCGGCCCGGGCATTGACCCGGACTACGAGGACAGCATTTTCGAAATGTTCATCTCAGCCAAGCCTGCGGCCGAACGCGGCCAAGGCCTCGGTTTGTTCATATCGTCGCAACTACTCGCTGCAGACGGCTGCAGCATCAGCTTGAGTACCGATAAGAACCAAGACGGTCGTCGGCACAAGTTCATCGTTGATTTAGGGGCAGTCATGCAGGGAGGAAAGAAATGACACCTATCGAGGCATTGAAGCTGCTCGGGTCAGAGCGAGTGATTTGGATCGATGATCGCTTTGCTACTGCATCTGCCGAGAAGCTGGTCGACATCCTCATCGAGCATGCCGACATCGCGCTCCGCGTGTGTTCCGATGACTTGAAGGGGCCCCTGCTCAAAATAAACGAAGGTGACGACACTGGCAACGCGGAGTTGGGTCAGGCTGTCGCCAACCTTGGAAAGCACGGTTACACCACGCTGCTGCGTGCGGTGCTGAAGGAAGCCGAGTCCAATGGTCTGGAGGAGCTGTCAGACGAACAGATTGGTAGCGTGTGCGAACACCTTTCCATCGCTGACGCCGACCGCTGGGCCTTTGACGGTGCGGAGGCGCGAATGCTAGCGCTTGCAGTGGACGGGCGTGACGCTGAAATCTGCTACGTCATTGATCTAAACGATGCCCTTGGCGCTACGGAGAACCGCCGCGGCTTGGAGCTCATTCGGTCACTGCACGGGGCAGGGTCCAAGGCAACAGCGCTGTTGCTGACCCATTTCGCGACAAAGATCAACGAAGCAGAAAGGGAGCTTGCACTGCGCCACGAGCTTTCGCAGGAAGCTCTTGGAGTCGCCCCAGTTTGCGTCATCGCCAAGGAGCGCCTCGACGCCGTGGGCGACGCGGCTTTGTCCCCTGAGGGGCGGCATGGTGCAGTTGCCGAAGCACTGCGCATCGCCATCAAGCGGGCCGGGCTGCGCCGGAACGTTCACGAGGTCCTGGTGCGTGTCCAGAGCCACATCGACAAGGCGTTCAAGGCAGCCAGCAATGACCTGCTTGCTGTGCCGCCGGAGCAACTCGACGAATATGTGATTGGACGAGCTCACGCAGAGGGCGTTTCCGAGTTGCACGTCGTGGAACGTGCGCTCACGGCATCCATGTCGGAATCATTCCGACATTTGTTCTCAGTAGACACGGCAACCCGCCGCAACGAGCAGCGCTTGCGCTTGCTTCGCGGTATCCCGCTGGGTGTGGATCCGCCGACGCACCACGAAAAGCTGGAATCGTTCCGACGACAAGAGGTTTGGGAGCCAGAGGAACTCGTCAACAAAGGTGGCTCTCCCCTGGCATGTGGGGATGTTTTTGAGTTCACCGGACCGAACGGCACCTCCCACAGGTTCATCTTGCTGGTTCAGCCCTGTGACGTCACCCTGCGACCCAATGGAGAGCGTGATGTCGACGCGGGATTTCTGATTCAACTGAAGGAAGTGCCAACCGCCGATCATGCTCCAAAGCTGAAGCAGATACGCCTGCCCTTTCTTCTTGATGGCAAGCAATGGGCATGCGAACTACGCAAGACCACATCGGTTCGTCTTGAACTTCTGGACCTTGTGTCCTTCCGCGCCGACGGCCGGTTGCAATACAACGAAGGTCAGGCTGCCCCGGAGTGGGTTCTGCCTGGCCAACGCATCAGCGGGGCATCTGTTCTGTCAGGCCTCAAGAAGGCCTATGACCTGCGCGCAGCGAAGAAGGGTGATCCTGCCAGTGATGAGAAGGACGCTAGGTGCCAGCTGACGCTTTCCGCCAGCGGCCCGTTCCAACAGATCGCACACGGGACATTCCTGAAGGCGAAGGCGGCAAACGGTGAAGAGCCTGCGGTGCCCGGCGGCTACACCTGGAACCTGCGACGGATTGGTCGAGTGCGCATGCCCTACGCGTCGTCATTGCTCGGCAGCTATCTCGCTGTCGTGGACCGCGACGCGTTCGACCTGGACTACCTTAAACCTAGGCTCCCCCGCGCGTCCGGTCCTGCGCCCTGTGGGACCTGCGCCTAACCTGGCCAGCGCCGGGGGCCATGTCCTTACGCTGGGAGCTCCGTTGCGCGCCTTCGGCGCGGAGTGAGCGTGGCTCTCTACGAGACGTACCACCTGGCAGCTGGCGTCGGTACAGCAGTTCAAAGAACACCGACTCGCAACGTCAGGATTCGTCCGGCGAAGTCATCTTGAAGTCTGGATCCCGGGAAAGAGCGCTCGTGTCCGCTTCATCGCCATGAATCCGAGTGACGGTCGTCGGCGACGTACGCGACCTAGTGCGAACAGCCGGCTTCAGTGCTCGCCCGCATTCGATCTTGTGAAACGAACGGCTAAACCCCGTCTGAAGCTGCCCCTCCCCCCCCTCCGACCTTGTCTCAGACTTTGATGCGCTGTCTCGAACATTTATGCGCTGTCTCAGACATTAATGGCAAAGAACAAAAAGGCCCGAAGGCCCTTTTCATTCCACCGTGACCGACTTGGCCAGGTTCCGAGGCTTGTCCACATCCGTCCCCCGCGCACACGCCGTGTGATACGCCAGCAACTGCAGCGGCACCACGTGCAGGATGGGGCTCAGCGCGCCGTAGTGCTCCGGCATGCGGATCACATGCACGCCCGGCTCGCTCTCGATGCGCGTGTCGCTGTCCGCGAACACGAACAGCTGCCCCCCCCGCGCACGCACTTCCTGGATGTTGCTCTTGAGCTTCTCCAGCAGCGTGTCGTTGGGCGCCACCGTCACCACCGGCATCGCGCTGGTCACCAGCGCCAGCGGGCCATGCTTCAGTTCACCCGCAGGATAGGCCTCGGCGTGGATGTAGCTGATTTCCTTGAGCTTGAGCGCGCCTTCCAGCG
>CAYYCN010000029.1:0-29511 GCA_964470355.1 uncultured Sphaerotilus sp.
CGAACCCGGCAACCGGCTGGGGCCGAAGGCCGTCCGACACCTGCTGGCCGAGATGAAGCGCCGCGACATCCGCACCCACCTGGGCCACAAGCTCCAGCGCTTTGAGACCGACCGGGTGTTCACCGAGGGAGGCTCTTTTCAGGCCGACCTCATCCTGTTCATGCCCGGCATGACCGGCAATGCCTGGTTCGACGCCACTGAACTCCCTCGCTCGCCCGGGGGGCTGATTCAAGCCGATGCCCAGTGTCGGGTGGTCGGGCAGGAGCACATCTACGTGGTGGGCGATTCCGGCAGCTTTCCTGGACCGGACTGGATGCCCAAGCAAGCCCACATGGCGGATCTGCAGGCCGTGGCCGCTGCGGACAACCTGCTGTCGGAACGGGAGGGGAGACCCGTTCACACCACCTTCAAGGTCGAGCTGATCTGCATCGTGGACGCCATTGACCACGGCACCCTGATCTGGCGCACACCACAGCGCAACGTGATCCTGCCCTCCACACGCCTTTTCCACTGGGCCAAACGCGCCTTCGAGTGGAACTACCTGCGCCAGTACCGCTGACGCCATGCGCTTTGAAAGCCTGCCATGACCCTTCCTGACATGACCCCTCGGACGCCAACCACCGTGTACGAACGCCTGGGCGGGGCCCCCGCCATCCACGCCCTGGTGAACCGCTTCTACGAGTTGATGGATGAGCTGCCCGAGGCCTATACCGTTCGCCGCATTCACCCAGACAGCCTTGCGGGCAGCGCCGACAGCCTGTTCAAGTTCCTCAGTGGCTGGTTCGGAGGTCCCCCGCTGTTCGAGCGGGAGCGCGGGCATCCCCGCCTGCGCATGCGCCATGCGCCTTATCCGGTCGGCCCGGTCGAGCGCAACGAGTGGATGTTGTGCATGCGCCAGGCCCTGGACGAAACGGTGCCCAACGCTGAGCTGCGTGGCACCCTGTCCAAGGCGTTCGAAAGCATGGCCGACCACATGGTGAACACCGAGGGCCGAGCCATCTGCTCGGACCCCGCCCATTGAAATGCACAGAGGAGTTCCGACTGTGACCTTGGCTTTGGGTGCCCCCGTCATGTCCCGCGTGATTCGCCGCGCTGTCCGGGCCTGTGCGGCTTTGGCGTTGGCCGTGCCTGCGCTGGCCTCGGCCGCTTCCGTCGGAGTCGGTGAGACACTGGAGCCGCTGAACCTCGTCGATCAGCACGACCGACCGGTGCAGGTGAACGCCCGGACCCGCGTCGTCCTCTTTTCGGGCGAGAAGGCGGTCAGCGATTGGGTCAGCGGCGTGCTGGCGTCACAGCCCTCCGGTGTTCTGGATCGTCTCGGGGCGGTCTATGTCTCGGACATCAGCGCAATGCCGGCGCTCGTGACCCAACTGTTCGCGCTGCCCCAGTTGCGCCAGTTGCCCTTTTCGATGGCCCTGGTCCGAGAAGCTGAGGTTGTGGCCGATCTGCCGCGCCAGCCCGGCACCGCGACGGTGCTGACGATGCGCGACACCCGGGTGATGTCCGTCCAGCACGTGTCCGACGCGGTTCAGCTCAAGCGTTCGCTGGGCCTGCCCTTGCCTTGAACTGGGCCCACCCGTTCAATCTTTGCACACGACATGCGTTGAAACACGGCGAAACCCAAGGTCACGGGGCGAACTCGCCAGGAAACCCGCTTGCCACAGGTCGTCTGGATCATGAAAACGCAGGAGGTCGTCGATCTCCACTGTCCATGAACGGAGGAATGACCATGAAACGCCGCGGATTCAACGTCACTTTGGCAGGCTTGGCCTTCAGTGCTCTGGTGGCCGCTTGCGGTGGCGGCGATGGCGCCGCTCCGGCGCTCAATGTGGACGCCACCGGCGTCTCGACCTTCGACGCGCAGGCTTTGGCGGCCACCCTCTCCACCTACCCGGTCAGCCCACTGTCGACGGCTGAGGCCGACAGCTTGGCCTACATGCGTGAAGAGGAGCAACTCGCCCATGACGTGTACGCCGTGAGTGCCGCCCTGTGGGCTCCAGCGGTGTTTGCCAACATCACCACCAGCGAAGCCACCCACTCGGCCGCCATCAAGGCGCTGCTGGATCGCTATCAGCAGGTGGACCCCCTGGCTGGCTTGCCCAACGGAACCTTCCAGACCCCCGCCTTCCAGACGCTGTACAACGACTGGGTGCAAGCCAGCCGAATCAGCCTGATCGAAGCCTTGAAGGTGGGCGTGCAGATTGAGGAACTGGACATGCGTGACATCGTGGCCCAGAAAGCCAGCATCGACAATGCCGATGTCTTGATGGTGTACGACAACCTGCTCCGCGGCTCACGCAACCACTTGAGGGCCTACATGAAGGTACTGATCCAGCAAGGAGGAAGCTACGTGCCCCAGTACATCACCCAGGCTGAATTCGACGCGATCGTGGGGTCGGCCGTGGAGAACGGGAGCTGAATGCCGGTGGACTGGATTCTGGGGGGACTGGGCGGCGCGGGGCTGTTCTGGGTCGCACGCAGACTGGTGCACGTGGCCATCCTGCGCGGCTTGCGGGCGCCTCGGGTGCCCCATGAGACTGGGCCTGCCGATCTGGGCTTTTCCGACACGCAGATCAGGGAAGTGCAGATCCCCGGTTCGCAAGGCAAGCGGCTGTTTGGCTGGTGGTTGGCCCCGTCTGGGGCAGATGGGTGCCGAGAGCGTGGTCCTGCTGTGCTGGTCATGCACGGCTGGGGGGCCAACGCGGCGATGATGTCGCCGCTGGCCCCGGCGCTTTACGCGGCAGGATGGGGGGTGCTGCTGCTGGACGCCCGCTGTCACGGTCGCAGCGACGACGATTCCTTCACGTCCATGCCTCGCTTTGCCGAAGACATCGCAGCAGGGCTGTCTTGGCTGCGGGATCAGCCTGAAGTCGCAGCAGATCGCCTGGCGGTGCTGGGCCACTCGGTGGGCGCGGCTGCCGCCATGCTTCACGCCGCAACGCATGCCGATCTCTGTGCTGTGGTCAGCCTTTCGGCTTTTGCTCACCCCCGGGACGTGATGCTTCGATGGATGCAGGAAAAGGGTGTGCCTTATCCCCTGGTGGGCGGTTATGTCCTTCGGCATGTCCAGGCCGTGATCGGGGCCTCGTTTGACGACATCGCACCCCTCCACACCTTGCCCCGTGTGCGTTGCCCGGTGCTGCTGGTGCATGGGCTGAACGACGTGACGGTTCCGGTGTCGGAGGCCCGGCGCCTGGCTGATGCCTCGCCTCACACCCGTTTGCTGCTGGTCGAGGGCGATCATGATTTGCGATCGGCCCTGGCTTCTCATGGCCCGGAGCTGGTGAGCTTTCTTCGGGCGGCCAACCTGCTTCGGGATCGCCAGGATCCAGCGGAACGTGAGGGTCTCCGAGGACGTGACTCGGTCCGTGAATCGACCCGGTTCGGCGGAGGCCGATGGGTGTGAGTCAGACGGGCATGACTCACGGCATCGCTCCCGACGGACTTGGTGTGTCGGAGTCATTTGTTTTGGACAGCTCCAGCCGTGAACACGGGGTGAGTCAGATTTGTATGCGCGTCCCCAGCTCAACCACTGCGTTGTCTGGCAGCCGGAAAAACTCCACCACGCTGCCTGCGTTGCGGTTCATGGTCGCGTAGAGCTTTTCACGCCACTGCGCCATGCCCGGGCCGGGGCTGGACACCACGGTTTCCCGGCTCAGGAAGTAGCTGGTCTCGAAGGTCGGAATCGGCAGGCCTTGGTCCGCGCACAGGGACAGGGCCTTGGGCACGTCGGGGGTTTCCATGAAGCCGAAGTGCAGGGTCACGCGCCAGAAGCGGGCGCTCAAGGGTTCGAGTTCCACCCGCTCGGCTTCGCTTACCCACGGCACGGCGCCGAAGCGCACCGTCAGGATCACGTTGCGTTCGTGCAGCACCTGGTTGTGCTTGAGGTTGTGCAGCAGGGCCTGCGGCACCGTCGAGGGATCGGCCACCGCATAGACCGCCGTGCGCGTCACGATGGGCAAGGGGTGTGAATCGAGCTGCTGGATGAAGGGTTCGAGCTCCATGCCGTCGCTGCGGATGCTTTCCAGCACCAGCGCTCGGCCCCGCGCCCAAGTCGTCATGACCAGGAACAGCAGCAGGCCCATCGCCAGCGGGAACCAACCGCCGTCGAGCAGCTTGACGGCGCAGCCTGCCACCAGTGCGGCGTCGACGATCAGGAAGAAGGCCGTGGCACCGATGGCCAACGGGGCCGGCAGGTTCCAGCCCTGGCGCACCACGAAGTAGGTCAGCACGGTGGTGATCATCATCGTGACGGTCACTGCGATGCCATAGGCCGCCGCCAGTGCCGAGGAGCTGCGAAAGAACAAGACTGCCGCCAAGACGCCGGCGGCCAGTGCCCAGTTGACCCCCGGCAAGTAGATCTGGCCGGCCGTGTGTGCGGCGGTGTGACGCACTTCCATGCGTGGCAGGTAACCAAGCTGGATGGCCTGCTGGGTCATCGAATACGCCCCGGAGATCACCGCTTGTGAAGCGATGATGGCCGCCAGCGTGGCCAGCCCGATGGCGGGCACCAGCCAGGCCACGGGGAAAAGCTTGAAGAAGGGGTTTTCCAGTGCTGTCGGATCCCGCATCAGCAGCGCGCCCTGGCCCATGTAGTTGAGCACCAGCGATGGCAGCACCAGCCCGATCCACGCGCGCTGGATGGGTTTGCGTCCGAAGTGGCCCATGTCGGCGTAGAGGGCTTCGGCGCCTGTGAGGGCCAGCACGATGGCGCCGAGGGCGGCCAGCACGTGCCAGCCGCGGCCAGACAGAAAGCGCACGGCCTCCAACGGATTCAGTGCCGCCAGGATCGCCGGGGTTTGGGTGATGTGCCACAGCCCGACGGCCGCCAACACCAGGAACCAAAGTCCGATGATGGGCCCGAACAGCTTGCCGACCGTTTCGGTGCCCATGCGCTGCATGACGAACAGCGCCACGATGATGAGGGCGGTCAGCGGCACGACCCATCGTTCCAGTTCCGGGGCCAAGACCTCCAGACCCTCCATGGCGCCCAACACCGAGATGGCGGGCGTGATGATGCTGTCTCCATAGAACAGCGTGGCGCCGAACACCCCCAGGGCCAGCAGCGTGCGCTTGAGCGCTGGGCGCTGGCCCACGGCGGCTACCGCCAGCGCGGTGAGCGCCAGCCCGCCGCCTTCGCCCCGGTTGTCGGCGCGCAGGATCAGGATCACGTACTTCAGCGTGACGACCAGCATCAAGGCCCAGAAGATGGACGACACGGCTCCCACCAGGTGGACCGCATCCAGCGGCACGCCCGTGGCCGGCAGGAAGATCTCCTTCATGGTGTACAGCGGACTGGTGCCGATGTCGCCGTAAACCACACCGATGGCGGCGAGTGTGAGCGCTGCGGTGCCTTGCACCGGAAGATGGGACGCCGTCCCGGGAAGATGGGGAGTGACGGTCGACGACATGGGGCCCTCTGGAAGCGATGAACACCCTCAGGTTGCCTGGCCGGGCATCAGGAACGCATAAGGGCGTGCAGGCACATCGCGCTGGTCAGACGTCGTCGGCCACGGCGCGGTAGCCCACGCCCGGTTCCGTTTGCAGGAACTGCGGATCGGCCGGCTCCCGCTCCAGCTTGGCGCGCAGCTGGCCCATGTACAGACGCAGGTACTGGGTGTGGTCGATGAACTCGGCGCCCCAGACGTCACTGAGCAACTGCCGGTGCGTCACGATCTGGCCGGCGCTGCGCACGAGGCGCGCCAGCAGGCGGTACTCGGTGGGGGTCAGGTGCACGACCGTGCCGGCCCGGCGCACGCGCTGTGCGGCCAGGTCGATCTCGACATCGCCGTGGCTGTAGCGGGTGACGGCTGGGCGGACCTGCGTGCCCCGGTGTCGCCAGGCCACGCGCATGCGCGCCAGCAGTTCACCGACGCTGAAGGGCTTGACCAGATAGTCGTCGGCACCTTCGTCGAGCAGGTGGATCTTCTGCCCGTCGTCGTGGCGGGCCGAGATCACCAGCACGGGCAGAGCGTGGCGGTGGCGCAGGTCCTGCAGCAGCTGGCCACCTTCGCCATCCGGCAGGCCGAGGTCCAACAGGACCAGGTCGAACGCGGCGGCACCAGCGGTCGAGATGCCGGATTCGTCCGAACGACGGGCGTGGGTCAGCAGCGCCCGGGCCTCCGCAAGGCTGGCCGCAGTGAGCACCTCGTGACCCTCGACCTGGAGAGCGTCGCGCAGGGTGCGGCGCAGTTCGGGGTCGTCCTCAACCAACAGCACCCGGCGGTTCACGCGGCCTCCGCGGTGACCGTGGTCGGCGCTTGCGGTTGCGCGGGAATGGGCAACCAGCATTCGAAGCTGCTGCCGCCGTGGGCCCGGGCGCGCACCCGCATCTCGCCACCGTGGGCGCGGGCGATGGCACGGCACACGGCCAGTCCGACTCCGGCACCGTGCCGGTCCGGTGGAGCGGGGGCCGGCCGTGGGCTCTCGACGGCCCGGGCGAAGGCGTCGGGGCTTGAGCTCAGCTCCCCCCGCTCGAAGGCGTCAAAGATCCGCTCCCGCCAGCGTGGGGCAACGCCCCGGCCCCGGTCGCGCACGGCCAGCACCAATTGTCCGGCCTGACGGCGCACCAACAGCTCGACCGGTTCGTCCGATGGGCTGTACTGGAGCGCGTTGTCCACGAGGTTGTCGAGCATCTGCGTCATCAGGATGGCATCACAGTGCAACAGCGGCAAATCCGGCTCCAGGCGGCCCTGGATGCGGCGCGCGGGTTCACGTTGTCGGGCACGGCGCAGCACAGTGCCCACCAAATCCTCCGCCGATTCCCAATCCCGCGTCAGGACCACACCGGGCGCGTCCAGGCGCGCCAGTTGCAGGGTGTTGGTGGTCAGGCGGCTGAGTTGTTCGGCCTGCTCGGCGATGGTCTGGGCCAAACGACGCTGCTGCCCAGGGTCGAGGCGTTCACCCTGCTCCAGCAGGGACGAGGCGGCGCCCAGGATCGTGGCCAGTGGCGTGCGGTAGTCGTGGGACACGGCCGTCAGCAGGGCGTTGCGCACGTTCTGCAACTGGGACGACTCGATCGCCTGGCGCTGCGAGCGCAGCGTTTGAGCCTGGAACAAGGCCAGACCCATCTGGTCGCACAGGGCCTGGGCATGCGGGCGCACATCGGTGCCGGGGGCTTGGTGGCGCGGCCAGCGAATCAGTGCGGCGCCATGGCTCTGGCCGGGGCCTCGCATGGGGAGGTACCAGGCCGATTGTTCTTCGTGCCGTCCGGTGTCGGGTCCCATGGCCTGGCTCTGGCGCAGGCACAGCCACAGGCCGGCACGTTCGTTGAGGTCGGTGTCGCCCAGCCACTGGGCGCTGTCGTCATCACGTTGCGGTGGCGGATCGCCGGGGAGCAGCAACAGGGCGATGTCGAGGACCTGGCCCTCCGGGCCCGCACACTCGCGCAGCAGGCGCTGCAGTTCAGCACCGAACAGGTGTGGATCGGATGGGGTGCGCAGCGTGTCGCCCCACAGGCGCAGTTGCTCGGAACGTCGGGCATGGCGGCGGGCCTCTTGGGCCCGACGACGCATGCGTGAGACCAGGGCGGCGATCAACGTGCTCGTGACCAGCATCACCAGAAGCAGAAGGATGTGCTGTCGCAGCTCCACGACCAAAGTGCCGCGTGGCGGCACGAAGAACCAGTTGAACGCCAGCAGGGCCAACCCACTGACGGCGACCGAGGCGGTCAGCGGCAGCCACACGCTGCTCAGCGCCGACGCCAGCAGCAAGACCATGGCCAGACTGGCCAAGTCACCGAGGGCGTCAAGCTGGTGCATCAGGAATGCGGCTCCCAGCCAGACCAGCAGCACTGGCCAGACCCGGCGAGGCGTGGAAAAGGAGGGGAGAGCGGTGTTCATGAGAGGCACGATATCGGAGCCGGCATTAGCGCGGCATCAGGATGGCCTTCTCACCCGCAAAACGCTCAAGACGTCGGCAAGCACGGGTTCTGGCGGGTCAGTGCCTCAGCTCCACCCAGGCTTCCAACCCCCCCCCTTCACGCGCTTCCAATTTCACCGTCCAGCCATGTGCACGGGCCAATTGCCGCACGATCGCCAGCCCCAGGCCATAGCCTCCGGTGCCTGGATTGCGTGAGGGCTCCAGCCTCACAAACGGCTGCCAGAGGGCCTCGCGTTGTGCCAGCGGGATGCCCGGGCCGAGATCCAGGACACCCACACGCCACAGACGACGACCCTCGTCGTCGGTCCTCGAACGCAGGACCACGTCGATCGGGCCGGGGGCGTAGCGCAGGGCATTGATGAGGAGGTTGTCGAGGATGCGGCTCAGGGTGTCCGTGGGGATCGGGAGTCGCAGGTCACCTGGACATTGGATGTGCACTGTGGAGCGGGCTTCCGACGCGGTCGCGGCATGGGCACTGGCCCAGCGGTTCAGCCAGTCGACCATGACGACGGACTCCGGGACTTCCTGATCCAGTCCCCGGGCCAGTTCCAGCAACTTGCCGATGAGCGTGTTCATGGCCTCGATGTCACGCTCCAGGCGGTCGATCAGCGAGGTGTCACCGGGTCGCAAGGTCAGCATCTCCAGCGCCAGGCGCATCCGGGCCAGCGGGGTGCGGAGGTCGTGCGAAATGCCAGCGAACAAGGTGGTGCGGGCCTCCATCAACTCCCGCACCTGTCCGGCCATGTCGTTGAAATGGCGTGCGAGCCTGGCCAGTTCCAGCGGCCCGTCCTCCGGCAAGAGGTCGGGACGAATCCCGCCTGACAGTGCAGAAGCCGCCTGATCCAATTTCGCCACGGGGCTCGCGATGCGGCGTGCGGCCCACCAGGCGGCCACCGTCACCATCGCGGAGCCGATGCCAAAAACCAGTCCCAACAGCAGCAGCGGTTGGGTGTTCATCCGGTGTTGAGCAAAACCGACCCCCATGGGGCGCTCGCCCATCTGTACGCCGGTCCAGAGCCACTTCTCGCCGTCTGGACCCACCTGTGTGTCGAGGAAGACGGGGTGGCCCACCCGGCGCTCCAGCGCCAATTCCAGGAACCGGACGTAAAACCCATGTTGAAGACCGTGGTCCGGTGGGGGCGGCATGCCGGGCCTCAAGGCCAACTGGTGCGACCGCGCCAACTCGACCTCAAATGCCGGGCGGGTTGCCGGGGGCAGTTCCGCCCAGGTCTGTGCAGAAAGCAGCATCAATCCAGCCAGATCGTCGGCGGAGCGCTGCGCCATCGGCCACATCACCAGGGACATCATCAAGAGGACCGTGACCCCTTCAATGGCCAGGAAAAGCGCGGCCAGCCACACCCGGTACTGTTGCGCCAACGACGGGGTGGTGAGACGGGGTTCAGCCGGTCTCATGATCCTCACCCAGGGGGTTGAACAGATAGCCCTCCCCGCGCACCGTGCGGATGTAGACCGGGTGCGCAGGGTCCCGCTCGATTTTTCGGCGCAGACGGGTCACACGCACGTCGATGCTGCGGTCAAAGGCGTCCCGGTCGTAGCCTTTGAGCCATTGGATCAGGGTGTCGCGTGACAGGACGCGGTTCGGATGTTCCACCAGTGCGCGCAGCAGATTGAACTCGGCACTGGTCAGGCCTTGATCCTGACCGTCGCGCATCAGACGCAGGGCCGCCGTGTCCAGTGTGAAGGGACCAAAACAGTGTGGCGAGGGCGGTTGTGAGGTCTCGGTGTTTCGGTCGATTTCTTTGGCGCCTTCCAGGCCCCCACTGGACATGCGCGAGCGTCGCAGCAACGCCCGCAGGCGGGCCAGCAACTCGCGTGGACTGAACGGTTTGGCCATGTAGTCGTCTGCGCCGACTTCCAGACCCACCACACGATCGATTTCTTCGCCCCGCGCCGACAGCATGAGGATCGGCACGTCGGAGTGCCGGCGCAGCTCCCTCGCCAAGGTGAGCCCATCTTCACCCGGCAGCATCAGGTCGAGGACCAATGCATCGGGCCAGGCCTGGGCCATGCGCTCGCGCATTTGCTGGCCATCGGCAGCGGTGTCGACCCCCAGGCCGCTCGCACTGAGGTAGTCCGCCAGGAGGACACGCAAGTCGGCGTCGTCATCGACCACCAGGACGCGCGGCAGCATGAGTTCGGTCATGTCTCCAGTCTACGAAACTGAAAAGAGCCTGCCTTGCGCTGAAACGCAATGACATCCAAAGAAACCGAGGCTCACACCGCGAGGCCTCCATGACATCTGCCGTGCACATGGGAGACGGACGATGAAGCCATCGGAAGCCACAAGGCTTTCGACTCAGTGGACTCCAGCCATGAAACACCCAGCTCTTCCATGGATTCACCAGGCGGGGGTGGTGCTTTGGGCTGTGTGGCTCGTCATCGCGCCGTCGCGGGCGGAGGCCCTGCCTTTTGGGGTGGGGTACGAAGCCCGACGCCGGGCGCATGGGCCATCCGTTGTCGATGAAGCCGTATCCGGTTCACTGAAGGCTTCACCCTGTATGGACTCCAGGAGTTTGAACCATGAAGACCGCCCGAATTTCCACATGGATGTGGATCGCTGCGCTGACGGCCGGGGCCGCTTGGGCCCAGGACCGAGATCAGGAGCGGGACCGTGTGCGCGATCCGGCTTCCGCCGAGCACCCGGCTCAGCCGCCAGCCCCGGCAACCGTTCAGGCACAGACGCAGTTGCGCGACCGTGACATCTACGGCTCGCAACTGATGACCCGTCAGGAACGCCAAGCGTTTCGGAGTCGCATGCAAAGTGCCAAGACACAGGAAGAACGTGAACGCATCCGCGCAGAGCACCACAAGCAAATGGTGGAACGAGCCAAGGCCCGTGGCGTGACGCTTCCGGCCGATCCTCCGGCCCAAGGGGGGGGCATGGGGCCCGGCGGGGGGATGGGCATGGGCGTCGGCGCAGGTGGCGGCGCGGGCCGTGGTCGCTGACGTTCACTCTGTCCGTCTGGCGGTCATGTGGCCATGCCGCGCATCTCCCTGAGGTGATGCGGGCGTGGTCGCATGTGTGGGGCGCGAGGGGCCGGTCAGTGCGACCTGCGCAGCGCCTGCCCCATCAGCAGGGCCAGTGCGCAGAATGATGCCCCGGCGTAGAAGGTGAATGAGGCGCCGAGCCGGTCCCACAGCAGGCCGGCCAGCACGCTGGCCAACAGCAGGGCCACGCCGCTGACCCAATTGAAGAGCCCGAAGGCCGTGCCGCGCAGGTCGGCCGGCGCGGTGTCGGCCACCATGGTGGCCAACAGGCCTTGTGTCATGCCCATGTGCACGCCCCACAGGGCCACGCCCGTCAGCACGGTCCCCCAGTGTGTGCCGCTGGCCAGCACCAGGTCTGCGGCGATGAGCACCACCAGGCCCCATGCGAGCAGGCGGTGGTGGTTCCAGCGGTCCGCCAGCCGACCGAAGGGGTAGGCCGTGGCGGCATAGACGAGGTTCATCGCCACCATCACCAGCGGCACCAGTGCGATCGGCACGCCGCACTGTTGGGCTCGCAGCACCAGGAACGCCTCGCTGAATCGTGCCAGCGTGACCACCGCTCCCAGTCCCACCACCGACCAATAACGGGCGTCCAGGCGGCGCAGGTTGTCGCGTCGGATCGGGTTGCGGCGGGAGGTTTCGACCGGACGCTCGGGTTCGCGCACGCCCATCAGCAGCAGGAGCACCGCCAGCACGCCCGGAACCACCGCCACCCAGAACACCGCGCGGAAGTCGTTCTGCCACAGCAGCATCAATCCCACCGCCAGAAGGGGGCCCAGGAACGCTCCCACTGTGTCGAGAGACTGACGTAGGCCAAAGGCCGCCCCGCGCAGCGTGGGCGGTGCGATGTCCGCCACCAACGCGTCGCGCGGAGCGCCTCGCATGCCCTTGCCCACCCGGTCGAGCAGGCGTGCCGTCAGCACCAGTCCCGTGCCGGACGCCAGCGCAAACAGCGGCTTGGTCAGCGCGCCCAGGGCGTATCCCACCACCGCCAGCGTCTTGCGCCGGCCCCACCAGTCGCTCAGAACGCCCGAAAACACCTTGACGATCAGTGCGGTCGCCTCAGCCAGCCCTTCGATCAGCCCGATCACCAGCGCACTCGCGCCCAGCGTGCCCACCATGAACAGTGGCAGCAGGCTGTGGATCATCTCGGAGGAGACGTCCATCAGCAGGCTCACGAAACCCAGCACCCAGATGGCGGTGGGCAGTCGTCCGTTCGCGGGAGGGGTCGGGTGTTCCACCTGCGGCGCGCTCATTCGCTGTTTCGCGGATACGGATACACGATGAACGACAGGAACTTGATCGGGTACTTCACGAGCTTCTCGGGCCCGTGGGGCACCTCGCCCTGGAAGGTCAGGGCGTCACCCGGCTCCAGCAGGTAGGTCTGCTGGCCGCAGCGGTATTCGAGCTTGCCCTCCAGCATGTAGAGGAACTCGGTGCCCGGGTGCTGGAAGGTCGGATACCGCTCCGAGTCGTCGTTCATCGTGATCAGGAACGGCTCGAACAGCTTCACCGGGCCCTGGTCGTACGCCAGCAGGTGATACGTGTGCCCGCTCTTGGTGCCTCTGCGCACCACTTCCATGCCGGCGCCACGCTTGATGTGCTGTGACGTGCTGGCCGACACGTCGTATTTCGAAAAAAGCATCGACATCGACACCCCCAGCGCCCGCGCAATGCGGGCCAGCGTGTCCATGCCGGCCGAGGTCTGACCGTTCTCGATCTTGGACAGCATGCCCCGGCTGATGCTGGCCTGCTCCGACACCTGCGCGATGGTCAGCCCATGGCGCTGGCGCAGTTCCTTGATGGCGGCCCCAACGGATTCTTCGAGCGAGGCCGTCGGGCTTTCGGCGTTCTTGTTCACAAATCTCTCCTTCCGTCCGTGCTTTTCAGAGGGCTGTGCACTGAGCGTGCCCACGAGAGTTCATGGTGGGCATCAATGTTGCATTACAGGAAACAAGGCCGCACCAGGCACCGGATGAGTGAACTGGGTCGGTTGGTCTGGAACCCGTGGCATGCAAACCGAAGGAACACACCCTTGAACTCCGTTGCCCATCCTTTTTCAGCGCCGCCCTCGGCCGAGTTGGCGGTCCCCAAGCGCTTCACGACCGTCGAGGACACCCAGAAATATCTCCGTTCCCAGGGCGTGAACTATGTCCTGGCGCAGTTCGTCGACATCCACGGGGTGGCCAAGGCCAAGTCGGTTCCTGTGGATCATTTGAACACCGTCATGACCGACGGCGCCGGCTTCGCGGGCTTTGCGATCTGTGGCGTGGGCATCGAGCCCCACGGTCCGGATTTCATGGCCGTGGGTGACCTGTCGACCGTGTCGCTGGTGCCCTGGCAGCCGGGGCTGGCCCGCATCGTGTGCGAAGGCCACGTTGAAGGAGCGCCCTGGGCCTACGACAGCCGCGTGGTGCTCAAGCAGCAGGTGGCCCGCCTCAGCGCCCTGGGCCTGACGATGTACACCGGCCTGGAGCCCGAGTTCTCGCTGCTGCGCCGCGACGCCAACGGTACCGTCGTGCCGCACGACGCCAGCGACAACCTGGCCAAGCCTTGCTACGACTACAAGGGGCTGTCGCGCACCCGGGTGTTTCTGGAACGCCTGTCGGGTGCCATGCGCGCCACGGGCATCGACGTCTACCAGATCGACCACGAAGACGCCAACGGCCAGTTCGAGCTGAACTACACCTACACCGACTGCCTGACCTCCTGCGATCACTTCGTGTTCTTCAAGATGGCGGCCAGCGAGATCGCCAACGAGCTGGGCCTGATCTGCTCGTTCATGCCCAAGCCGTTCGCCAACCGGCCGGGCAATGGCATGCACATGCACCTGTCCATCGGGGACGGCCAGCGCAACCTGTTCTGCGACAAGGCCGATCCGAACGGGCTGGAGCTGTCGCCCATGGCCTACCAGTTCATGGCCGGACTGCTGAAACACGCGCCGGCACTGACCGCGCTGTGCGCCCCGACGGTCAACTCCTACAAGCGGCTCGTGGTCGGTCGCTCGTTGACGGGCGCGACCTGGGCGCCGGCCTACATCAGCTATGGCGACAACAACCGCTCGACCATGGTCCGCATCCCCAAGGGGCGTCTGGAGCTGCGCCTACCCGACGGCGCGTGCAACCCCTACCTGGCCACGGCGGCCGTGATTGCTGCAGGCCTGGACGGCATTGAGCACAAGCTGGATCCGGGCGTGCCGCGCAACGTGAACCTCTACGAGTGGAGCGAGGCGCAACTGAAGGAGGCCGGCATCGGGCTGCTGCCGCAGAACCTGAACGCCGCGCTGGACGCCCTGGAGGGCGACGGCGTGATCCGCGAGGCCCTGGGTCCGGTGACGGACGAGTTCCTCAAGTTCAAGCGGATGGAGTGGCTTGAGTACATGCGCCACGTCTCCGAGTGGGAGGTCAAGCAGTACCTCGAGTTTTTCTGAAGGAAGCAACCATGTGTGGAATTGTTGGACTGTTGTTGAAGAAGCCGGCGCTGCAGCCCCGACTGGGCGAGCTGATGGTGCCGATGCTGATCGGCATGACCGAGCGCGGACCGGACTCCGCCGGCATGGCCGTGTTCGGCCAGGAACTGCAGGAAAGCCGCCGCAAGGTGAGCGTGTATTCCGGCCTGACGCCGGCTGCGGCCGCGTACGACTGGAAGGGCCTGACCGAGGCGCTGAACGCGCACCTGAAGGTCGACGCCCAGGCGCAGATCAAGGGCAACCATGCCATCCTGGCGTTCGAGGGTGCGGCCGAGCCGGTGAAGGCCTTCATCACCGCGTTTGACGCCAAGCTGCACCTGCTGTCCACCGGTCGCCGCATCGACCTCTACAAGGACATCGGCACGCCCGCCGAAGTGGCGGCGCGTTACGACTTCTCGAAGCTCACGGGCAGCCACCTGGTGGGACACACCCGCATGGCCACCGAGTCGGCGGTCACGCCCGACCGCGCCCACCCGTTCACCGCCGGCGAGGACTTCTGCCTGGTGCACAACGGCTCACTGTCCAACCCCAACGGCGTGCGCCGCATGCTGGAGCCGCGTGGCATCCGCTTCGAGACGGACAACGACACCGAGGCCGCCTGCCGTTTCCTGGAGTGGCGCCTGCGCGAAGGCGACACGCTGCACGCCGCGTTGCAGAAGGGCTTCGAGGCCCTGGACGGCTTCTTCACCTTCCTGATGGGCACGTCGACCGAACTGGCCCTGATCCGCGACCCCTTCGCCTGCAAACCGGCCGTGGTGGCCGAGACCGACGACTACGTGGCCATCGCCTCCGAGTTCCGCTCGCTGGCGCACCTGCCTGATGTCAAGCACGCCACGGTCTTTGAACCGGCTCCCGAGGAGATGTACGTATGGAAAATCTGACTTTTGACCTGGGCCAGCAGACGGTCCGCGCGCTCAACCAGCACCTGCACGGCACGGCCGAGTCTCTGGCCGGACAGCACATCGAGGTGCTCAACCCCGACGGCGCGCACAACATCGCCGTGGGCATCAACGCCCCGGTGAAGGTCACGATCCAGGGGCACGCCGGCTACTACGCCGCCGGCATGAACAAGTTCGCCGACGTGACCATCGAAGGCAGCGCCAGCACCGGCGTGGCCGAAAACATGATGAGCGGCAAGGTGCACGTGAAGGGCTTTGCCTCGAACGGCGCGGGCGCTTCGGCCCACGGCGGCCTGCTGGTCATCGACGGCGATGCCGGTCTGCGCTGCGGCATCTCGCTCAAGGGCGGCGACATCGTGGTGGGCGGCTCGGTCGGCAGCTTCTCGGGCTTCATGGCCCAGGCCGGGCGGATGGTGATCTGCGGCAACGCCGGCGACGCGCTCGGCGACTCGCTCTACGAAGCGGTGATCTACGTGCGCGGCGAGATCAAGTCGCTCGGCGCCGACGCCCAGCTCGAACCCCTGACCGATGCGGACCTCACCGCCTTGGCCAGCCTGCTCGACCAGGCCGGCATGGACCACCGCCCGCACGAGTTCAAGCGCGTGGCCTCTGCCCGCACGCTGTACCACTGGAACGCCGACGCAGACCAGGACTATTGAGGACCCCCGAGATGTCTCACACCGAACACCCCATCGCCTTCAAGCGCCTGCAACTCGAAGAGTCGGCCAGTTTCGACCGCAGCACGCTCGACTACATCCACCGCGCCTCCAGCACCGGCCTGTACGAGATCCGGGGTCTGGGCGCCAAGCGCAAGCTGCCTCACTTTGACGACCTGGTGTTCCTGACCGCTTCGCTGTCTCGCTATCCGCTGGAGGGCTACCGCGAGAAGTGCTCCACCAAGACCGTGCTGGGCACACGCTTCGCCAAGAAGCCGATCGTGCTGGACACGCCCATCACCATCGCCGGGATGAGCTTCGGCGCCCTGTCGGCCAACGTGAAGGAAGCGCTGGGCAAGGCCGCCACCGCGATGGGCACCACCACCACCACCGGTGACGGCGGCATGACCTCGGAAGAGCGCCTGTCGTCCAAGACGCTGGTGTACCAGTGCCTGCCGTCGCGCTATGGCTTCAACCCGGACGACGTGCGCCGCGCCGACGCCATCGAGGTGGTGCTGGGCCAAGGCGCCAAGCCGGGCGGCGGCGGCATGCTGCTGGGCCAGAAGGTCAACCCGCGCGTGGCGCAGATGCGCACCCTGCCCGAAGGTGTGGACCAGCGCTCGGCCAGCCGCCATCCGGACTGGACCGGGCCTGATGACCTCGCCATCAAGATCCAGGAACTGCGCGAGCTCACCGACTGGGAAAAGCCCATCTACGTGAAGGTTGGCGCCACCCGCGTCTTCAACGACGTGAAGCTGGCGGTGCATTCCGGCGCCGACGTGGTGGTCGTGGACGGCATGCAGGGCGGCACCGCCGCCACGCAGACCTGTTTCATCGAGCACGCCGGCATCCCCACGCTGGCGGCGGTGCGCCAGGCCGTGGCCGCGCTGCAGGACCTGGACATGATCGGCAAGGTGCAGCTCATTGTCTCCGGCGGCATCCGCACCGGGGCCGACGTGGCCAAGGCGCTGGCGCTGGGCGCCGACGCGGTGGCCATCGGCCAGGGTGTGCTGATGGCGCTGGGCTGCAACCGCGACACCTACCAGCAGGGGGGCCAGAACCTCAGCGCCGAGGCCGACTACGCGGCCCTGGGCACCAAGGCCGGCTTCTGCCACCACTGCCACACCGGCAAGTGCCCGGTGGGCGTGACCACGCAGGACGCCGTCCTGGAGCAGCGCCTGGAGCCTGAAGTGGGTGCCAAGCACGTCAAGAACTACCTGAAGACGCTGACGATGGAGCTGACCACCTTGGCCCGCGCCTGCGGCAAGCAGGACGTTCACCACCTGGAGCCGGAAGACCTGGTGGCCCTGACGGTGGAGGCAGCGGCCATGGCCCGGGTGCCCCTGGCCGGCACCCACTGGATCCCGGGTCACGAAAGCTGACCTGGGCGGCCGTCTGCCCCATCGGGTGGACGGCGCCTTCCCGATTCCCGTCGTCCCTTTGGAGTTCCCCATGTGCCTGACCGACATCGGGGCGTCCCCTTGCGCCCCTGCGACTGGAGACGCTGCATGACCCTTGCCGCTTCCGACATCAAGAGCCGGCCCACCTACGCGCCGCTCGCGCCTGAAGCCACCGCCGCGCGGCACCTGCTGGTGCTGGAAGCCGGTGCCGTGGACGCCACCGTGTGGGCCGCGCTGGGCCAGGCGTTTGCGCCGGTCGCCTCGGCGCTGGACGTCTGGTGGATCGGGCCGTCCAGCCTGGCCCCCTGGCCGGTGCCGGCGCGCACGCAGGGGCTGGCGGACCGGGCGGAACTGCCGGGTTCACTGGGCGGGTTCGGGCCGTTTCAGGTCAATGACCGGTTGTACGTGCAGGGCACCGAACCCTTCGTCTGGACAGTTGCCGGATGGGCTTCGGGACTCGGGTTGGCGCCGGAGCAGATCCGGCTGGCCCATGCCGGCAGCCTGCGCCGGCGCGTGTGGTGCACCCACTGCCACGGCTTCACCGAAGACGTCACCACGCAGATCGTGTCCTGCGCCGGCTGCGGCCGGCACCTGCTGGTGCGCGACCACTTTTCCCGCCGTCACGGGGCCTTCATGGGCGTGATGGTCGACGCCGAAGCGCCGGGCCAGCGCCCGTCGCCCGAGGAGGTGTTTCCATGATCACGTCGCATCTGAAACTCAAGGTGATGGCCATCGACGACCTGGCGCCCAGCCTGCGCCACGTGCGTCTGGCGGCCGCCGATGGGGCTCCGTTGCCCCCCACCGGCGCCGGGGCCCACGTGCTGTTCAGCCTGCCGGGGGCGACGCGCGTGCACCGCAACGCCTATTCGCTGATCAATGCACCGGGCAGCCGCAGCGGCTACGACATCATCGTGCGCCGGGTGCCCGCCTCGCGCGGCGGTTCGGCCGCCGTGCACGAGCGCCTGGAAGTCGGGGACGTGATCGATGCGCAGCCGCCCGGCAACCTGTTTGCGCCGGTGCGTGGGGCCAGGCATCACCTCATGATCGCCGGCGGCATCGGCATCACGCCGTTCCTGTCCTATCTGCAGGACGCGGGCGTTCGCCAGACCGGGGCCACGCTGCATGTGTGCTGCCGCGAGTCGGAGCAGGGCGCGTTCCAGTCTTGGTTGCCGGAAGGCGCCGACGTGCGTTTCCACTGGGACGCCGACGGGCATCGGCTCGACATCGCGGCCTTGCTGGCCACGCAGCCGGCGGGCACCCACCTCTACGTCTGCGGGCCCAGCGATCTCAACGAGGCCGTGATGCGTGCGGCCCAGGCGGCCGGTTGGCCGGCGGATCAGGTTCACACCGAACACTTTGGCGGCGCGGACACCGGCGGCGCGGCCTTCGAGGCGGTCCTGAGCCGGTCGGGGATTCGCGTGTCGGTGGCCGAGGACGAAAGCCTGCTCGAAGCCCTGGAGCGGTCCGGCGTGGACGCGCCGTGTCTGTGTCGCGGCGGGGCTTGCGGCGTGTGCGTGACCCCGGTGCTGGAGGGCGATCCGGACCACCGGGACCACTGCCTCAGCCCGGCGGAACGCGCTGGGGGCCGCCTGATCCTGCCGTGCGTGTCGCGTGCGCGCAGCCCGCAGATCGTCCTCGACCTCTGACCGCACCTGGATCGATTGCCCAGGGCCCGGCCCTTTCTGGAGAACCCCATGACCCTCGTGTTCAAGCCCGACGAAACCTTCCGTGGCGACTACACCTACCGCAACAGCGACGCCGCCATCCTGCGCTTCCCGTTCCCGTTCCCGGAAGACCGCTACATGTACAGCGTCAACATGGAGCCACACAACGGCAGCGGGCCGAGCGACGCCTTCGTGCACGCCTTCGACGTGGACGAGCACTACATCGCCGAATGCCGCGACCGGGCCATCACCCTGGAGCGCGATCCCGGCCGCTGCCAGGCCCTGCCGCACATGATGACGGCGCAGTGGGACACGCTGGAACTGCTGATGGAGAGCCTGTCCCGCGACTACCCGGAACACTTCTCGCTGCAGAAGTCCGGCGACGGCTTCGGCGCCACCTGGACCTGGACCAACCGCCCGCTGGGCCTGGAGCAGAGCTTCACCTTCGGCGACGCCGCCACGTTGCCCTGCGAGCCCTTCGAGTACATCACCCGTCAGGTGCAGGGCGACTTCGCCATCTGCGACCAACGTGACAACAACCTGTTCCTGGACGCCGGCATGGTCACCTCGCAGGCCGACTGGTCGCTGGACTTCAACGTCGGCATGAGCTTCATGGAGTGGCACGGCCCGGTGCCGCTGGCGCATCAAGCCGGGGTGTTCGAGCGCGCCCTCAAGTACCTGCTGATGGTGCGCCTGGGGCAGCCCGTGCGGCGCCTGAACTGGACCATGACGGTCAACCCGCGCCTGGACACTTCACCCGAGACCTACCCCGAGTGGGGCCCCGACCGCGCCTCGCTCACGCCGGAGAACATCGGCCGCAAGCTGCACCTGCGGGTGGAAATGCAGACGCTGTGGCGCCTGCCGCGCAGCAACGCGCTGCTGTTCCCGATCCGCTGCTACCTGGCCTCGCTCGACGAGCTGGTGCGCGTGCCCAAGTGGGGCAAACGCCTGCACCGCGTGCTGTCCACGCTGCCGCAGCCCTTGGCCGAATACAAGGGCCTGACGCGGTTCCTGCCCATGGCTGTGGCCTACCTGGCCGCCCACGACGACGGCGAAACGCTGCCCGTGGGCACCACCGCCGACACCGACGCCCTGGCCGAAGCGGCCTGACCGATTCCTTCCCTTTCCACCCTGATTCACTGTTCTGGAGCACCGCATGAACTCTTGGCGCATCTCTGCCCTGGCCGACCGTCACCGCGCGCTCGGCTCGTCCCTGGCCGACTGGAACGGCATGGGCACGGCCTGGACCTACCGCACCGACCTGGCCGACGAACACGAAGCCATCCGCACCAAGGCCGGCCTGATGGACGTGTCCGGCCTGAAGAAGGTGCACGTCGTCGGCCCGCACGCCGAGATGCTCATCAACTTCGCGACCACCCGCAACGTCAGCAAGCTCTATCCCGGCAAGTCGGTGTACGCCTGCATGCTCAACGAGGACGGCAAGTTCATCGACGACTGCGTCATCTACCGCAACGGCCCCAACGCCTTCATGGTGGTGCACGGCGCCGGCCAGGGTCACGAGATCCTCACGCGCGGCGCGGTCGGCCGCCAGGTCAGCGTGCTGTTCGACGACGACCTGCATGACCTGTCGCTGCAGGGCCCGCTGGCCGTGGAGTACCTGAGCAAGCACGTGCCGGGCATCCGTCAGCTGCCGTACTTCCATCACGTCCACACCAAGCTGTTCGATCGCCCGGTGACGATCTCGCGCACCGGCTACACCGGCGAGCGCGGCTACGAGATCTTCTGCAAGGCCGCCGACGCGCCCCTGATCTGGGACACCATCGTTGACGAAGGGAAGGCCATGGGCATCGTGCCTTGCGCCTTCACGGCACTCGACTGGCTGCGCGTGGAAAGCTGCCTGCTGTTCTACCCCTACGACAACTCCGACATGTACCCGATGGAGGGCGAACCCATCGGCGACACGCTGTGGGAACTGGGCCTGGACTTCACCGTCTCGCCCGGCAAGACCGAGTTCCGTGGGGCCGCCGAGCACTTCCGCCTGCAGGGCAAGGAGCGCTTCAAGATCTTCGGCATCGAGCTGGCCAGCCAGGATGCGGCACAGGCCGGTGACGCGCTGTACGACGGCGAGCGCAAGGTCGGTTTCGTCACCTGCGGCATGTACTCGCGCCTGACCGGCCGTTCGATGGCGATCGCGCGCATGGATCCGGCGTATGCGGTGCACGGCAAGGCCATGGAACTGCGCGGCGCGGCGCTGACGTGCGCGGCTACCGCCCACACCCTGCCGTTCGACGACCCGCAGAAGACCAAGCGCACCGCCAAGGACTGAGCCCGGCTTCGGCCCGCTTCCCGTCGACCCCTGCCGACCCGCCAGACCGCTGGCGGGCAGGCCCGACGCACGCCTGAAACGCCCTCCACACCGCGAAAGATCCCCGTCATGAGCACCTCCCAACGCCGCTACACCCTCTCCTTGTCCTGCCCCGACCGGGTCGGCATCGTGGCCGCCGTGAGCAACTTCCTGGCCGAGCACCACGGCTGGATCACCGAAGCCAGCCACCACGCCGACGTCGAGTCCAACATGTTCTTCATGCGCCAGGAGATCCTGGCCGACTCGCTCCAGCTCGACATCGATGCCTTCCGGGCCGAGTTCGCCAAGGTCGCCGCGCCCTTCGAGATGAGCTGGCGCATCTCCGACAGCGCCCGCAAGAAGCGGGTGGTGATCCTGGTCTCGAAACAGGAGCACTGCCTCTACGACCTGCTGGGCCGCTGGAAGTCGGGCGAGCTCGACATCGACATCCCCTGCGTCATCTCCAACCACGAGACCTTCAAGGGCCTCGTGGAATGGCACGGCATCCCGTTCCACCACGTGCCGGTCACGCCCGACCACAAGGCCTCGGCCTATGCCGAGGTGGAGCGTCTGTACCGCGAGGCCGAAGGCGACGTGATGGTGCTGGCGCGCTACATGCAGATCCTCTCGCCCGACCTGTGCGAGAAGTTCCCCGGACAGATCATCAACATCCACCACAGCTTCCTGCCCAGCTTCGTCGGCGCCAAGCCTTACCACCAGGCCTTCAAGCGCGGCGTCAAGCTGATCGGCGCAACCTGCCACTTCGTCACCTCCGATCTCGACGAGGGGCCGATCATCGAGCAGGACGTGATCCGCATCGACCACTCCGACGTGCCCGACGAACTGGTGCGCAGCGGCAAGGACGTCGAGAAGGCGGTGCTGGCCCGGGGCCTGCGCTACCACCTCGAGGACCGCGTGCTGATCCTCGGCAACAAGACCGTCGTGTTCCGCTGAGGCCCGGCCATGGCTGCGCAAATCATTGACGGCAAGGCGCTGTCGAAGCGGTTGAGGGTGGGCTACCGGGAGCGGGTGGACAAGCTGCGCGCCGCCGGCGTGGAGCCCGGTCTGGCCGTCATCCTCGTGGGCGACAGCGCCGCCTCCAAGGTCTACGTGGGCAACAAGATCAAGGCCTGCGAGGAGTGCGGCGTGCGCTCGCTGCACATCGCTCTGCCCGCCGAGACGAGCGAGGCCGAGGTGCTGGCCACCATCGCCCGACTCAACGCGGACCCGGAGGTCCACGGCATCCTGGTGCAGTTGCCGCTGCCGCCGCACATCCAGGTCAGTCGGGTGCTCGAAGCCATCTCGGTGCACAAGGACGTGGACGGGTTTCACCTCTACAACGTGGGTGCGCTGGTCACCGGCCACAGCATCTTTCCGCCGTGCACGCCTTATGGCGTGCAACTGCTGCTCGACACCACCGGCATCGACGTCGCGGGGCAGAACGTGGTGGTCGTGGGCGCCAGCAACATCGTCGGCAAGCCCATGGGCCTGATGCTGCTGCAGCGCGAAGCCACGGTGACGATCTGCCACGCCCGGACCCGCGACCTGGCGCAGCACACCATCCTGGCCGACATCCTGATAGTGGCGGCCGGCAAGCCGGGACTGATCGTGCCGGAGATGGTCAAGCGCGGCGCCATCGTCATCGACGTCGGCATCAACCGGCTGGAGGATGGCCGCATCGTCGGCGACGTCTGCTTCGACGCCGTGAAGGAGAAGGCGTCGTGGATCACGCCGGTGCCCGGCGGCGTTGGCCCCATGACGGTGACGATGCTGATCGAGAACACGCTGCGCTCGGCGGAGCGGGTCTTCAAGGCCGCCGACGTCGACGAGTTCCAGGACTGGGACGCCCCCATCGTCAAGAGCCCGGCATGACGGCCTTGCTCGACTCTCCCAAGTCCGGACCCCTGCTCAGTCCCGCCGTGGTTCGTGGCGCGATGCACGGTCAGCAGGTGCTGTCGTTCAGCGGACTGAGGTTTCAAGCCAGCCTCGGCATCCTGGACCACGAACGCACGGCGCCGCAGGCCATCGAGGTGGACGCCGAACTGAATCAGGGCCGCCAACCGCTGCTGCCGGACCACGACCAGATCGAACACGTCCTCGATTACCGCCGCGTGCGGCAAATCATCCGGGACGAATGCACCGCCGAACACGTGAACCTGCTGGAAAGCCTGGTGGGCAAGCTCGTCACGCGTCTGCTTCAGCTGCCCGGCGTGATCGGTGTCCGGGTTCGGATCACCAAGCTGCACATCTTCGACGACTGCCAAGTGGCCATCCGCATGGAGGGCGGCCGCTGGTAGCCCGCCCATGCCTCGTGTTCCGTGGGCGCCACCGAGTCGGGACGCCCCTCGCTCGTCACCGGCCGCTGGTTTGGTGATCCGATTTCCGACCTGCCTCCAACCTTCATTCACAGGAGCATTTCCATGAACAAGCGCGTTGCCATCATCGGTGCCGGCCCCAGCGGCCTGGCCCAACTCCGGGCGTTCCAGTCGGCCCAGGCCAAGGGCGCGGACATCCCCGAGCTGGTGTGTTTCGAGAAGCAGTCCGACTGGGGCGGCATGTGGAACTACACCTGGCGCACCGGTCTGGACGAGCACGGCGAGCCCGTGCACGGCAGCATGTACCGCTACCTGTGGTCCAACGGACCCAAGGAGTGCCTGGAGTTCGCCGACTACACCTTCGACGAGCACTTCGGCCGTCCGATGGGCTCCTACCCTCCGCGCGAAGTGCTGTGGGACTACATCAAGGGCCGGGTCGAGAAGGCCGGCGTGCGCCAGTACATCCGCTTCAACACCGCCGCGCGCGGCGTGAGCTTCGATGAGGCGACGCAGAAGTTCACCGTCACCGTGCACAGCTACGAGCAGGACCAGACCTACTCGGAGGACTTCGACCACGTGGTGGTGGCCAGCGGGCACTTCTCGACACCGAACGTGCCGTATTTCCAGGGCTTCGAGAGCTTCGGTGGCCGCGTGCTGCATGCGCACGATTTCCGTGACGCGCTGGAGTTCAAGGGCAAGGACGTGCTCATCGTCGGTGCCAGCTATTCGGCCGAGGACATCGGCTCGCAGTGCTACAAGTACGGCGCCCGCTCCATCACCAGCTGCTACCGGACCCAGCCCATGGGCTACAAGTGGCCGGCCAACTGGGAAGAGAAGCCACAGCTGATGCACGTGGACGGCAACACCGCCGCCTTCGCGGACGGCAGCCGCAAGCACATCGACGCCATCATCCTGTGCACCGGCTACAAGCACTTCTTCGCGTTCCTGCCCGAGGCGCTGCGCCTGAAGACCGACAACCGCCTGTGGCCGCTGAACCTGTACAAGGGCGTCATGTGGGAACAGAACCCAAAGCTGTTCTACCTGGGCATGCAGGACCAGTGGTACAGCTTCAACATGTTCGATGCGCAGGCCTGGTACGCCCGCGACGTGATGCTCGGCCGCATCGCCGTGCCGTCGTACGACGAGAGGCACGCCGAAGACCTGAAGTGGCGCGAGGAAGAGCTGACGCTGACCAACGCGCAGGAGATGTTCGAGTTCCAGGGCAAGTACATCCAGCACCTGATCGACGCCACCGACTACCCCAGCTTCGACATCAAGGCGGTCAACCAGACCTTCCTGGAGTGGAAGCACGACAAGTACGAGGACATCATGGGCTACCGCAACAAGTGCTACCCCTCGCTGATGACCGGCACCATGGCCACGCCGCACCACACCCCGTGGCTGCAGGCGCTGGACGATTCGCTGGCCGCCTACCTGAAGCAGCCCGAGTGAGGTACTCCGCCAGACTGCGGTCTGGCGTGTCGCACCTGCAAACCCGCAGCCTGAAACCCAAAGGCCCGGCCCTCGTGAGAGGGACCGGGCCTTTGCTTTGTATTGGGAGGCTGTGTCGTTCAGGCGCGCACGCGGCTCTTGTCCGGGTCGTAGAAGATCGGTGCGGACACGGTCGCCGGCAGCCGCTTCTGGTGGCCGTCGAGCTTGCCCACTTCCACCACTGTGCCCGGCGCGGCATGACCGACGGCGATGCGGCACAGGGCGATGTTCTGCCCCGTCAGCGGCGAACGCGTGGCGCTGGTGACCACGCCGACCTGGGCATGGCCGATGAACACGCCGTCGCCATGCGCAGCGGTCTCGTTGCCCTGCAGCCGCAGGCCGACGAGCTTGCGTTGCGGATGGGCGCTGCGTTCGAGCAGCGCGTCGCGGCCGATGAAGTCGTCGGCCTTGCTCTTGAGCGGCACGCAAAAGCCGATGCCGGCCTCGAACGGGTCGGTCTGGTCGCAGAACTCGTGGCCTGCGAACACCAGACCGGCCTCGATGCGCAGGGTGTCGAGCGCCTCCAGGCCCAGCGGGGTCAGGCCCAGCGGTGCGCCCAGTTCCCACAGACGTGCCCACACCTTCGGCGCGTCGCTCGGGTGGCACCAGACCTCATAGCCCAGTTCCCCGGTGTAGCCGGTGCGGGACACCATGATCGGGCAGCCGTTGTGGTCGTCCAGCCGGCCGACCAGGAAGCGGAACCAGCCCAGGGTCTCCAGCGCCGGCTGCGTGCCCGGGGTCCAGACCATCTGGCTCAAAAGCTCTCGTGAACGCGGCCCCTGCACCGCCACGTTGTGGATGTGGTCGCTGGCCGACTTGATCCAGACCTTCATGCCCAGCTTCTCGGCCTGTTCGCGCAGCCAGACGCCGCTGTAGTCCTCGCCGCAGATCCAGCGGAAGTTGTCCGGCCCCAGGCGCAGCAGCGTGCCGTCGTCAAGCATGCCGCCGTGCGGGTAGCACATGGCCGTGTACACCACCTGGCCAACGGCCAGCTTCTTGACGTCGCGCGTCAGGCAGTACTGCATCAGGGCCTCGGCGTCGGGGCCGAGGATCTCGAACTTGCGCAGGGCCGACAGGTCCATCACCGCGACGCGTTCGCGGCAGGCGTGGTACTCGGCCACGGCGCCGTGGCCGTCGTAGCGGTTGGCTGTCCACCAGCCGCGATAGTCGGTGAACTGGCGGGTCAGGGCGGAGGTGGCCGGGTGGAATCCGCTTTCGCGGGTCATCACCGGATCGGCGTCCGGGGTGGGGCGGTGGGCGATGGCCATGCTGAAACGCTCCTGGGCGGCGTAGATGCGGACGTGGATGTCGGTGGGCATCCAGCCGTTGGCGGGGTCGATGTCGTCGGGGCACGAGGTGTTCGCGCAGACCAGGTCGCCCAGGGCGCGCATCAGCACGTGGTCGCCGGGGCGTGACCAGGGTTCGTCCAGGGTCAGCTGGTTGTGGGCATCGACGCCGGTGTTGAAGAAGAAGTTGATGGCGGGCCAGCCCGGGCGGGCCCGCACGCCGTAAGGGGCCAGCACGCGCGAGAGGTTGTCGCTGCAGTTGTCATGGCCGAAGTAGCCCATGCTCTCGTAGTAGCGCGCGGCGCAGGCCAGCCCGAAGGTGTCGTGCCGGCCGACGGTGTCCTGCACCAGCTCCAGCATGGGCTGCATGTCGCGGTCGTAAAAGCGCGAGAACAGGCCGGGGCCGGGGTAGGTGCGCCCGCTCAGCGTGCGGGTGACGGTGGGGTCGAGTTCCTGCTCAATGCCGCGGTCCAGCGCACGGCGGTCGAAAGCGACGAAGTCAGAGCACTGGCGCCCGGCTACGTCGATGACCTGAATGAATTGGCCCTTGGACACGGTGTACAGGTGGGCCGTGCCGGGCGCGATGGTGAATTCGTCCACCACCTCGCCCAGCGGATCCGGCAGCCGGATCGGTCGCAGGACGCGGGTGTCGTGGCGGTGCACGTGCAGTTGCAGGGCGGTGGGGGCGTCCTGTTCATGCACGGAGCCGTCCGGGCCGGGGGCGGCGACCGCCACCACCAGGGTGTCCGTGGCGGTGCAGCGTTGCCGCTGTCCGGCCGGTCCGTCGGCGGTCCACAGCCGGCACGCGGCGGGCCCCTCGGTCGGGTCGATGCCCCGGCGCTGCAGGCCGGCGCGAACCCGTCGCATCGACGGGCTGTCGCGGTGCAGCAGGCGGGCCATCGCGTCGGAAACCGGGCGGCCCTGCAGGCCCAGGGCCGTCAGGGCCGGGCGCCCCTGGCCGTCCCAGGCCTGCACGTCGCAGGCCTGCAGGCCTTCCGGATCGACGACCTCCAGCGTGTCCCCGGCCTCCAGGGCGACCACCGTGAGGCCGCCTCCGGCCACGCGGTGGCGCTCCAGCGCTGGGGCGCGGCCGAACAGCGACGGCTCGCGCGGGTGGGAGACGACCGGGGGGCGCACTCCCGGCCGCGCGGCGTCGCTGTGCGGGTCCATCAAAGCGCCTCTTGGCCGGTTTCACCCGTGCGGATGCGCACGACCTCTTCGAGCGGCGAGACGAAGATCTTGCCGTCGCCGATCTTGCCGGTGCGCGCGGCCTGCTCGATGGCTTCGACCACGGCGGTGACCCGGTCATCCGCCACGGCGGTCTCGATCTTGACCTTGGGCAGGAAGTCGACCACGTATTCGGCGCCCCGGTAGAGCTCCGTGTGCCCCTTCTGGCGACCAAAGCCCTTGACCTCGGTGACGGTGATGCCCAGGACACCGATGTCCGAAAGGGCCTGTCGCACTTCGTCGAGCTTGAAGGGCTTGATGATGGCGGTGATGAGTTTCATGGTGTGCCTCGTTCGGTGATGAATCGCAGGAACGGGTGTCGCGCGCTCAGAACTTGTAGCCGGGCTCGCCGTGCGAGCTCACGTCCAGGCCTTCGTCCTCGGCGTCTTCGTCCACGCGCAGGCCACCGCACAGCGCGCTCGCCACCTTGAAGGCGACCCAGCTGCTGATGGCGGAATACACGATGCTGAAACCGATCACCAGGAGCTGGACGGGCATCTGGGAGCCCAGGTCACGCCCTTCGGCAAAACCCAGTCCACCCAAGGCTGGCAAGGCGAACACGGGGGTCAGGATGCCGCCGAAGATGCCGCCGACGCCATGCACGCCGAAGACGTCGAAGGAGTCGTCCAGACCGATCATGGGCTTGAGCTTTTCGACCGCCCAGACGCAGACCGGCGAGACCAGCACACCCAGGGCCAGCGCGCCCATCGGGCCCACGAAACCGCAGGCCGGGGTGATGGCCACCAGACCGGCAATGGCGCCCGAGATGGCCCCCAGCATGCTGGGACGACCGCGGTGCATCCATTCCACGAGCACCCACGACATGGCACCGGCGCCGGCCGCCAGCATGGTGTTGACCACCACCAGCATGGCGAAGCCGTTGGCCGCCAGGGCGCAGCCGCCGCAGAAGGCCAGCCAGCCGACCCACAGCATGGAGCCGCCGGTCATGGTCATGGTCATGTTGTGCGGAGACATGGCCGACGAGCCCACGCCCTTGCGGGCCCCGACCAGCCAGGCACCGACCAGGGCGGCGATGCCCACGTTGACGTGCACCACGTTGCCGCCGGCAAAGTCCTGCGCACCCATCTGGAAGACCCAGCCGCCGCCCCAGCCCATGTGGGCCATGGGCACGTAGTTGATCGTGAACCAAATGGCCATGAAGACCAGCACCGCCGAGAACTTGATCCGCTCGGCGAACCCGCCCACGATGATCGTGGGCGTGATGGCGGCGAACAGCAGCATGAAGAAGAAGTACAGCAGCTCCGGGATGGTGCCCTGCAAGGCGTCGGCGCCCACGCCCTTCATGAACAGCTTGTCGAGGCCGCCGATGATCGACTGCATCGATCCCCCGTCGGTGAAGGTCAGCGTGTAGCCGTAGAGGGCCCACAGCACCGTGACCATCGAGGACACGGTGAACACCTGCATCAGGATGGACAGGACGTTCTTGGTCCGGGCCAGGCCGCCGTAGAACAGCGCCAGGCCGGGGATCGTCATCAGCCAGACCGCGATGCAGCAGGCGAACACGAAGGCGGTGTCGCCGGCATTGAGCACCGGGGCCGGGGCCTGGGCCCACGCGGGTGCCGTGCAAAGGGAAAGTGCGGCAGGGACCTGCCAGCGCATGCTTTTGAACAGTTTCAAGGGGCGCTCCAGAAGGCGGTTGAAGACGTCCGGAGGGGTCGCAAAGACTGTGCCAAAAATTCCCTTGAATAATAAATGATTCATGTAATGAAACTGGTGCATTCTGGGTGATTGACTCACGTCATGCACCTCGGCCGCGCACCGTGTTACCGACGGGCTCACTCTTTTGGCGCGGCGCCTCACATGCCCGCGTAGTTGGGCCCACCGCCACCCTCGGGCGTGACCCAGGTGATGTTCTGCGTCGGGTCCTTGATGTCGCACGTCTTGCAGT
>CAYYCN010000030.1:0-28928 GCA_964470355.1 uncultured Sphaerotilus sp.
CGGCCATGTAGGCGCGGATCAGCGTGTCACGGGTGGACATCAGCAGCTTGGATTCACCGGCGTCCACCATCTTGGTGACGAACTCGGCAGGGGCAAGGTAAGCCATGAGGGTTCCTGAGCGGAGGGGGCCGCAAAAGTCGGAAAACGGGCGGCCACAGACAAAAAAAGACGTCCAATCCGCGACGTGCCGGGGCACATCGAGGATTGGACGTCCTTGTCCAGAGGCCGTCCCAAGCAATCGATCGCAACATCGACCGTGGGGCGACGTCAAACCGCCTTTAGTTTGACTTGAACATGCCCAAGCAAGGTGCGTACCACCTGTTTGGTGCTTGATTCGCAGGCCCAAGCCTCGGATTCAGAGGGTGCCGGGCGACATTCACGACTCTGGTGCGCACCTGATTTGGGAATGGAACCGGTTTGGTGCTAAGCCCCGCTGCGGCCGAAGGCAAAGTCCGGCAGGGCCAGGGTGGCCTGCGCCACGTCCAGCAAGCGGCGGTTCTGGTCCATGGCGGTCTTTTGTAAGGCGCGGTAGGCCTCCACTTCGTTCATGCCCAGGCGGGTCATCAAGACGCCCTTGGCGCGCTCGATGGTCTTGCGCTCGTGCAGGGCTTGGCGTGCCGATTCCAACTCGGCCTCCATGGCGGCGAGCCGCGCGGCCTGCTCCCTCAGCAGCTGGGTCAGCGACGGGTCGACCGCTTCACCGCCAGGAGGGGCTGGTGGGGGCGTCAGCGAAGGGGGGCCGTCGGGAGGGCTCAGGGTGTCAAAAAAGCGCTCGACGGCATGGGAGTGGGGCGGCGGGTTGTCGCGCAGGCGGGCCAGCAGGACCTCGGCGTTTTCCAGGTCCTGTTCGGCACGGCGCACCTGCGTCAGGCAATCGGCATGCAGACGGGCGATGAGCTCCTTCTGCAGTGCCCACAGGGCGGAAATGCGTTCGCTGCAGACCTCGAACCAGGCGTCGCTGTGCTGCGGGTCCAACGGGGCATCGGCTTTGGTGGTGCACACGGTCCGGCGCAGTCGCTCCAACCGCGCGGTGCCCGGCGAGAGTTGCTGCCGTTCCCACTGTGCCACCAAGGTGGCATCGGCAAAATCCTGGAACACGCGCAGGCTGTTGTCCTGCGCGTCGATGAGCTGGAGCACCCGCTGCTGCTGTGGACCTTCGCAGCGCCCGGAGGCGAACATCAAGGAGCCCACGGCCCGTTCCTGACCGGCCGCTTCCAGCCCCTGGAGCAGGTGCAGGAAAGCCACCAGCAACCGCGAGATGCCGGGATGCAAGGCGGCGTCGGCTTCCAGCACGATGAGTTCAAGCAGTCCGGCGATCAGGCGGCTGAACGCCGCCACGGCCTCGTGGGCGGACAGGGCCTGGGACTGCACACGTTCGCGCAGCGCGTCGAGCTCGCCCAGGCCCAGCAACACCCAGGCCATCAGAGACAGCATCCGGGCGTGGGTGCCATGGCCGGGCTCGGCCTGCGCTTCCAGCAAATCACGAAGTCGGGCCTCCACCGGCGCGGTTTCGTCCGCGGCGGCCTGGCGCACGGCGGCAAAGCGCCGCCCGCCCGAGGCCAGATAAATGCTGGAGGCCCCGCGTTCGCGTTGCAAGGCGTGAACCAGCTGGCCGATCGTGTCGACCAGTTCCACCCGCTCGGCCAGGCGTCGGATGTCGTGGATCTCGTGCTGCTTGGCCTGCAGCACCAGGCGGGAAACGCTCAAGGTCATGCCCGGATTGGACCCGGGCGGGGCCGCAAGTGCAAGCCGGGAGCGGAGGGCCCCCGGGGTCGGGCGTCACGCCCCGACCAGCACCTGGTTGCCGTCGGTCTTGACCACATAAGCCCGCACCGAACACTCGGGCAGCTCCAGGCAAGCGCCGGTCGTCAGGTCGAAGTGGTTCTTGTAAAGCGGGGAGGCCACCACGGTGTGCTCGCCCAGATTGCCCACCAGACCGCGCGACAGCACGCTGGCACCGGACTTGGGGTCCACGTTGTCGATGGCGTAGAAGCGGTCTTCGCCGATGCGGAACACGGCCACAGGGCGATCCCCCACCAAGGCGCACACGCCGGTGTTGGGCAGGATGTCGGCGACCGCACACACGGCGGTCCAGTTCAGGGTGTCGTTGCTCATGTCGGAATCCTTGCGTGCAGTCGTCAGGCGGAGGTCGAGGCCTCGTTGCGTTCTTCGGGGCGGGCCGGACGGATCTGACCACGCTCCTTGACGAAGACGATGCGCTGATCGGCCTGTTCGCTGTTGACGAAGGTGCGGAAACGCTGGCGCACTTCCGGAGTGGTGACCGCGGTTTTCCACTCGCATTGGTAGGTGTCGACGACGTGCTGCATCTGGGCCTCCAGCTCGGCGCACAGGCCCAGGCTGTCCTTGAGGATCACGTCCTGCAGGTAGGCCAGGCCGCCTTCGAGGTTCTCGCGCCAGGTGCTGGTGCGCTGCAGGCGGTCGGCGGTGCGGACGTAGAACATCAGCACGCAGTCGATCAGGCGGATCAGCTCGGCCTTGCTCAGGTCGGAGGCGAACAGCTCGGCATGGCGGGGCTTCATGCCACCGTTGCCGCACACGTACAGGTTCCAGCCCTTTTCGGTGGCGATGATGCCGATGTCCTTGCCTTGTGCTTCGGCGCATTCACGCGTGCAGCCCGAGACCCCGAACTTGATCTTGTGCGGCGCGCGCAGACCCTTGTAGCGGTTCTCCAGCTCCACGGCCAGGCCCACCGAGTCGTCGACGCCGTAGCGGCACCAGGTGCTGCCCACGCAGCTCTTCACCGTGCGCAGGCTCTTGCCATAGGCGTGGCCGGATTCGAAGCCGGCGGCGATCAGCTCTTCCCAGATCAGCGGCAGCTGCTCCAGTCGGGCACCGAACATGTCCACGCGGGCGCCGCCGGTGACCTTGGTGTACAGGCCGTACTTCTTGGCCACCGTGCCCACGGCAATCAGGCCGTCGGGTGTGACCTCGCCGCCGGGCATGCGCGGCACGACCGAGTAGGTGCCGTCCTTCTGGATGTTGCCCAGGAAGTAGTCGTTGCTGTCCTGCAGGGCCGCCAGCTCGGGCTTGAGCACGAACTCGTTCCACACCGAAGCCAGCACGCTGGCCGCCGCCGGCTTGCAGATGTCGCAGCCCAGCCCTTGGCCGTGCTTGGCCAGCAGTTCGTCGAAGGTCTTGATCTGGCCCACGCGGATCAGGTGGTACAGCTCTTGGCGTGAGTAGGCGAAGTGTTCGCAGAGGTGGTTGTTGACCGCCATGCCGCGCTTGGACATTTCGGCCTTCATCACCTGGGTGACCAGGGGCACGCAGCCGCCGCAGGTGGCACCGGCCTTGGTGCACGACTTCATCTCGGCGATGGTGGTGATGCCGTTGCCCACGGCCTCGCAGATCTGGCCCTTGGTGACGTTGTTGCACGAGCAGATCTGGGCGCTCTCAGGCAGGGCGTCGGCACCCAGGCCGGGCTTGGCCTTGCCGTCGCTGCTGGGCAGGATCAGGAATTCGGGATCGGCGGGCAGCGTGATGCCGTTCAGCGCCATCTGCAGCAGCGTGCCGTACTCGGTGGCGTCGCCGATCAGCACCGCACCCAGCAGCTTCTGGCCGTCGGCGCTGACGACGATCTTCTTGTAGATCTGGCGCAGCTCGTCCACGTAGCTGAAGGTCTTGGCGTGCGGGGTTTTGCCGTGCGCGTCGCCGATGGAGGCCACGTCCACGCCCATCAGCTTGAGCTTGGTGCTCATGTCGGCGCCGACGAATTGGGCGTCGGTCTGGCCGGCGATGTGCTTGGCGGTCACGCGGGCCATGTCGTAGCCGGGGGCGACCAGGCCGAAGGTCTGCTCGTTCCAGGAGGCGCATTCACCGATGGCGTAGACGTCGTGGTCGCTGGTGCGGCAGCTGCTGTCGATGGCCACGCCACCGCGAGGACCGACCGCCAGGCCGGCGTTGCGTGCCAGCTCGTCACGCGGACGGATGCCGGCCGAGAACACGATCATGTCGGTTTCCAGCCAGGTGCCGTCGGCGAACACCATGCGGTGGTGGGCCGTGGCGCCGTCGGTGATCTCGGTCGTGTTGCGGCTGAGGTGCACCTGTACGCCCAGTTCTTCGATCTTGGTGCGCAGCACACGGCCGCCGCCGTCATCGACTTGCACGGCCATCAGGCGCGGGGCGAATTCGACGACGTGGGTTTCCAAGCCCAGGTCACGCAGCGCCTTGGCGCATTCCAGGCCCAGCAGGCCGCCGCCCACGACCACGCCGGTCTTGCACTTGGCGCCAGCCGCCTTCATGCCTTCGAGGTCTTCGATGGTGCGGTAGACGAAGGTGTAGGGGCGGTCGCGACCCGGCACGGCCGGCACGAAAGGGAAGGAGCCGGTGGCCAGGACCAGCTTGTCGTAGGGCAGCACCTCACCGTCGGCGGTGGTGACCGTGTGGGCGGTGCGGTCGATGCTGGCGGCCTTGGCCGCCAGGCGCAGCTCAAAGCCGGTGCGCTCGAAAAAGCCGGGCTCGACCAGGGAGAGGTCGTCGGCGGTCTTGCCAGAGAAGAACTCGGACAGATGCACACGGTCGTACGCCGCGCGCGGCTCCTCGCACAGCACGGTGATCCGGGCACCGGTGACGCCGGTTTCCACCAGGCTTTCGAGGAATTTGTGGCCCACCATGCCGTGGCCGACGACGACGATGTTCATGCGCTCTCCAAGAGGCGACACACCCGTGGGTGTCACCAAAGAACCCGTCCTCCGACGCGTGGACGCCGATTCGGACGAGAAGTCGATAAAGAAGGGGGAGATCGGGTCGGGCCGCAGAGGCGGCGAACGTTGACCCGGTGCAATGACGGCTCTCCGTCGTTGGAGGCGATCAGTGACTGACTGGCGGAGCGGCTTTGCTGTCGCGCAGGAAATTAAGCAACTTCGGTGCCTGATGTGGTCTGCGGACTTTCAGGAGGGCGCAGGTGGGTCGGAAGAGCGTCATGCGTCCTTCAGGGGATTGGGTTGCATGACTGTGGTGCGCGACTGCACCAATGTGGTGTGTTTGGGTGGTTGGGGCGGTTACCTCGGGCTTGGGTTCGTAATCTACGTAAGCAGGAGTCGGCTGGGGAATCCCCCTCAGGGATTCCTTTTGTGAACCTGACACCGACGCAAAAGAGGCCCCGGACGGCCACCCCGGGGGCCCAACATTTCGTAGCAGCCCGTAGCAACCCTCCCACAAGCGTGCACGTACACCGTCAATCGTCTCTCCACGAGAGGCTGAACCGCCCGTTCACCGACACGCTGCGGATGAACGGACGGCG
The DNA here is from genome assembly GCA_964470355.1 of uncultured Sphaerotilus sp. GTDB lineage: Bacteria > Pseudomonadota > Gammaproteobacteria > Burkholderiales > Burkholderiaceae_C > Sphaerotilus. The sequence continues at coordinate 5,264 of CAYYCN010000030.1, forward strand.
CCGACACCCCGCGACCGACAGGTCGGCCGTGGGGTGATGTTGACGGTCGTCGACCTCCGGGTCGACGCATGCCGAAGCGGCCGTGCCTGAGCGCGGTCCCGCTCTCGGCAGACACGAAGGGTCTCCGAAATGAAGTTTGCATCGAAGCCTGCGGTATGGGCTCCCGCCAAAGTGGTCGCTGTGCTGGCCGCGATTGGATGTGCCGGTGGTGGCCTCCCAGCGGTTGCCGCCACCTCGACGGCGTGGGTCCGGATCGCCAAGGAATACCAGACGTTCTCCGTCAGCGGCACCCAGATCGTCCGCTATGGATCCGGCGAACGCTGGGTGCAGCGTTCGGTGACCGGGCGGGGTCAGTGCACCAACGCCTATTTCGGCCGTGACCCCGCGCCGCGAGTGGACAAGATCTGCATGGTGGCAGCGGCTGCACCCGCCCCTGCACCTGCACCTGCACCCGCCCCTGCACCTGCACCCGCACCCGCACCCGCACCTGCGCCCGCCCCCGCACCTGCCCCCGCCCCTGTTGGCAGCGTGCAGTACGGCTCCATGGCTGCGGCCAGTCTGGGTGTCGGGGCTTCCCTGAACGGAGCGATTCCGTTTCCCGCCAACAATGCATGGAACACCGACATCTCCAAGGCGCCGGTCGATCCCAATTCGGCCAACCTGATCGCCAGCATCGGGCTCGGCACCGGTTTGCACGCGGACTTCGGGGCCGGGCTGTACAACGGCGCGCCCATTGGCATTCCGTACACGGTCGTGAACAACAGCCAGCCTGGCGCCACCATCCATTTCACCGCCTATGGCAGTGAAAGCGATCCGGGGCCGTATCCGATTCCGGCCACCGCGCCGGTCGAGGGGGGCCTTTCGGGTACGGGGGACCGCCATGTGATCGTCATCAACAAGGACAACAACCGCCTCTACGAGCTGTACGTGGCCTACGCACAATCCGGCAACCGCTGGAATGCGGACTCGGGCGCGGTGTTCGCCTTGGACTCCAACACCGTTCGGCCGGGCGGAAAGCCCGGTTGGACCAGTGCCGACGCCGCCGGGTTGCCCATCTTCCCTGGATTGGTGCGATATGACGAAGCCGCGGCGGGTGCCATCCGCCACGCGCTGCGCTTCACGGTGCAAAAGAGCCGCAAGGCCTACGTGCCGCCGGCCACGCACTATGCGTCCAGCAACACCTCGGTGAATCTGCCGCCGATGGGCATGCGGGTGCGCCTGAAGGCCAGCTATGTAATCCCGTCGAGCTTCAAGCCCGAGGTCAAGGCTATCCTGCAGGCGATGAAGACCTACGGAATGATCGTGGCCGACAACGGCAGCAACTGGTACGTCAGCGGGGCGCCCGACGACCGCTGGGACAACAGTGCGCTGAGCGCCCAGCTCGGGAGCGTCAAGGGCTCGGACTTCGAGGTGATCCGCATGGATGGGCTCACGGCGCCGTAAGCCCCAAAAGCAACACCCTCGGGTGCCGTGTTTCGGCGCCTCGAGGGTGTCTTAGGGTCCGGTCTCGTGCCGGACCTGGTCGTCATTTCAGGATGTCACCCAGGCACAGGTACTTCATCTCGACGTAGTCCTCGATGCCGTGGCGAGAACCTTCGCGGCCCAGGCCCGACTGCTTGACGCCGCCGAAGGGCACCTCGGCCACCGAGATCAGCCCGGTGTTGACGCCCACCATGCCCGACTCGATGCCTTCGCCGACGCGGAAGATGCGGCCGATGTCGCGGCTGTAGAAGTACGCGGCCAGGCCGAACTCGGTGGCGTTGGCCAGTTCCAGCACCTCGGCTTCGGTCTGGAAGCGGAACACCGGGGCCACCGGGCCGAAGGTTTCTTCACGCGCGCACAGCATGTCGGAGGTGACGTTGGCCAGCACGGTGGGCGTGTAGAAACGCTCGCCGATGCGCTCGCCGCCCACCACCACCCGTGCGCCCTTGGCGACGGCGTCGGTGACGTGGCTCTCGATCTTGGCCAGGGCCTGGCCGTCGATCATCGGGCCCTGGTTCACGCCGGCCTCGAAGCCGTTGCCGACCTTGATGGCGGCGGCCTTGGCGGCCAGCTTCTCGACGAAGGCATCGTAGACCGCGTCCTGCACGTACAGGCGGTTGGCGCACACGCAGGTCTGGCCGGCGTTGCGGTACTTGCTGATCATGGCGCCCTCGACGGCGCTGTCCAGGTCGGCGTCGTCGAAGACGATGAAGGGTGCGTTGCCACCCAGCTCCAGGCTGAGCTTCTTGATCGTGGGCGCGCACTGCTTCATCAGGATGCGGCCCACTTCGGTGGAACCCGTGAAGCTCAGGTGGCGCACGGTGTCGGAGGCGCACAGCACGTTGCCGATGGCGATCGATTGATCCGAGTCCGCTGTCAGCACGTTGAGCACGCCGGCCGGCATGCCCGCGCGCTGGGCCAGCTCGGCGCAGGCCAGGGCCGACAGCGGCGTCTGCTCGGCCGGCTTGATGACCACCGGGCAGCCGGCGGCCAGCGCGGGCGCGACCTTGCGGGTGATCATCGCGATCGGGAAGTTCCACGGCGTGATGGCCGCGCACACGCCGATGGGCTGCTTGATCACCAGCACGCGCTTGGTCGGGTCGGTGGTCGGGATGGTCTCGCCGTAGACGCGCTTGCCTTCTTCGGCAAACCACTCGACGAAGCTGGCACCGTAGACCACCTCGCCGCGGGCTTCGGCCAGCGGCTTGCCCTGTTCGGCGGTCATGATGTGGGCCAGGTCGTCGGCGTGCTGCATCAGCAGCTGGTACCACTTCATCAGGATGGCACCGCGGGCCTTGGCGGGCATGGCTTTCCAGGCGGGCCAGGCGGCGTTGGCTGCGGCGATCGCGGCTTCGGCGTCGGCGGCGCCCAGGTTGGGCACCTGGGCCAGCACGGCGCCGGTGGCCGGGTCGGTCACGTCGAACTTGGCGGCCACGGAGACCCACTTGCCGTTGATGAGCGCTTCGGTCTTGAGCAGCGAGGGGTCGTTCAGGGCGGCGAGGGGAGAGTTCATCGTCTGCGACATGGTGGGATCAGGCTCCGTGTGGGGCGGGGAAAGGAGGGCAGTGGTGCTGACTCTATGTCCGGGGGTGACGCATCGACCAGACACAGCGCGGGGTTGGCTCGTCGCACTGTGCCGGAAAGGCGGCCGGTACACGGGAAGGCGAGGTCCTGCAGGAGGCGCCCCGCCCAGCGCCGCTCAGCGGCGCTTGCCCCGGATCCACTCCAGCGCGAGCATCAGCCCGGTGGTGAAGATCGTCAGCAGCGTGGCCACGGCGGCGATGGTCGGGCTGATGTTCTCGCGGATGCCGGTGAACATCTGGCGCGGCAGCGTGACCTGATCGGGCCCGGCCAGGAACAGCGTCACCACCACTTCGTCGAACGAGGTCGCGAAGGCGAACAGCGCACCCGAGATCACGCCCGGGGCGATCACCGGCAGCGTGATGCGGAAGAAGGTCTGCACCGGGCCCGCGCCCAGGCTCAGCGAGGCGCGCACCAGGTTGTGGTTGAAGCCTTGCAGCGTGGCCAGCACGGTGGTCAGCACAAAGGGCGCGCCCAGCGCCGCGTGCACGACGATCAGCCCGAAGTAGGTGTCGGCCAGCCCCAGCTTGGCGAAGAACAGGTAGCAGGCCACGCCCACCACCACGATGGGCACCACCATTGGCGCGATGAGCAGGCTCATCAGCAGGCCCTTGCCGGGGAAGTTCACGCGCACCATGCCCACGGCGGCCAGCGTGCCCAGCGTGGTGGCGATCAGCGTGGCGGCCGGGGCGACGATGAAGGAGTTCTTCGCGGCACGGCCCCATTCGGGTGAGGTGAACAGGTTGTCGTACCACTGCAGCGACCAGCCCGGCATCGGATAGGCCAGGAAGGAGCTCGACGAGAACGACAGCGGCACGATCACCAGGATCGGCAGCAGCAGGAAGACCAGCAGACCCACGCACACCAGGCGCAGGGCCCACCAGCCCAGCTTGTCGAGCACGGTGGCGTAGGCCGGGAACTGCGGGTTCAGGGCGGACAGCAAGGCGTTCATTTCAGAGATTCCCACTTGTTCCGGTCAACCCAGGCTCAGCTCGGCCTTGGAGAAGCGGCGGTACACCGCGTACAGCACCAGCGTGGCCGTCAGCAGCACGGCGCCCAGCGCGCAGGCCATGCCCCAGTTGATGTCGACGTTGGTGTACTGGGCGATGTAGTACGACAGCATCTGGTCGTCGGCGCCGCCCAGCAGGGCCGGCGTCACGTAGTAGCCGATGCTCAGGATGAAGACCAGCAGCGCGCCCGCGCCCACGCCGGCCCAGGTCTGTGGCACGTACACGCGGAAGAAGGCAGCCAGCGGGGCGCTGCCCAGGCTGATGGCGGCGCGCAGGTAGGTCGGGGGCACCGACTTCATGACGCTGTACAGCGGCAGGATCATGAAGGGCAGCAGGATGTGCACCATGGCGATGATCACGCCGGTGCGGTTGAACAGCAGGGTCAGCGGCTGCCCGATCAGGCCCATGCCGACCAGCGCGGAGTTGACCAGGCCCTCGCGCTGCAGCAGCACGATCCAGGCGGCCACGCGCACCAGGATGGAGGTCCAGAACGGCACCAGCACCAGGATCATCAGCACGTTGGCCTTGCGGTCCGGCAGGATGGACAGCCAGTAGGCCAGCGGATAGGCCAGCAGCAGGCAGATCACCGTGACGACCGCGCTGATCTCGAAGGTGCGCAGCAGGATCTTGCTGAACACGGCCTTTTCCGGCTCGACGGCACCGATGTGGCCCTCGGCGTCGCGGTGCAGGTCGACGGCGGTGAGCAGGTAGTCGGGTGTCCAGCGGCCGCTGTTCTTGGCGATGGCCTGCCAGTAGGGCAGCTCGCCCCAGCGGGCGTCGGTGGCGACCATGCGGTCGCGCAGCTGCTCGGCGGGCTGGCTCAGGTCGTAGGACGACAGGGCGCGGTAGGTGCCCATGACCAGCGAGCGGGCACCGGGCACGTCGTTGTTCAGGCGGCGCGCGACGGCACCGGCCTGCGAAGAATCGGGCAGGGCCGACAGGTCCTCCAGCACCGCCTTGTAGGCGGCGGCTGGCGGGGCGGCCTTGCGGTCCCAGCCCGAGAGGGCCGGGCCGGTGCGGGGCAGCGTGTCGGCCACCTCTGGGTTTTCGACGGCGCGCTGTAGCAGCGCGCCGATGGGCACCAGGAAGGTCACGGCCAGGAAGATCAGCAACGGCAGGGTCAGCGCCACCGCCGTCAGCTTGTGACGTCGGGCGGCCCGTTGCAGCGAGCGGGTCAGGTCGGCGGAGCCGACGAGGGTGGCGGTGGTCATGACAGGTGCAGATCCTCAGGCGTGACGGTGCGGGGCGGCGCGTGCCGCCCCTCGGGCGAACTTACTGGGCGGCCCAGGCGGCAAAGCGCTTTTCGAGCGCCTCACCCTGGTCGGCCCAGAAGTTGATGTCCAGCTTGATCGCGTCCTTGCTGTTGGCCGGCGACGTGGGCAGCAGGCCCAGGGTCTTGGCGTCGAGCTTGGTCAGGGCCTTGTTGTTGGTCGGGCCGTAGGAGATCAGCTTGGCGTACTCGGCCTGGGCTTCGGGCTTGACGGCAGCGGCGATGAACTTCATGGCCAGGTCCTTGCCCGGAGCGCCCTTCGGGATCACCCAGTAGTCCAGGTCGTAGATGCCGCCGGTCCAGGAGATCTGCAGGTTCTTGCCTTCGCGCTGGGCGGCGTCGATGCGGCCGTTGAAGGCCGTGCTCATGACCACGTCACCGGCGACCAGGAACTGGGGCGGCTGCGCGCCGGCTTCCCACCACTGGATGTGCGGCTTGAGCTCGGTCAGCTTCTTGAATGCGCGGTCGGCGCCTTCCTTGGTGGCCAGCACCTTGTAGACGTCCGACGACTTCACGCCGTCGGCCATCAGGGCGTATTCGAGGTTGTAGCGGGCGGCCTTGCGCATGCCACGCTTGCCGGGGATCTTCTTGGTGTCCCAGAAGTCGGCCCAGGTCTTGGGGCCGGTCTTGAGCTTGTCGCCGTTGTAGGCCATCACGGTGGACCACACGAAGATGCCCACGGCGCATTCCTGCACGGCGGCGGGCTGGAAGTCGGCCTTGTTGCCCAGCTTGGACCAGTCCATCTTCTCGAACAGGCCTTCGTCGCAACCGCGGGCGGCGTCCGGGCTTTCCACTTCCACCAGGTCCCACGAGACCTTCTTGGTCTCGACCATGGCCTTGATCTTGGCCTGCTCGCCGTTGTACTCGACGCCGACGATCTTGGTGCCGGTGGCCTTCTCGAAGGGCTCCACGTAGGCCTTCTTCTGGGCGTTGCCGTTGGCGCCGCCGAAGTTCACGACGGTCAGGGTGCTCTGCGCCTGGGCGGGCAGGGCGGTCAGGCACGCGGCGAAAGCGGCCAGAGCGAGGGCGTAGGGGGCTTGCTTCATCGAGGCACTCCTGGTGCGGGGTCAAAAAGCTGCGGGGCAGCGGCGGGGAAAAGGGCTGCGGACATGGGGAGGGCGTCCGCGGCGGGGAAAGTCAGGTGGGCGCTCAGGCGTAGACACGCAGGAACTCGGGGGCGATGCGCAGCCACACGGCGTCGCCTTCGACCGGCACGCGCGGCAGCGACAGCGGCACCTTGACCGTGGCCTGCTCCTGGCCGGCGATGGCGCAGCGCAGGCGCAGGTGGTCGCCGAAATAGATGACGTCGTTGACGGCGGCCTGGATCACGTTGTCGTCGTCCACCGGTGCGGCCAGGAAGGCCTCGATGCGCTCCGGGCGCACGCAGGCCACGACCGGGGTGCCCGGGTGCACGCCGTTGACGTTGATGCCCGACAGGCGCTCGCCGCTGGCCAGCACCAGCTCACACGCATCACCGGGGTGGCCGTGCGTGACGCCGCACTGGCCCGTCAGCAGGGTGCTGTCGCCCACGAAACCAGCCACGAAGCGGTTGGAGGGCGTCTCGTACAGGCGGTCCACCTTGTCGATCTGCTGGATCAGGCCGTCGTTGAACACGGCCACGCGGTCGCTCATCGTCAGCGCCTCGCCCTGGTCGTGGGTCACGTACACGAAGGTCACGCCGAGCTGGCGGTGCAATTCCTTCAGCTCGATCTGCATGTGCTCGCGCAACTGCTTGTCGAGCGCACCCAGCGGTTCGTCCATCAGCACCAGCTGCGGCTCGAACACCAGCGCGCGGGCCAGGGCCACCCGCTGCTGCTGGCCGCCCGAGAGCTGCGCCGGAAAGCGGTCGCCCTTGCCCCCGAGCTGCACCATGTCCAGCGCCTTGGTCACGCGGCTGGCGATGTCGCCCTTGGGCACCTTGCGCACCGTGAGCGGATAGGCCACGTTGTCGGCCACCGTCATGTGCGGGAACAGGGCGTAGTTCTGGAACACCATGCCGAAGTTGCGCTTGTGCGGCGGGGTGCGAGTGATCGGGGCGCTGTCCAGCAGGATTTCGCCGGCGGTGGGAGACTCGAAGCCCGCCAGCATCATCAGCGTGGTCGTCTTGCCCGAGCCCGAGGGGCCCAGCAGCGAGAGGAACTCGCCGCGCTGGATGTCCAGGTCCAGCGAGCGCACGACCAGGCTCAGCCCGTCATAGGTCTTCTGCACGCCGGTGAAACGCACCAGGGGGCGAGTGGAGTCTGTGTTCATGGCTGGTGGTCCCAAATCCGTCACAAATCGTTGATGGGGGCGGACTGTAGGAGTCGGGTTCACGGCCAACCATGTACAGCGTGAAGGTGAATCGGTGCACTGTGCAGGTGCGTTCGCCTGTACAGACAAGCCCGGATTCACACCGTGGTGCGAGCCGTTTCAGGGTGGTGCGCCAGCGTTCCAAAAACGCACCGACACGAAGCATGAAGGCCCTTTTACGAGGGGGGTGTGAGGTCGTGATCCGGGTAAACCGCTAGATGAACCGCGTTGTCCGGGATTGACGGGGTCGCTTTTTTTGGGTGGACATCTCCCCACTTTCCCGCCGCGCATGACATATCCCAGTAAAACACTGCGAATTAAGACGGTGTCCGTGGGTGAGTTGATCCATCTCAGAAACCACGATCAAAAGAAGGTCGGACGGTGCCGGTTTGCGTCCGGACAAGGTGGGTGGAAGCGGTCTCGGCTGGAATGGGTCTCGGATCTGGAATCAGTCCAGATTCTCGAGGATCGCCCAACAGCCGCTCCGGTGTCGGGCCCCACAAGATCCCGGTCCGGAGCCACAGGAGTCCCTATGTCACCCCGCCTTGTCACCGTCGCCGCCGCCCTTGGGTTGCTCGCTGGAGCGTCCCTGGCTGCGGAACCCATCTCGCCGATCCAGGCCGCCAAGCCTGGCCATCCGGCCATGGTGGAGCTGGGCAAGAAGCTGTATTTCGATACCCGTCTGTCCAAGTCCGGGTTCATCTCGTGCAACTCGTGCCACAACCTGAGCATGGGTGGCACCGACAACCTCAAGACCTCCATCGGCCACAACTGGCAGAAGGGTCCCATCAATTCGCCGACGGTGCTCAACTCCACGCTGAACCTTGCACAGTTCTGGGATGGCCGGGCCAAGGACCTCCAGGCCCAGGCCGGCGGCCCCATCGCCAACCCGGGCGAAATGGCGTTCACGCATGAACTGGCCATCGATGTGCTGAGCTCCATTCCGGCTTACAAGGCCGAATTCAAGAGCGTGTTCAAGAAGGACGGCATCGACATCGAGCAGGTCACGAAGGCCATCGCCGCGTTTGAAGACACGCTGGTCACCCCCAACGCCCGCTTCGACAAGTGGCTCAAGGGCGACAAGAAGGCGCTGACCCGGGACGAACTGGCCGGCTACCAACTGTTCAAGACCGCCGGCTGCACGGCCTGCCACAACGGCCCAGCCGTGGGCGGCAACTCGTTCCAGAAGATGGGTGTGGTCGAGGCCTACAAGGCCACCAGCCCGGCCGAGGGCCGTTCCGCTGTCACGGGCAAGGACGCCGACCGCTTCAACTTCAAGGTGCCGACGTTGCGCAACGTGGAGCTGACCTATCCGTACTTCCACGACGGTGAAGCCGCCACGCTGACCCAGGCCGTGGACACGATGGGGCGCCTGCAGCTGGGCCGCAAGTTCTCCGATGCGGAAAACGCCCAGATCGTGGCTTTCCTGAAAACGCTCACGGGTGAGCAGCCGAAGTTCGCGCTGCCCATCCTGCCGCCGTCGACCGACGCCACCCCGCGTCCGAAGCCGTTCGAACAGTGATCGGCCCTTGATGGCCAGGCGGTCCCGGACCGCCTGGCCGTCGCTACACTTCCTGGATGTTCTCCGTGTTTCCTGCCTCTGCCTCGGAACTGTCGCGCCACCTGCGCGAGCATGGTGTCCAACCCACGCTCCAGCGCTTGGCGATCGCCAGTGTCTTGCTGGTCCGACCGTGCCACATGACGGCCGATCAGGTGCTGCTGCGCGCACGTGAACACCTGCCCGAGCTGGCCCGTGCCACGGTCTATGCCACGCTGCAGCTGTTCGTTCAGCAGCAACTGCTGCGCGAACTGCCGGTGGACGGGGCCGCCACGGTGTATGACTCCAACCTCACCCCGCACCACCACGTCTACAACGTGGACACGGGCGAGGTGCAGGACCTGCCGGCCGACAGCCTCCAGGTGCTGGGCCTGCCGGCGCTGGGATCGGGCTATCAGCTCGATGGGGTGGACGTGATCGTGCGGGTGCGTGCCCGGGCCGTGTGAACGGCTGATCGATGACCTGGGTTTTGGATTGACAAAAGTCAATCCCTGTGGCGGATGAGGCGTTTTGGCCGCCTCCTGGGCCCGATGTGTCACTGGAAATGAACGACGGATGCCATCCTGTTCCGCGGAACGGCGTCTCGTTGCATGCCTGAGAGTGCATCAAGGACATTTAACCCCTTGTGCATTGACATGGCTCAAAAACTTTTTCCGGCGGCGAATTCCCTTCACGCCTGGTCCCTCACCGCAAAACTGACCACCAGCGCGGTGATGCTGTGCGCGGTGTGTGTGCTGGTCACCAGCGCGGTGGTGGGCATGCAGGCCAGCGATCGGGCGGAATCCTCTGCGCTGGCCCAGGCCGAAGGCGCCGCGCGGGCCGCCGCCGCCCAAGTGGGCGGTGAATTGGGCCAGAGCTTCGCCTCCGTCACCGCCCTGGCGTCGACGATGGAAGGCATGCGCGCCTCGGGACACACGCCCAGCCGCGACCAACTCGACGACATGGCCCGCCAGGTGCTGCGATTGCGTACTGAGCTCGTGGGCACCTATTCGATCTGGGAGCCCAATGCGCTGGACGGTCGGGACGCGGAGTTCGTCAAGAAGTCGCCGGCCCACGACGACACAGGCCGCTATGTGGCGTACTGGAACCGCGGCAGCGGCCAGGTCGCGGTGGAGCCCCTGGTCGACTACGAGAAGGCCGGTGCCAACGACTGGTACGCCATTCCCCGGCGCACCCTCAAGCCGGCGCTGATCGAGCCGTATGTCTATCCCATCGGCGGCAAGGATGTGCTCATGACCACCATGGTCTCGCCCATCTTGTTGGAGGGGCGTTTCGTGGGGGCGGCGGGAGCCGACCTGCCGCTGGCGGGCCTGTCGGAGCGCCTGGCCCAGCTGGAGCCGGTGCCGGGCGGGCGTGTGTCCCTGATGTCCAACGGCGGGCTGTACGTGGCCGACGCCGATGCCCAGCGCCTGGGCAAGAAAGCCGACCACTTGCCCGCAGACGTGCTGGCCAAGGTGGCCCAGGGTGAACCCACCCAGTGGGCCGATCCCCAGGGACGCATCCACCTGTTCAGCCCGGTGCAGGTGCTGGCCGGCACATCGCCGTGGAGCGTGGTGGTTTCGTATCCCCAGGAACTGGCGGTGGCGGCGGCCCGCACGCAACTGCTGGCGGCCCTGGCTGCAGCCGCCGTGGCGTGTGTGGTGGCCGCCCTGTTGATGGCGGCGCTGGTGCGCACCCTCATGCGTCCCCTGCGCGAGCTGGGCCAGACCATGCAATCGCTGGCCAGCGGCCATGCGGACCTGCGGGTGGAACTGCCGGTTCGCGGGCGCGATGAGCTGACCGTGATCTCACGAGGGTTCAACGACTTTGCCTGCAAGCTGCGCGCTGCGTTCGACGAGGTGGGGGGCGTGTCCATCGGCGTGGCCAATGCCTCGCGGGAGATCGCCAGCGGCAATGCCGACCTGTCGTCGCGCACGGAGCAGCAGGCCAGCCACCTGCAGGAAAGTGCCAGTGCCCTGCGCGATCTCTCGCAGGCCGTGGCCCACAGCGCCGAGTCGTCCGACCAGGCCGCCCGGCTGGCCAGCGAGGCGGTCCAGCACGCGGCCACGGGGCAGCAGGTGATGACCGACACGCGCGAGGCCATGGACAAGATCAACGAGTCCAGCCGTCGCATCGCCGACATCACTGGGCTGATCGACTCCATTGCCTTTCAGACCAACATCCTGGCGCTCAACGCCGCAGTGGAAGCGGCGCGTGCGGGGGATCAGGGGCGCGGATTTGCCGTGGTGGCGGGTGAAGTGCGCACCCTGGCGCAGCGCAGTGCAGCCGCAGCCAAGGACATCCGACAGCTGACCGTGGATTCCGAAGCCCGCGTGGCATCCGGGGCGACATTGATCCGCCAGGCCGAAGCCACCCTCAACGGGCTGGGAGACGCGGTGCAGCAGGTCAACCAGCTGCTGTCGGACGTGAGCGTGGTCACGCGCGAGCAGTCTTCGCGCATCCAGTCCGTGACGCACGCCATCGGTGAATTGGACCAGAACACGCAGCAGAACGCCGCGATCGTGGAGCAAGCGGCCGCTGCGGCAGAGTCGCTGCGGCAGCAGTCGGATCGGCTGGTGCAGACGGTGCGGGAGTTTGTGTGAAGCAGCGGTGGCGTGCTTCGGCGCACCCGGCGTAACAGTTCGTGACCTTGTCTGCCTGAGACAACGAAGGAGTCGGTACAAAGCCGCCCGTCTGTAGGATCCAAGTGTTTCCCCTCAGTTAAGGGGTGGAAAAGAAGATGCCGGTCTGCTGGCCCTGTGCCGCGCGGTCGAGAGCATCGATTGAAAAAAAGCACTTGGGAGCCGGCGTGAAGACGCATTCATACACCTTCAAGGGATGGGGGCGGGCTGCTTTGGCCTGCATGGTGGCTGGCTTGGCCGGATGTGGTGGCGGAGGGGGCGGCGCCGAGGACGATTCTGTCCAGAGCACCGGCACCCCAGCCGTCACGGCGACCGACAGCACCAATGTCACAGGAGGCGGCACGGCCGCCGTGGAGAGCAATTACGCCCGCTGGTCGCGGCTCGGGCCGGGAACCCTGGTCCGGACGGGCGATGCGACGGGCTTTCCGGTTCAGTCGGCTTACGCGAACCTCTGGAAGTCTGGCTACAACTGGATGTTCACTCTCCAGAGCGCCAACGGCATGACCGAAGCCTTGACCCTGACCGCTACCCCGGCGGTCCGGGTGGCCAGCGGCGACTTGGACAACACGCTGACCATCAGCAGCATGGTGGGCGGCAACATCGGCTACTACGCCATCTTGCCGGGTGATTACAGCGTTGTTCACCACCAGTTCAGCGACAACTTCGACTACTTCCTGGAGATCGGAAGCAGCCACTATTGCATCTGGAACGGCGTGGCGGGACCGGATCGGGTGGACGTCAGCGGTGGCCGGACGGCCACGGGCTCTGAAGCGACCCTCTACTGCCACAACAAGACGACGAACGCCATCACCTCGGTCCACAAGTACACCTACGAGGCCTCGCTGAACAGCGACGGCTCGTTGAAATACGCTTCCCGAAACACGAGTTATGACCCGGCAGGGCTGCCCACCGGGTCGTACTCCGTCATCACCCTCCAGATCGCCCCCGACGGCATCATGCAGCCCGTTTCCATGGAGCGTGTCACCGTCAGCTCCACCGGATACACGCTGCGACTGTTCGGGTACGGCCGGGTCCTGTGAGAGGCCCCCAGAGTTTCGATACCCAAAGGGAGGAACCCATGAAGCATGCATCCAACTTTGCGCTCAGAGCGCTGCTGGCGATGGCCATCGGCGTCGGACTTTCCGCCTGCGGCGGAGGGGGCGGCGACAGCACCTCCGGCAGCGGAACGACCTACCCCCTGCAAGCGGCCTACAAGGCCCGGCTGCAGGCCGGCTCGGCGCGGACACTCACCATTTCCGGCACCTGCAGCGGTACGGCGGTGGAGGCCTACACGCCGGCCACCAGCAGCAGCTATGGCGGGGTGAGCGGATATGCGGTCACTTTCACGATCGCGCCTGTGCTGAACAACTGCACCACGCTCGTCGCCTACTCGGCTTCGACTCTGAAGTATTACGACGCGTCCTTCCAAGCGATCGCTGAAGTGGAGCAGGTGGCATCGTCGCCTGCCAAGACCTACTACAGCATCATGAGCTCGAGCGGCCTGCCTGCACAGGTGGCGGTGGGGGCCACCGGTCAACTGTGGGCCGCCAACCGGTTCAGCGATGCGGCATCGCTGACCCAGATCGGGACGTCTGTCGCGACCTACGAAGTGCAGGACGACAGCTCGGCTTCTTCCGTGCGGGTACTGCTCACCCGCAAGACCTACGACACCGCCGGCGTGCTCCAGGGCTCGGACGTCATCACCTATCGCCTGGGCAGCGACGCCACCCTCACCGAGCTCAGCCGGCGCACGACGCTGGCGTCCGGCCAATACCTCGTGCTCACCCCCAGTTGAGCCGTGGTCGCGGGCGGCCGAAAGCGGACGACGAAGACACCGTGACCGAGAACCGCCAGGGCGACAACGCCGATATTGTCGACACGGCCACCCGCATCAACGTTCGCAGGGGGGGCATCGTGGCGCGCAACCCCATCCTCCAGGAAATGGCCGAGAGCAGCGAGATCAAGATCGTCGGCGGGATGCATGAACTCTCGACCGGCGCGGTCACCTGTCCGATTTCGGGCGCGCCGACGATGGCTCAATGTCACGCCGGTCAGCCATCTTGCTTTCGTGAGGGTGAGGCGCCGCGATCAGAGTTGCCAGGCTCCAGCTGACCCCGCTTGAGGGGGAGGCCCACAGTGAAAAAGTCACACCCCTGACTCCCGGCCTCACCGGGTGAGCCCGAGGGCGGTGCAAGATCGTGCTCAACAAAAGAAGTACGACTTCACTCAGCGTTCAGGGAGCAGGGTGGGATGAAGAACCGGATTCCAAAGCCGCGCGCGGCCGCTGCGTCGGTCGGTGCGGACTCGTCGCTGGAAGCCTCGTTCAGCGAAATCGTGGGCCTCATCGAGCAGGCGCGTCAGCGCGCCCATCAGGCGGTCAACACGGAGCTGGTGGGCCTTTACTGGCAGATCGGCGCCTACATCAGCCGCAAGTTGGCGGCGGCTGAATGGGGCGAGGGCGTGGTGGACAGCCTGACGCAGCATCTGGCGCGGGTGCTGCCGGGGCAGCGCGGATTCACCCGCCGCAACCTGTTCCGCATGCGGCAGTTCTACGAGGCGTACCAGGACGATGAAATGGTGACACCACTGGTGTCACAACTGTCCTGGACCCACAACCTCATCATCCTGACCCAGTCCAAGCGGCCGGAGGAGCGGGACTTTTATCTGCGCATGGCCATACAGCAGCGCTGGGGTTCCCGCGAATTGGAGCGGCAGCTGCGCTTGGGCGCATTTGAGCAAGCCGTACTCGAGCCGCCAAAAGTGTCGGCAGTGCTGACACAAATGCATGGCGAGGCTGCAGCCCATATCTTCAAGGACGCTTACGCGCTGGAGTTCCTCGACTTGCCGGTGGGCCATACCGAGGCCGATCTGCACCGCGGCCTGCTGGCCCAGCTCCGCACCTTCCTCATCGAGCTCGGGCGCGACTTCTGTTTCGTGGGCTCGGAGTTCCCTCTGCAGGTGGGCGGGCGGGACTTTGCGCTGGACCTGCTGTTCTTCCATCGGGGGCTGAACTGCCTGGTGGCCATCGAGCTGAAGGTGGACCGCTTCGAGCCCGAGCACCTGGGCAAGCTGAACTTCTACCTCGAAGCGCTGGACCGTGACGTGAAGAAGCCGCACGAGAACCCGGCCATCGGCCTGTTGCTGTGCGCCAGCAAGGACAGCGAGGTGGTGGAGTACGCCCTGAGCCGCAGCCTGTCGCCCGCGCTGGTGGCGCAGTACCAGACCCAATTGCCGGACAAGCAGATGCTGGCGGCGAAGCTGCACGAGTTCTATGCGCTGAACATGGTGGACGAGGCGGATCGGCCATGAGAACGACCACGAAACAGGGAGCCAGCGTCATGAGACGAACCCAGAGTGCGCGGCGAACGCGCGCCATCGCCATGGGCATCGGATTCGGGGTGGGCGCCCTGGTGGGGCCGCTGGCCGCACAGGCCGACACCCTCTATCTGTGCAAGGCCTACAGCGGCGGCACCTTCTGGAGCAACGGGCAGTGCTCGCAGCGACAGGCGCTGATCGAGCGCATCGTGACCGTGCCCGACGGCATGCCGTTCGACCAGCAGGTGAACCTGGCGCAGCAGTCCCGGCAA
Organism: uncultured Sphaerotilus sp.; assembly: GCA_964470355.1. Taxonomy (GTDB): domain Bacteria; phylum Pseudomonadota; class Gammaproteobacteria; order Burkholderiales; family Burkholderiaceae_C; genus Sphaerotilus. Next base: position 20,662 of record CAYYCN010000030.1, read on the forward strand.
CAGGCCGAGCGCCTCACCGCGCCACCGCCGCGCGCGACGACCACCTACACCTACAACAATGGCCCGGACAAGGCGACCGAGTGCCGCTCACTGCGCTCGCAGATTGACGCCTTCGACGCACAGGCGCGTCAGCCGCAGTCCGGGCAAATGCAGGACTGGATTTCTGCGCAGAAGAAGAAGGCGCGGGAACGGTGGTTTCGGGTGGGGTGTTGATGGCGGGAATTGGCCATGAGCAGCTGAACAATTCAAAAGTCGAGTGCCTAGCCGAGGCTGGGAGATGACGATCAGATACTGGTTCTAAAAAGCCGGCTACGGGCTTCGTGGTTTTTTGGCTCCCGGTCATCGGCGATGACCGCACACTAGTGGACAATCGTAGTATTGGCGGCCAAGCTCATCGGATTTATTTAAATCACATCAATGTCAATCACGTTCAGAATTCTAGGCGTCCGCCAGAGGTCCTTCGAAACCGAAAATGGCGTCGCGTTTCTTATCCCGGGGGATTGGGATGACTACTCGTTTAAGACGTCGTTCGAGTTGCGTTTCTGTGATGCCGGCGGCAACGAAATAACACTGGGGACGGTGAAATTGGGCTATGTCGGGCAGGCCAAAGGTTGGACCCTACACAAAATGGCCCAGATATTTCCGGAGGTGTCCTTCATGGAGTTGCCAGACGGATGGTTCTCGCTGGGGCAGGACGTTAGCTACTATGCAGCTCTTCGTGAACTGTCGCCAGAAGATCGATCCGGCATTTTGCGCACCCTTCGCGACGTAGTGTCGGACGAATTTACTATGCAGTGCGCGCGCAATGAAGATGTATTCAAGCTATCGCTGACGCGAGGAGTGAGCCGGTCAGTGATCCTCGGCCAGTTCAAACGCGTGTTGGCGGGAAACGTCGTATTGGATGATTTTCACTTCTCGTATCGAGATCCTGGGGACGATCGACACGCGCTCGTAAACCTTGACTTCAAGGTAGAGGCCGCTTCCAAACCATCGACGAACGTTCATGCAATTATCGGGCGCAATGGTGTCGGCAAAACCACACTGCTGAACAACATGGTGAGCGCAATTCTACAACCGAACCAAGGCGACAAGGGAGATAAGCGAAAGTTCTACGCACGAGGCGAATGGAGCAGCACGGAGGCTCTTCCTCACAACTATTTCAGCAGTGTTGTGTCGGTGTCCTTCAGTGCGTTCGACCCGTTTGTTCCGCCGGCAGACCAGCCGGACAGGACTCATGGCATTGCGTACTTCTACGTCGGGATGAAGAATAGGCCATCGGGGCCTGGTAATACGGCCATAGCTCCAAAGAGTGAAGCCGAGTTGGCTGACTACTTCGTTGAGAGCCTGATGTCCTGCCTTAGCCAGCCTTCGAAGCGGGAACGGTGGTTTTCCGCGATTCGTACGCTGGAATCCGATTTGAACTTCGCAGACATGAATTTGACATCGCTTCTTGATGAGGAGTTGGAGGTGGATCAGAAAGCGCTTGCGCTTGTCAAACGCATGAGTTCGGGACATTCTATCGTACTTTTGACAATTACCAAGCTCATCGATACAGTTGAAGAGAAAACGCTTGTTTTGATGGATGAGCCCGAAAGTCACCTTCATCCACCGCTCCTCTCTGCGTTCATGCGAGCGTTATCGAATCTGCTATACGACCGGAATGGTGTGGCCATCATTGCGACCCACTCGCCAGTTGTCTTGCAGGAGGTTCCACGCTCATGCGTATGGAAGTTGACTCGCATTAGAAACCAAGGGCGTAGTGATCGGCCTGAACGGGAGACGTTTGGCGAGAACGTAGGTATTCTGACTCGCGAGGTCTTTGGATTGGAGGTTGCGAAGTCAGGGTTCCACGACATGCTTAGAAAGGACGTCGATAAAGGTGGGACCTTCGATGAAATTATGGATACGTACGGGGGGGCTCTAGGAGCAGAAGCCCGGGCCGTCCTTCTAACCCTTGTCAGCTGTCGTGATTCCGGAAAGCAATGAGACGCCTGAGAAAGCCAGACATCGATCCGAAGATCGTATACCAAGCGTGCATTAGCGAAGTGACTGAGCCTGGTCTACGTGATCGGTTTGCCGCCTCAAGGGCGGCATTCAATCTACTTGCCCTTCAGTACGAAGACTACGCTGCGACCAACCGGTTGTACGAGTTTGTGGCAAGCGAACACGCAAAGCCAGAGCAGATCGCTTTTGCGGATCTAGATAAAGGCGAGTTGATGGAGCTCTACTCGACCTACATGGTAGGGGACAAGTCGGCTGGGCGCGCCTATTACGATCAGCTGTTTGCCCTGCCTCCCAATGGGAAATGTCCATATTGCTGGTTCGGACACGTGTCCACATTGGATCATTTTCTCGCCAAGGCGCGTTATCCGGCGTTCGCTGTGCTGCCTGCCAACTTGGTGCCTTCTTGTACTGACTGCAACAAGGGTAAGGGTGCCTCAGTCTTGATTGAAGCAAAGCAGATTCCTCACCCCTACTTCGCTGAACCTGCAATCGAGACGGATGCATGGCTTTACGCCACTGTTGTTGCGAATAAGACAGCGACAGTGGAGTATTCCGTGATAATACCGAAGGCATGGTCGGGAGACCTCGGTCGTCGCGTTTTAAATTACTTCAGGGACTTGGGATTGGCTGAGCGCTTTGCAATCGAGGCGGCGAGTGAGATTGCGAGTTTCAGTGGCATGCTTAATGAGTTGCCCTCGCCCGAGTTACGCAAAATTGTGGTATCCGCAATGGCCAAGTCTGAGCGTCAACAGCGGACTAATTCTTGGCGAGCGGCGCTGTACGAAGCGCTTGCCGCCAGTGATTGGTTCCTCTGCGATGGATATTTACCGGCTTAGTGTCGTAGTTGTCTGATTTAGTAAGGTTGGGTAATGCGCCGGAGTTGGTCCGTCAATGGCGTGTTGCAAGCGACCGAACTCGCTGAAAAATGGCTGATCACATGAAAGTTTGAATATTCATTCGTGGTTATTATTGGATTGTCTATGTATTGTCAAGTTAATATGGCATAAACCAAAAGAGCTCCTCGCGGAGCTCTTTTGGTTATTTTCATCAAATCCCGTATCTATCGTGCTTCAATTTTTCAACGCACTCGCCAAACTGTCTTCGAGAATATTTAACCCCTCATCCAATAGTGCATCGCTCGCTGTCAATGGCACCAAAATCCGAACAACGTTCCCATAAGTCCCACAAGACAACAGCACCAACCCACGCTTGATCGCTTCCGCGCAAACCCGCTTGGTCAGCTCCGCATCCGGCTTGTCCAGATCGCCATCCGTGAACAGCTCGATGGCCACCATGGCCCCCAGCCCGCGCACGTCCTGAATCACCTTCTGGCGCTGCGCCATGCCGTTGAGCGCCGCCGTCAGCTTGGCCCCCATGGCCTGGCTGCGCTCCAGCAGCTTTTCTTCCTCGAACACGTCCAGCACGGCCAGCGCCGCAGCGCACGCCAGCGGGCTGCCCGCATAGGTGCCGCCCAGGCCGCCGGGGCCGGGGGCGTCCATCAGCTCGGCCTTGCCGATCACGGCGGAGATGGGGAAGCCGCCGCCCATGGACTTGGCCATGGTGATGATGTCGGGCGCGCCCACACCGGCGTCCACCCACTGCTGGCTGGCCAGCCAGGTGCCGGTGCGGCCGGCGCCGGTCTGCACTTCGTCGGCGATCAGGACGATGCCGTGCTGGTCGCACAGCTGGCGCAGCGCACGGATGAAGGGGATGGGCGCCACGTAGAAGCCGCCTTCGCCTTGCACCGGCTCCAGGATGATGGCTGCCACGCGCGAGGGTTCGACGTCGTACTTGAACAGGGCGTGGATGGAGTCCATCGCGTCTTCCACGCTCACGCCGTGCAGCGGGCAGGGGAACTTGGCGTGGTAGATCTCGGCCGGGAAGGGGCCGAAGCCGATCTTGTACGGCGCGACCTTGCCGGTCAGGGCCATGCCCATCATGGTGCGGCCGTGGAAGCCGCCGCCAAAGGCGATGACGGCCGAGCGCTTGGTGGCGGCGCGGGCGATCTTGATGGCGTTTTCAACGGCTTCGGCGCCGCTGCTCAGGAAGAAGGCCTTCTTGGGGAAGTCGCCGGGGGTCTTGGCGATCAGGCGTTCGGCCAGTTCGACGTAGTTCTCGTAGGCCAGCACCTGGAAGCAGGTGTGGTGGTGGTGGTCGAGCTGGGCCTTCACGGCCTCGACGATCTTGGGGTGGCGGTGACCGGTGTTCAGCACGGCGATGCCGCCGGCGAAGTCGATGTAGCGCTTGCCTTCCACGTCCCACACTTCGGCGTTTTCGGCGCGTTCCACGAAGATCGGGTAGGTCTGGCCCACACCGTTGGGCAGGGCGGCCTGGCGGCGGGCGATCATGGCGGCGTTGGTGGGCAGGGAATCACGTTGCATGCGGGTCACTCCAGAAAGGGATGGCGGGGCGGCGCACGTGGCCCTCCACCCCAAGGTTTGATCGTCGGGTTTGACTTTAGGCATGGGGGCGCGGCGCTACCATGCACAGCCATCCCCTTCCGCCGATGCACTGTGCAGGCCAGATGCCCTGTACAGCGCGTGCCGTGGCGGGTCCGCGGTGCCGTTTGCGGGTCTCTTTGCATGTTCACCCTTCAGCCTCAGTCTTCCACACCCCTGGTCACGCAGATCGTCGAGGGCCTGCGTCGCCTCATCGACGACGGGGCCATGCGCGCGGGCACCAAGGTGCCGTCGATCCGCCAGTTCGCCCACGCCCACGAGGTGAGCGTGTTCACGGTGGTGGAGGCCTACGACCGGCTGGTGGCGCTGGGCTATCTGGTGTCGCGTCCGCACTCGGGGTTTTTTGTGCGCAAGCGGCTGGCGGCCGAGGTGCCCAGCGGGCCGGTCGAGGCGCCGCGTGGGGGCTACAGCTTCGACTCGGCCTGGTACCTGCGCAAGATCTTCGAGAGCCGCCACCTGCGCATCAAGGCCGGTTGCGGCTGGTTGCCGCACGATTGGCTGTTCGAGGACGGTCTGCGCCGCAGCCTGCGCGCCATGGCCGCCGAAAACGTGGACCTGGGCGGTTACGGCGACCCCAAGGGCTTTCCGCCGCTGCGCCAGCTGATCCGCGACGCCATGGCCGAGCAGGAAATTGCCGTCTCGCCCGAGCAGGTGCTGCTGACGCAGGGCTCCAGTCAGGCGCTGGACCTGGCCGCGCGCCGCCTGGTGCGCGCCGGCGACACGGTGCTGGTGGACGAGCCCGGCTATGCCAACCTGCTGTTCTCGCTGCGTTTTGCCGGCGCCAATGTGGTGGGCGTGCCTCGCACCCCGCAGGGCTACGACCTGCCCGCGCTGGAGCGCCTGATCGTCGAGAACAAGCCGCGCGTGTTCTTCACCCAGCCACGCCTGCACAGCCCGACAGGCTCGGTCGCGCAGCTCGCGCATTTGCATCGCCTGATGCAGTTGGCCGAAAAGCATGACTTCATCGTCGTCGAGAACGACATCTACGTGGACCTGGACCCGGATCCGCGCGCCTCGCTGGCCAGCCTGGATCAGCTCTCGCGGGTCATCTACGTGGGCAGCTACTCCAAGACGATCTCGCCCAACCTGCGCTGCGGCTATCTGATCGCCCATCCGGACATGGTGGAGGATCTGGCGCAGCTCAAGATGATCTCGGGCCTGACCTCGTCGGAGTTCAGCGAGCGGCTGGTCTACGGCGCGCTGACCGAAGGGCGCTGGCGCAAGCACCTCAAGGCGCTGCGCGACCGGCTGGCGGCGGCGCATGAGCACACGGCGGCCAATCTGCACCGCATTGGTTTCGAGATCTACACCGAGCCCAAGGCGGGCATGTTCCTGTGGGCGCGGCATCCGCAATTGCCGGACGCGGGCGCGGTGTCCAACCAGGCGGCGGAGGACGACATCATGCTCGGCCCCGGCCACCTGTTCTCGGCCAGCCAGGACACGGCGGCGTGGATGCGCTTCAACGTGGCGTTCTGCGGGGATCCAAAGTTGTTCCAGTTCCTCGAATCGCTGGTGCCGCACTGAGAGGCTCCGGCCGCTTTTGCAGCATCGCTGAAGGGCCGGGCTGGCAGGGTGCTGGAGGGGGTCGGTGTGTCCGGGCGCCTCAGGGGCTCAGCCAGCGGGCGGTCAGGTCCGCCCCGTCTTCGCCCAACTGTGGCGGGGCGTGCCGGTAAGTGACGGGCGTGGCGCTGAAGCGGATGGGGTTGGCCACCGTGTCGACATGGCCGACCACCGGATGCGGCATCGACACGCGCAGGCCGCGCGCCTGCACCTGCGGATCCTCGAACACCTGATCGATGCCGAGGATCGGGCCGCAGGGCACGGCTTCGGCTTCCAGGGTGGCGATCCAGTCGGCGGTGCTGCGCTGGCGGGTCACGGCCTGCATCAGGGGGATGAGCTCGCCGCGGTGCTTCACGCGCTGTGGGTTGGTGGCGAAGCGTTCGTCCACAGCCCACTCAGGGTGGCCGGCCACGGCGCTCCAGCGGGCGAACTGGCCGTCGTTGCCGATGGCCAGGATCATGTCGCCGTCGGCGGTTGGGAAGTCCTGGTAGGGCACGATGGCCGGGTGGGCGTTGCCCAGGCGGCGCGGGGCGGTGCCGCTGGCCAGGAAGCTCGCCGCCTGGTTGGCCAGCGCGGCCACCTGCACGTCCAGCAGCGCGAGGTCGATGTGCTGGCCCAGGCCGGAGCGTTCTCGCTCGGCCAGTGCGGCCTGGATGGCGATGGTGGCGTACAGGCCTGTCATCACGTCGGTCAGGGCCACGCCCACCTTCTGCGGCCCGGCGCCGGGTTCGCCCTCGGCGCGGCCGGTCACGCTCATCAGGCCACCCAGGCCCTGGATCAGGAAGTCGTAGCCGGCCCGCGCCGCATACGGCCCGGTCTGCCCAAAACCGGTGATCGAGCAGTAGACGAGGCGTGGGTTGGCGGCCAACAGCGTTTGAGCGTCCAGCCCGTGGCGCTTGAGGCCGCCGACCTTGAAGTTCTCGATCAGCACGTCGGCCTTCTGGGCCAGGTGCTGAATCAGGGTGCGGTCCTTGGCGTTCTCCAGGTCGGCGGCCAGCGAGCGCTTGTTGCGGTTGGCGCACTGGAAGTAGGCGGTGTCGGTCGTGTCGCGGCCGGCCTCGTCCTTCAGCCACGGTGGGCCCCACGCGCGGGTGTCGTCGCCGTTGCCAGGACGCTCGACCTTCAGCACGTCCGCACCCAGGTCACCGAGCATCTGGCTGGCCCAGGGGCCGGCCAGGACGCGGGAGAGGTCGAGGACTTTCAGGCCTTGGAGAGGGGCGGTGCGGCTGAGTGCGGGAGCGGGCTGTTCGGGGCGGTTCGGGTCGGACATCGTCAGTCGGTGTGAAGCGGGTAGCTGACGACGTCGCGCGTCGTCAGGGGAAATCGGCCAGGTATTGAGCCGGGGTCAGGATCTGCAGCCCGTCGATGTTCGGAAGGCAGAGCAAATCGTTGTCCCCGGTGACCAACCACGGGGCCTGAGCCGCGAGAGCGGTGCGGATAAAGGCATCGTCGTCGGGGTCGCGGCTCCAGGTGCGGGTCTGAAGCTCGGTCGGGATCTCGACCCACAGGGACGAAGCACGGGCGTCACGAAGAATGGCCCGGCGTGTTTCAAGACCGATGTAGCGGTCGAACTTCGGTTTCCAGATGCGCTGTTCCAACTCCGCGAACGTCGCATCGGAAAACACCGCCCATCCCTGAAGCAGCACCGCACGCACCGCTCGGGCGGGTGACCCGGACGGAGAAAGTGCGGCGCTGAGCCAGACGTTGGTGTCCAACACCACCGACCGGTGAGTGGGTTCAGCTCTCATCGGCCAGCAGGCGTTGGACTTCCTCTTCGGTCAGATCCTGTGCCGAAGCGTCTGCCGCGTTGTGTGCCAGGGTGCTCTGCAGGCGATTGGCGTAGAAGTTGCGCATGGCCTCGTAGTCCTGTGCGCTGACCATGACGCCCACCACGCGGTCTCGCTTGACCACCTGGACGGGTTCACGCTGGACCTGATCGAGAAATTCGCCGAAGCGGGTCTTGGCTTGATTGGCGGTGAAGGCGAGCATGGTGTTTCCAAGTGGGAGACCTAGGGTGCCATTATCGCGCTAATCGTTCGATTCGCTCGTTTGATTCAGTTGGCAAACGCCGCAATCCCCGTGATCGCCCGCCCCAGGATCAGCGCATGCACATCGTGTGTGCCCTCGTAGGTGTTGACCACCTCCAGGTTGACGAGGTGCCGCGCCACGCCGAACTCGTCGCTGATGCCGTTGCCGCCCAGCATGTCGCGCGCGGTGCGGGCGATGTCCAGCGCCTTGCCGCAG
>CAYYCN010000031.1:0-28515 GCA_964470355.1 uncultured Sphaerotilus sp.
GGCTGGGCGGCGTGGGCGATTCCAAGTCCATGCTGGAGAGCGATTTCCGCAACCACGACATCAAGTGGATCACCAACGCCAAGGTCACCAAGGTTGAGGCCGGCAAGATGTTCGTCACCGAGATGGACGAGAGCGGCAAGCCGAAGAAGGAGCACGAGCTGCCCTTCAAGTTCAGCATGATGCTGCCGGCCTTCAAGGGCGTGGACGCGGTGGCCGCCGTGGAGGGGCTGTGCAACCCGCGCGGCTTCGTGCTGATCGACGAGCACCAGCGCAGCAAGAAGTACCGCAACATCTTCTCGGCTGGCGTGTGCGTGGCCATCCCGCCGGTGGAGGTCACGCCCGTGCCCACGGGCGCGCCCAAGACCGGCTACATGATCGAGACCATGGTCTCGGCCATCGTGCACAACATCGCCGCCGAACTGCAAGGCCAGCCCGCCGACGCCAAGGCCACCTGGAACGCCATCTGCCTGGCCGACATGGGCGACACCGGTGCGGCCTTCGTGGCGCTGCCGCAGATCCCGCCGCGCAACGTCAACTGGTTCAAGAAGGGCAAGTGGGTGCACCTGGCCAAGGTGGCCTTCGAGAAGTATTTCCTCAACAAGATGAAGTCCGGGCAGTCCGAGCCCGTCTTCGAGAAATACGTGCTCAAGGCCCTGGGCATCGTGCGCCTGAACGACTGAGTTTGAAAAAGGAGTCCCCCATGACCGTCGACCGCCTGATCCGCATCTTTGCGGGCAGCTTCATCCTGATTTCCCTCGCCCTGGGCGTGGAGGGCAGCCCGCTGTTCGTCAGCAAGTGGGCCCTGGCCTTCACGGCCTTCGTGGGGGTCAACCTGTTCCAGTTCGGGTTCACCAACATCTGTCCGCTGGGCACCATCCTGCGCAAGCTCGGGGTGCCCGATGGCGGCGGAAACACCAGTTCCTGCTGCCGTTAAGGATTTGGCCTTCTCCCTTAAGCGATTCTTGCAGGAGTGTGGAAAATGTCGGCCTCTGATTCCTCCATGCCGATCACGGCTTCCTGCACCATGGCCCAGCTCCAGGACGAAAGCTCCCGCACCGACTTGCTCAACCGGCTCAAGCGGGCGGAGGGTCAGTTGCGCGGCATCCAGCGCATGATCGAGGGTGGCGAGTCCTGCATGGACATCGCCAGCCAGATGGCCGCCGTGCGCAAGGCGCTGGACAGCGCCTACGTGCGCATGACCGTGTGCTTCATGCAGCAGGAGCTCTGCCAGCGCCTGGGCGTCACCGACGAGCAGGCGCCGCAGCTCAACGCCATGTTGGAGGATGTCCAGGCCCTGCTGGGCAAGGTGCGCTGAAGCGCCGTCCCATCGCAGAAAAGCAGCGGCTGAGCCGCATTCAGAGGGTGAGACTGACCAGCGCCACGCTCGCAGGCGCTTGGCTCCACCGGACTTGCCGCCGGTCTGCGGACAAGGAGGCGCTCGTGTTTTCAAGCACAAAAGCCTCAGGGGTGTCCGGGGACGCAAAGACCTTCGGGGCCTTCAACTGCTCGACCCGGACTTGGCGCACCACCGCGCCGTCCAGGTCGAGTGACAGCGACGCCCCGCGTGTCGGATCCTTGTGGATCACCAGGACACGCAACTTCTTTTCTTCACGCGTCGCCACGGCGGTGGTCAGGGGCATGTCCGGAAACGGGTTCGCATAGCCGACCCGCGCCCCCGGTTGCGTGACACGCTCGACCCGGACGTCGTGGGCCACATGATGTCCCCCCGGCACGAGCAGCTCACGCGCCATGCGCATCACGTGGAACACCGGCCTCACCGGTGCCGCACCCACACCGTCTGCCGGCTTGATCGCTCCAAAGACCCAGTTGCCGCTGAGCGACCACTGCATCGCCGCCTCGATGCGATCGTCCTGGCTCATCGCGCGGATCAGGTCCGCCACGAACAGGGCGCCGGCCACCGTCGCGACATAGCCGTTCTGTGCCAGCTCCTTGCCGTTGCGTCGGGCCGTCGTGAAAAACGAGTTGTATTCGGTGACGAGCAGCTTCGGCAGGGACAGGCCGCGCGTGCGTGGATGCTTCGACCAGAACTCCGCCACCGTCTGGAGGTGGCGCCGCAAGGTCTCGCTGCCCGCCACGGTACCCCAGTACAAGGCCTCGTCGTTGGGCAGCCGGGCCAGCAGTTCAGGCCCCTCTCCCGCCACCTGCGGCATGTAGAAGTGCAACGCCAGGAAGTCGACGTCCTGCGGGCGGTCGAGCGCCGACAACAGCTGGTCGGCGTAGCCCAATTGCTCCCCCACCACGGTGGCGGGCTCGTTGTTCGGGCGCCAGGGCCGTCCCGACAGCGTGTCGAGCGCAAACGGAATGCCGATGCGGGCCGACGGATCGGCCGCGCGGACCGCCGCCATCACCGCGTTGAGCCGCCGCGCAAACGAGGCGGGACGGAAGAACTCCGGATTGGTGCGGCCATCGGGGCCGCGCGAGTCCCGCACATAGGGCTCGTTGCCCAGCTCCCAGTACCGCACCTTCGGCAGGACACGCCCCGTGCGCCGTGAGCGCAGGGATGAGGCGTTGGCATGGCGCACCCAGTCCGCCGTCTCACGCGCCAGGTCGGCCGCCGCCCCCTCGTACATGTTCACCTCAACGAGAGGGATCGAGCCCAGGTCTTCGCAGACTTCCAGAAACTCCTGGGTGCCGAACAGGATGCGCTGCGCCGGCTGGTGCGCGTCCGGCTGCACGACCGGACGCTGCGCCAGCGGACCCACCCCCTGACGCCAGCGAAAACCCCTCACCGGCTCCCCGCCCATGTAGCGGATCACGGGCGGTGCCCACTCGCGGGCTCGCGCCATCATCGCGTCACGCAGGCGCCCCTGCGGGTCCATCATGCCTTCGCTGCCATAGATCCAGGGCATGTTGGTCCCGGTCAGCAGCGGTTGGGTCGGATGCAGGCGGTGACCCGCATCCACGCGGATCTGGATCTGCACCGGCAGGGTGGACCCGTGGAGCTCCGACGCTGCGGAAGCGCGAGGAAGCCCGCCCCACGACGCGAGCGCCGTCGCCCCCAGCGCCAGGATCCGCCTGCGCCCGGCCCGTGCAGCCTTCACCACGGCGCAGCTCCCGCCGCGACGACCCCCAGCGCACACAGACCGACCGCATGGCTGACCCCGTCCTTCGCGGCGTAGACGACCGGATCGTCGTGCATGCCGCCGCGGCGGGTGATCAGCCACAACCGGGTCAACCAGTACATCAGCAGCGGACACAGCAGCCAGAGCACCGGCGGATGGGCATACAGACGGCTCACGTCCGGACTGCTGATGTACAGAGCCAGCACGAGCACGCTCAGGTAGGAGCTGGCGATGCCCATCGCGTTGACCATGGGCAGGTCCTCCACCAGATAGTTGCGGCCTGAGGCCCCCACTTTGCCCGACTCGGCCGCCACCATCAGTTCACTGCTGCGCTTGACCAGGGCCAGCCCGAAAAACAGGAAGATCGAAAAGCCGAGCAGCCAGCTCGACGGCGTCACGGACAACGCCGCCGTTCCGGCCACGATGCGGATCGTGTAGAGCGCCGCCAATGCAAGCACGTCCACCGCCATCTTGCGCTTGAGGCTGAACGAATAGGCGAAGGTCGTCAGCAGGTACACGCCCAGCACGGCCAGAAACGCCCCATTCACCAGCGCACCCACTGCAAACGAGGCAGCCAGCAGCACCGGGACCGCCCCGAAGCCGAACGTCAACGGCACCGCTCCGCTGGCCAAGGGGCGACGGCGCTTGCGTGGATGAGCCCGGTCCGCGTTGAGGTCCAGCATGTCGTTGAGCACGTAGACCGACGACGCGCACAGGCTGAACGCCACGAAGGCCAGCACGATCGCCAACAGGCTGGATGGATCCAGGGCCAGGTGGGCCGTCACCAGCGGCACGGCCAGCAGGATGTTCTTGGCCCACTGGTGAGGGCGCATCAGCCGCAGGCGGTCGCGCCAGCCCGAAGTCCAGCCCGATGCCGCAGGCGCGGCCCCTTCCGACGTCAGGTTCCGCCCCTTGTCCGGGTGTTGGGCCAGCCACCGGCGGGCGGCCGAGTCGGGCTCGACCAGTCCGGCCCGGCTGCAGGCGTCCCAGATGGGCACGTCTGCGCGGCTGTTGCCCAGGTACTCGAAGTCGTCGGAACCGGCCAAGGTGCGCATCTTCTCCAGCTTGCGCACACCGCTGACGTTGACCTCGTCCTCGGTGGCGATCACGCCGTCGAACACCCCAAGGTGCCGGGCGATCGGCTCGGCAATGGAGGCATGGCTGGCCGTGGCCAGATACACCGGCCGCCCCTCCTCGCGCGCCTGACGGATGTGGTCCAGCACGACGGGGTTGTAAGGCAGGCCGGATGGAGCGCTGTCGTAACCCTGCGCCAGGACCGCCTTGAGTCGCGCCTTGCCGCGCAGCACCCACAGCGGCAGTCGCACCGGCAGCGCCCAGTCGCGCTTGAGTCGCCCCAACAAGGACTCGTGGAGCATGTCGGTGCGGACCAGCGTGCCGTCCAGATCGACGAACAATGGCCGACCTCCGCCAGAGGGCCGGGCAGTGGAAAAAGTCATGACGTTCCCTGATGTTTGATTTTTCTGTGCAGCGGCCACCTCACCCCCGGGCGATCAGCCACACCCCAATCCCGACCAGTGCGGTCCCGAACACCTTGGCGACCGTGACCGGCTCACCGAAGACGACGGCCCCCAGCACCATCACGACGATGAATCCGAGCGCCACGAAGGGATAGGCCACCGACACGTCCAGCTTCGCCAGAACCAGCATCCAGACCATGGCCCCCAGGCCGTACAGGCCCAGGCCGAGCAGCACGTACGGCTGGGTGAAGGCCGAACCCAGTGCGGCCAGGGGTCCATCGACGGGCGCACTCCCCCCCATCGCCACCGCAGTTCGGCCGGCCGTGGCGGCGGCCATGCCGGCCTTGAGACTGATCTGGGCCAGCGCGGACAGGCCCACGCTCAACAGCACCATCAGGAACACGGGAACCGTCATCGCTTCACTCCCAGATTTCGAAACCCAGGAACCGCTTTGACACGCGCATTCCGTGGGCGGTCATCCATGCTTCGCCCGCGCCTCGGCGATCAAAGGTGTCCCGCCGGGAAAACACCACCTTCTCAGGTGCGGGGCAAGCCTCCAGCCAGGCCGGATCGGGGTTCTCCAGAACCAGCAGAGTACCGGGCCCCACAGCCGAGCAGTCGAACACCAGGCGGCTCTTCAACCCCAGGTAGATACGGTACTGGCCACCATCGAAGTCCTTTTGACGCACCAGCTTCTGCGTGCGGGCACCCAAGCCGAAATACTCTGGACCCGGCGCATCGGCGAACCACCAGACCACCCCGCCCTGATCCAACGTCGCCGTTGCCGCCTCGGCCGCGTCGCGATAACGCTCATGCTCATGACGCTCGGCCCAACGGACCGACAGCGACGAGGCCAGCAACGCCGACAGCATCAACCCCACCCAGGCCCGCGACATCCAATCGCCCTGGCGCCACAGCGACTGGACGGCAGCCGCCCAGACCAGACAGACGAAGAACAGCAACGGCACCATGTGTCGCCCCACCACCCGCCAGTGCTTGAGTTCCGCCAGGCCCAGCAGGACCAGCACGGGCAACAGGCTCAGGGCCAGCACGAGGCCCGACGTGCGCCGGTCACGGCACCACAACGCCCGCAGGCCCAAGGCCAACGTCCCGATCAGCACCACCGCCACCGGGGCCATGGCAGGACCCTGGGCGCGCAGCGCGGCACCCGCCGCCACCCGCAAGTCGTCTCGCCCCGGGCCCACACCCGCCAGCCCCAGCAGTTCATAGAACGCAAAGGCGAAGTTGACAAGCTTGTGATCGTGCAGCGTCGTGGCCGTGATGCCCGACAGGAACGAATGGACGTACTGCGCGAACACGGGCACCACCACGAGCAGCCCGGCCAGCAGCGTCCACATGTGGCTCGACTCCAGTCCCAGGAATCGCCCGCTGGAGCGGGACAGGACCACAGCGGAAACCACGAATGCCAGCGTCCAGATCGCCCCGATGGCGCTCATGGCCGCCAGCAGCGCCAGGCCCACGAGGAGGAAATGCCGGGACAGCCGGGCCTCCGACAGGTCAGTGCTCTCGTGCCAGACCCCGACCAACCCCACCCCGGCCCAGGACGCTGCAGCCAGCAGGACCACGTAGGGGCGCAATTCATTGGTGTAGTACCACGTGAGCGGATGCAAGGCACACAGCACGCCAGCCCAACGCACCCAGGACACCGCCGGGCGGCTCACCGGTGCACGCCAGTACGCGTACAAACCCACCGCCAGCCAAGGCAGATTGGACGCCCGCATGACCCACTCGCGGTCGCCGAACCACGTCACCCACAGCTTGATCCACGCGTGATAGAGCGGCAACTGCGCATCCGAATTGCGCCAGTTGAGCAGGTGCTCCAGCCAATCGGCCCAGCCTGCGGCCTGCGTCAGCCGCCAGGTGCCGAGCTCGTCGATCCAGAAGCTCTGGCTGTTGAGCGCCAGCAGCCCGACCCATGCGGCCGAAACCACGGCCCAGACGACCGCCTTGCTGTCGATAGACCTCATCGAATGAACCCGTCCCGTGGTGGTTGTTTGCCTGTTGTTGCGGCACTGTATTCGAAACATCACCCGACAGATATACCGCGCATCAATGGCGAAATTATCACAAACCGCACCAATCACGCAAAAATGATAAATACTCAATCAAAAGAGATATTCATCCGCAAACAGCATCATCTCGAATGAAATCCGCAATCAAATTACCCAACCACCCCAAACACAACCAAAGACACCCTCAAATCCAACAGGACACACACCAGCGCCCTCCAAACTGTGGACTACATGCATCAACACTGGAAAAAGATTGTAACACGCCACACATTCGGGCATTGCAAAGATAGCCTGCGCATGGCACATCCGTGCAAAACAAATTGGAGGAATAACATGATCAGATTAAGGCCCAACGCAGTCGCAGCATCCTTTGCAGCAGCCATAGCCATACAGGCCCACGCAGGATTCCCTATTTCAGTATCTGTCAACGCATCCGACACCGCGATCTCAAGCGCGTCCAAAATATATTCATCCCTACTGGCTGGCGCGAACGTTCCATGGACAGGGCATGGCGAGGCCATTTATGCGAATGACACTTTCGAACCCAGACTACTCAGCCTGGCAATGGGGCTTGGGGGCCAGCCATTAAGATACCCAGGCGGCGAATTAGCAGACTCTTACATCTGGAGCCGCGGCATAGGGGCACTGACCTCAAGGCCTGCGCATTCATACTACCCATCCGCGAACAGCAACAATCAATCTCAGCAACGAATTGATTTTGGAACCGACGAATTTTTGACGTATTGCCTCCAGTTGAATTGCACGCCAATCTTCCAGATCAACATGCACAGTTCGGCGTCAGGCAAGGGTGCCGCAGCAAGCGACACTGACATTGCAGAGGCAGCCAAGACTTGGCAAACCTACGTCAACAACTACCTAACAAATGCCGGCCGAACCGACCTGACTGTGTATTGGGAGCTAGGGAATGAGCCTTATCTCAAGGACAAGTATTTCACTGGCGGCGAGGCAAATGACCTGTACATAGATGACGCTCGATATCTGGCGCGCGTGAAAAAGGTCATTGACACTATGGCAGCAGGAACAAAGTTCATTCTGCCATTCGCATTGGATACATGGAATGGATCCATTTACGATGCAGCCAATACAACCAACAACCCGGCCTCGGTTACCGGAGATCACATATCCATCCCATCATCTGGGAAAGTCGGGTATTCAAATACACTACTATCCGGGCTTGCCACCACGCATTTGACAAAAATCGCGGCACTTGGCCTACATTACTACATGCCCATCATTGGCAATGCGGCATCCACTTCCGTACCCAGTGACAGTCAGCTATTCTGGGCTACCATGGCTGGCGCAAAATCCGCAATCGGCACAAATCTACCAGCCATTCGAAACCTGTGGGCACAATATTCAACAACCACCCCAAAATTTGCAATCACTGAATACAACGCACTCTACACAACCAATTCACCCGAATTGAGGCAGAATAAGTTTATCGCATCAAAAACCGGCGCCATTTACACATCAGACCTCCTTGGAATGCTATCCAAAGAGTCCGACGTGATACTCGGAACATACTGGAGCATGTCCAGAAACGGATATTTTGGAGCACTCTCGTTTGCGGATGTTGCACCAAGTTATCCAACTTTTGTGCGCCCCAGCTACTATTCATTAAACTGGTTCAGACAAGGCTTCGGGAGCTCCGCCAACAAGCTACTATCTCCCACCGTCACCGTTCAAACGACCGCAAGCCATTCTGCAACCATTGGATTCTCAATCGCCACGTCATCGCTTCCACTGGCTGCAGCAACTGCATCAGTCAACCCATCCACCAAAGTCTTGACCGTGCAAATGATAAACCGGGAGATTTCAGCCACTGGAGACATCACGCTGAACCTTACGGGCGGCGCGGCATCCTCAGCGTCATTAAAATACATGAGCCAAAATGCCAGCGCACAGTTCGCAACGAGCGAGACCTCTTCCATTGTCACATCCACAACAGGAACCGTGGACATAGCGAATTCGCAAACCATCAAATTCAGCCTACCCGCCTATAACGTAGGAATACTAACAATCCAGCTGCAGTGACAAGTCAAATTCCCCACCTACCGATCTGGCCAATGGGGAATTCCGGCGCCCCAAAATCTCACGGCGCGTGATTCACAAGCATGAAGCCCGTGATCACGCCCCGCACAGAGCCCCGATCCCTATCGGCACCCTCACGGTACAACTGGATGCCGCATCGTCACGTCCGGCGGATCGAAACCGGACCACCCCGGATCACCTCACGATCTGCACCTGGTCGATGAAGGCGGTCCGGTCCTCCCCCGCCGCCGAGGCCAGGCCCCGGATCTCCAGGGTGGCGGCCCCGGCGGCCGACACTGTCAGCGGCACGTCGAAGCTGCTCCAACTGCCTGAAGCCGGGGTCAGGACGCCGCCTTGCTGAACTCCGTTGACGAACACCGCCAGCGTCTGCGCGCCCGTGGTGTAGTTCACGCGCTGGGTGGCCCGCAGGCGCAGCTTGTCACCGGGTTGCACAGCCACGGACTGACGCATGAGGCCCGTGCGCTGCAGCACGCCCACCTGGGTGCCCTGCACCGGAGCCGGTGCGCTCGCCGTGAAGGCAGAACCCGTTGAGCTGACGCCTGCAGCACTGACGAAGGTCCAGGTGGCGCCGCTCGGCGCGTACTGGAAACTGCCGGCCGCCAAAGCCGGAAGCTCGAAGCCTCCGTTGGGCAGATCGATCGCCTGCGGGGTCGCGGCGGCCGGCACGATTTCCACCAGATCGATCAAGGCCGTGCGATCCACCAACAAGCCAGAGGACAAGCCGCGCAGCTCCACCGTGTAAGTGGCGGTGGACGAGACCTGCAGCGCCACGCTGTAGGTGCTCCAGCTGCCGGACGGCGGCGTCACCGCAGCGCCCTGCTGCACACCGTTGACGTACACGCCGACGCTCTGCAGTCCGGTGCGGTAGTTGACCCGCTGGGTGCCCTTGAACCGAAGGGTGTCGCCGACCCGAAGTTGCATGGACTGGGCGGCACGGCCCGAGTTCCGCAGCACCAGCACCTGCAGACCGTCCGCCGGAGCCGGCGCGCCCGACGTGTACGTGCTGCCGGATCGCGAGATGTAGGGCGTGGACCCGCTGAAGGTCCAACCGGTGATCGAACCGGAGCGGTACGTGCCGGCAGAAAGCGCCGGGCTCTCGAAGCTGGCGTTCTGCACCGCCGCCAGGATCATCCAGTTGAAGCTGGCGGAGGCCGACGCGCCGGAAGGATCGGTGGCCTTCACGACCGTTGTCAGCGTACCGGCGGTGGTCGGCGTGCCGCTGATCGTGCAGGTCGAGGCGTTCATCGTCAGGCCCGCCGGCAGGCTGGTGGCCGAGCAGGTCAAGGCGTTGCCGTCCGGATCGGAGGCCGGCACGGTGAACGACACCGATGTGCCCGCGCGGGTTTCGCGGGCGGCGATGGCCGCGATCACCGGCGCCTGGTTGGCAGCCATCACGGTCCAACCGAAGGACACGGTGGTCGCAGCGCCCTGAGCGTCACGCGCCGTGATCTGAACCGTCGAGCTGCCCGCCGCCGTCGGCGTGCCGCTGATCACGCCGGTCGAAGACGTGATCGACAGCCCCGCCGGCAGGCCCGTGGCAGACCAAGTCAGCGCAACGCCCTCCGGATCGCTGCCCGACAGGGACAGGCTCACGGCCTTGCCCACGGTCGAGGACTGGCCGGACACAGCCGCGAGGACCGGCGCCTGATTGGCCGCAGCCACCGTCCACTGGAAGCTGCTGGAGGCCGAGGCGCCTTGGGCGTCGGTCGCCGACACCTGCACGGTGTAGCTGCCGGCCGTGGTCGGCGTGCCGCTGATCAGGCCAGAGGTCGGACTGATCGACAGCCCCGGCGGCAGACCGGAGGCGCTGTAGGTCAGGCTTTCGGCCTCGGGGTCGGCCGCCAGCACCTGCAGCGACGTCGCCACGCCCACCTGTGCCGCCGGTGCCACCGGCTGCGTGAGCACGGGCGCCAGGTTGGCGGCCGCCACGACGCGGTTGCTCACCGTCCAGGTGATGGTCGAGGTCGACGAGGTCTTGCCGTTGGTGACCGTGACGGTCGTCGTGTAGGTGCCCGGCGTGGTGATCTTGCCGTAGATGCGGCCGTTGCCGGCGTACATGTTCAGGCCGCTGGGCAGGCTCTTGGCCGTGTACGTCAGCGGCAGGCCGGCCGGGTCGGTGGCCGTCACCTGCAGGTTGACGAGGTCGCCTGTGTAGAAGGTCTGGGCGCCGACGGCCGAGATCGTGGGCGCCCCCACGGACGAGGCGGCCGCGAACACCGCCGTGTAGCTGGCCGCCGCCGTGGGCGTCCAGGTCACGCTCGGCGAGGTCGACGCACTGCCCCCCTGCCAGCCGGTGAAGACGTAGCCGGGCTTGGGCCGGGCCGTGAGCGTCACGGGCACTTCGGGGTAGTACTGGCCGACCCAGGGCGTTGCAGCGCTGGTCAGGAACTTGTCGAGCTTGACCGTGTTGACCTGCACCGTGCCCATGGCCGGGTCGTTGACAGCGATCGTCACCGGCTGGCGGGCCGACAGGCCGAAGTGACTGCGGGTGAAGGCATCGTGCTGGTCCGGGCGCGCATCCAGGAACGCCTTCAGGGTCACGAGATAGTTTTCCCAGGCCCCCACGCTCAGCCCGGTCCACGATTGGCTGGCCCACTGCTCCTTCACGTAGGGACGCATCTCGGCGGCCATCGCGTCCAGGCGCGCCTTGGCGTACGTCGGCGTGAGCGACGTGTTCATCTGGTCGGCCACGGCGTTGATGTACAGACGGCGGAACTCGGCGTTCGCCAGCAAGGCCTGCACGATCTCCGTGCCCTGCACCTTGTTGCGCCAGACGCTGTACATGTCGGTCTGCGGCGTGCTGCTCGCCAGCAGGCCGAAGGCCTGATCAAAGTCGTGCGCCTGCCACTGCCACAGGTTGTCGATGGCCGGACTGCGCCAGACGTGCACGTTGTGGTTCGGCCAATCGGTGTTGACCGAGTACATGTGAAGGGCCATGTCGTGCGCGTAGCCCGACACGTTCATCATCGTCTTGGCCTTCTCGTAGTGGGCCGCGTTCGACATGTCGTTGCCGGTGACGAAGTCGTGCAGCGCCTTGTAGCCCGTCAACGCCGCAGCGCCACCGTTCTTGATCTCCTGCGTGCCCATGAGCGGGTCGGCCAGGAAATCGACCGTGTCCTTGTCGATGCCCAGATTGCCTTCCACGAGGTTTTCGTCCTCGGCCTCGCGCAGGTCCATCATGGCGTAGTACTTGCCGTTCAGGAACATCGAGACCGTGGTCGACGAGCTGTACAGGTTGCCCGAGGGCTCGCCCAGGCTCTGCGAGAACTGGTCGCGCAGGTGGGTGATGGGCCAGTCGTTGCCGCCGTTGCGCAGGCGAAAGCGGCGGATCGTCGTCACGGCGGGCTTCTCGGACCATGCGGCGTACTTGACGGACTTCAGGCCGAAGGCGTCACGGAACTTGACGTTCATGCCCTTCTGGGGCCAGCCGGTCGAACCGAGCTGACCGGCCAGCGAGGACTCGGCGTCGCCCCCAAAGGCCAGGGTGTGTGCGCCGTCGAACATTTCGACGTAGGAGTGGCCCGTCCAGTCCTGATCGGCCGCGTTGTAGCGTGCGGCGTCCTCTGGAGGCAGGGTCACGAAGACCGCCCGATGGCCTGCAAAACGCGTGGCCATCTCGGCGTCGATGACGTACTGGCGCGTGGCGACCAGGCTGGACAGGCGCCCGGCGGCAAAGGCGGCCGCACGCAGCGACTGGCTGGTGCCCACGGTGATGGGGCTGGTGTAGAGCGTCGAGGACGCCGTCGGCTCACTGCCGTCGCTGGTGTAGCGGATCTCGGCACCGGCCGGGCCGGTCAGGGTCACGGTCTGGGCCGAGGCGTAAAAGCCGCTGGCCAGGGACAGCGAGGGCGTCGCCAGCAAGGCGGTGTCCGTCGCTCCGGCGTTGGCGGCCCCAGGCGTGGGCGTCGCGCAGTGCACAAAGGCCGACGTGATGTCGCCGCTGGGCATGCGGCACCACGAGGTGTCGGCCTTCATCAGCGGCGCGCTCGCCGTGTCCATCAACAGCCCGGCGCTGGTGCCGTTGGGCGCGAACAGGGTGAGCGTGTCGGCCCCGTTGTCGAGGTTGAAGCTCGTGTGCAGGGGGGCACCCACGACTGCACGGTCCTTGCCCGACAGCCACACACGCAGATGCTGCTTGGCCTGGATCGTCGCGCCGCTGGGGAACACCCAGCGGAAGGGGCTCTTGGACTTGTTCGACAGGCCGTAGCCCGACAGGTCCAGCGGGGTGTTGCCGGGGTTGTAGAGCTCGACCCAGTCCTGCACGTCGCCGTCCTCGTCGGTGGCGCCCTTCCAGTTCGCCGTGCTGACCTCGTGGATGAACACCGACCCCACCGAGGCGACAGCCAGGCTCGACTGGCGCGAACGATCGCCCGACGCCGCCGTGGCCGCGTCGTCACCGCCCCCGCAAGCCGCCAGCAGCATCGCTGACGAGATCACACCGACCCAGGCGACCGGAACGCCCCACTGCTTTTTTGAGCTCATGACCCATACCCTTCTTGACGTCGGGGCAGTGTATGGAAACACCCTGTTGCAGAGTGGGCATTTGCAGCCTGTGGTCGGGGGCCATACAAGCAGGGGTCCCGAAGCTGGAAGAAGCCGAAAATCCGGCTCGACAAAGATCACGGCATTTGTCGCGCAAGCCGTGCATCATCCGGCTCCATGAGCCGTTCCGCCCCTGCCCTGAAGTTCCTGTCCCCCGTCTGGTTCTCGACCGTGATGGGGTTTTCCGGTTTGTCGCTGGCCTGGCACCGGGCCGGCCCCCTGATGGGAGATGCCGCCAGCGGACTGGCCCTGCTGTTCGGCGCCGTGGCGCTGATCGTGTTCGCGGCCCTGCTGGCGGCCAGCGTACTGAGACTGAAACGCCACCCCGAGGCCTGGGCCGACGATCTGAAACACCCGGTTCGCCACGTCTTCCTGGCCGCCCTGCCCGTGGCGGGGCTGCTGTTGGCCACCGTGCTGACCACGCTGTTCGGCGACACCTTCCAGGCCGCAGCAGCAGGCGACGACGTGCTCACCCTGCGCGGTTTGACGGCCGGCCTGTGGTGGGCGTCCAGCCTGGGGCAGTTGGCCACCACGGTGTGGGTGTGCCAGCGCTGGTGGGCGGGGCCGAAATCGGGGGGCTTGTCCTGGCCCGTCGTCGCGCCGGGCCTGCTCGTGCCCATCGTCGGAAACGTGCTGGCACCGCTGGCCGGTGTGCCCCTGGGTCACCCGGAATGGGCGGCGGCACAGTTCGGCATCGGCTTGCTGTTCTGGCCCGTCGTCCTGGCCCTGATGGCGGTGCGCCTGGCTGTGCAGGGCCTGTGGCCGGACCGCCTCCTGCCGGCCACCTTCATCCTGATCGCCCCGCCCGCGGTCATCGGCCTGTCGAGCCTGCAGCTTGGCGCGCCGGAGGCCATCGGCTGGATCTGCTGGGGCATCGCGCTGTTCACCTTGCTGTGGGTGAGCACGCTGCTGCGCCGCATGGGCGGCACGCCGTTCGGCATGGCCCACTGGGGCGCCTCGTTCCCGATGGCCGCGCTGACCGGGCTGACGCTGCGCCTGGCCGGCACGCAGGGCTTTTTGTCGATGCTGGCCACGCTGCTGCTGGCCCTGACCTCGCTGATCTTCCTCAGCCTGACGCTGGCGACGATCCGCGGCCTGCGTGACGGATCGCTGCTGGCACCGGAGCCCGTGGCGTCGATCCAGCCGGTCGGCACGAACTGAAGAGAGGGCTCGGCGTTGGAAGGCGCCGCACCATCCGGTCACCGCACGCCGGCCGTGTCACGGCCGGTGGTCGACCCAGCGCCTCAGGCCTCCCAGGGCGGCAGGTCTGCCGGGTCGCCGGTCGACAATGCAGGGGTGGCAGCCCGAGCCGATGACGACGACCCGGGCATCGCGCCCTGAGCGCCGCCTGCCGGGGCGGCTGCCCCGACCGTTCCAACCGCTCCTGCGGGACCGGAAGCCCCCGGCAACGCCGGCATCGACCCCGGCGCCTGCTCGCCCCCCAGCGCTTCGATCAACTCGGGGATAAGCTGGCCCAGCTCCCCCGTGGCGATGGCCGCGTCGGCATCGAATTCGTCCTCGTCCGACGAGCCCTGTCCTTCATAGACACCGTCCAGGAAGGTGATCTTCTTGACCTGCAGCGTGTCGGTCAGCAGGAAGCTGACGCGGTCGCTCCAGGTCAGGGCCAGCCGGGTGGGCACCTTGCCTTGCGTGATGATGTGCTGGCGGACTTCGTCGATGTCCAGGCCGTGGCGGGCGTAGCGCACCACCGACTTCATTTCGTCGGTGCTCTTGAGCTCGCAGTCGCGGTCCACGGTGAAGCCGGCGGGCGGCTCGCCGCTGACCAGCCACTCGGACATGGCCGCCTGCGGCGACACGGCGGTGTGGATGGGCGTGAGGGCCAAGCCATCGAGCGACTGCACCAGCACGCTGACCACGTCGTCCGCGCGCGCCGGGCTGGAGGCGTCCACCACCATCAGGCGGGCTTGCGGGTCGATCCACACCAGCAGCGTCGACTGCTTGGTGAAGGCCATCGGCAGGAGTTCGAGCATGGCCTGCTCCTTGAGCTCCTTGGTCTCCTTGCGGCCGGGCTTGCGGCCGCTGGTCTGCTCGATGGTCTGGCAAATTTCCTCGACCCGGCGCTTGACGACCGAGCCGGGCACCACCTTCTGCTCCACCTTCATCTTGAGCAGCCACTGCCCGCCGACGGACTCGGCCAGGATGCCGTGCTCATCGCCGCGCGGCGGCACCCAGCCGCTGGAGACGGGCTGGGTGGCGGCGCAGGGGATGAAACGGCGGGGGTCCAGCGCCGCCTCGATCTGCTCCAGCGAGGCAGACCATTCGGGGGCGATGCGAAACAGGATGAGGTTCTTGAACATGGGGCCGGATTGTCCATGCTCTGGCACACTCGCTCGCCATGTCCGAGCTGCCGCCCCGCGCCGATCCGCCACAAATGACCGACTCCGAATTCGTCGTGGCCTGCCTGTGCGCCGGCTGGTGCGGCACCTGCCAGGCCTACGAGGACACCTTCTCGGCGCTGCGCCAGGCCCACCCCGGCTGGCGTTTTGTGTGGATCGACATCGAGGCCCACGCCGACGCCCTGGGCGACGCCGCGCTGGACATCGAGAACTTCCCCACCGTCATGCTGATGCGCGCGGGACGCCCGCTGTTCTTCGGCACCATCTTGCCGCACGCGGCCACGCTGCAGCGCATGCTCGAAGCCGCGCAGGCCGGATCCCTTGCTCCGGCAGGACTCGGCGAGACCGCCCAGGCCCTGGCTCCCGGGGTGGAGGCGCTGGCGCACGCACTGCCATAATCAAATTCTCATTCACCTTCCAGCCGAACCCACCATGTCCGATACCCAGGCCGCCGCCGACGCGCAACCCGTCTTCAACATCCAGCGCGTCTACCTGAAGGACCTGTCGCTCGAACAGCCCAACTCGCCCGAGATCCTGATCGAGCAGGGCCAGCCGGCCGTGGACATCAACCTCGGCGTCGAAGGCAAGCCCCTGGCCGACGGCATCTACGAAGTCTGCGTGACCGCCACCGTCACGACCAAGCTGGAAGAGCGCACCCTGTTCCTGTGCGAAGCCAAGCAGGCCGGCATCTTCGAGATCCGCCACATCGACGCCGACCAGATGCAGCCCATCCTGGGCATCGCCTGCCCGGGCATCGTCTATCCATATCTGCGCGCTGTGGTGGCCGACGTCATCAGCCGCGCCGGCTTCCCGCCCGTGCACCTGGCCGAAGTCAACTTCCAGGCCATGTACGAGGCCCAGCAGCAGCACGCCGGCAACGGCGCGCTCAACAGCTGAAGCCGGAGCAGCCGGATCCATGAGGCCCCACACGACACACGCCGCCGCGCGCCCATCCGGGCGCTGTGCCATGGCCGGCTGATCGGTGCGGCCGATGGAATCCGACCTGCACATCACCGTCCTGGGCGCGGGGGCCTGGGGCACGGCCGTGGCCATCGCGGCCGCGCTGCGCCACCCCACGCGGCTGTGGTCGCGCGACCCGGTCCAGGTCGAGGAGATGCGTCGCACCCGCGCCAACGAGCGCTACCTGCCCGACACACCCTTGCCTGGCACCCTGCAGCTCACCCACGACTGGGATGAAGCCCTGGCCCACGCCAGCCGGCCGCAGGACTTGATCGTCATCGCCACGCCCATGGCCGGACTGCGCGAAACCTTGCAACGTCTGGCCCAGGCCCGCACAGGCGCCTCGGTGCTGTGGCTGAGCAAGGGCTTCGAGGCCGGTACGGGCCTGCTCGGGCACGAGATCGCACGGGAAGTGGCCCCGGGCCTGCGCACAGGGGTGCTGTCCGGCCCCAGCTTTGCCCAGGAAGTGGCCCGGCAACAACCCACGGCCCTGGTCGCCGCCAGCGGAGATGCCACCGTTCGAGACGGCGCCGTGAAGGCTTTGCACGCCGGGCACCTGCGCATCTACTCCAGTGCCGACCCGATCGGCGTCGAAGTGGGCGGCGCCCTCAAGAACGTTCTGGCCATTGCCACCGGCATCGCCGACGGCATGCAGCTGGGCTTGAACGCCCGCGCCGCCCTGGTCACGCGTGGCTTGGCCGAGATGAGCCGCCTGGGCCTGGCCCTGGGCGCCCAGCCGGAGACCTTCATGGGCCTGTCCGGACTGGGGGACCTGGTGCTCACGGCCACGGGCGATCTCTCACGCAACCGCCGCGTGGGCTTGAAACTGGCCGAAGGGCTCTCCCTGCCCCAGATCCTGGACGCGCTCGGACACGTGGCCGAAGGCGTCTACACCGCCCGCACCGCCCTGCAGCGTGCACAGGCCGCTGGCGTGGACACCCCCATCACGCAGGCGGTGGTCGCCGTGCTCGAAGGTCAGCTGGCCCCGCGTGAAGCGGTGCGCCGGCTGATGCAACGCGAAGCGCGGATCGAACTCGGCTGACCTTTACCCCTCATTTGGAGGGGAAACCTGAAACAGTTGGCCGCCCATCAGTTGTTACGATTGTCACAAATAAACGAGTTGTTTGTGTGCGTCGGCCAGTGTGCATGGGCCTGACGGACATTCCGAACAACACACAGGGATACGGACCATCGCACAGCTGCGCCGGTCCGAAAGACGATCGGACCGCCATGGAGCCGCACACGCCCTACCGGGTGCACGAAGTTGACCTCGCCAGCCACATCGAACCGGTGTGCGAGGTCTGGCAGCGCAATCTCGAAGGGCTGGCCGGAGACGCTGCCCGCCGCAAGGCCCGCAGGGGTTACCTCGCCAATCCGGCCGGACAGGGATCGACCTTCCTGCTCCACGACGACAGTGTGCAGGCGCACCGGGGCGTGATCTGTCTTCACGAGCGGCGTTTTTTCCGGGGGACGCGCCCGCTGACGGCGGCCAATCTGGCGGATTTTGCCGTGGACCGGAATCTGCGCACGGTCGGGCCCGCGCTGATGCTGATGCGGCACGCCCTGCGATCGGGTGCCGAACGGGCCGAGGTGTTGTACGGTCTGCCCAACACCCGATCGCTGCCCATCTGCAAGCGTGCCGGCCTGCACGCCGTCGGTCACAAGACCCTGTACGCCGGGGTGCTCAGCTCCGCCCACCCGCACGTCAACCGCCTGCCGCGTCCGATGCGTCCGCTGGCGCGGGCGGCGGGCCGGATCGCCTTGGCCGTCGCGCACCGCTGGGATTCCGGTCCTCCGGGCTGGCACTGCCGGGAAGAACCACTGGCCTCGCCGCATCTGGACCGCCTGTGGGGCCGGCGCGACCCGTCGCTGCTGACGTCCGAGCGCAGCGCCACCATGCTGGCCTGGCGCTTTCAGGACGACGGACGCCCCGCGCCCTGGCGACTGTCGCTGGTTGTCGATCAGGGGCAGGTGCCGCAAGGCTACGTGGTCTGGTCGATGCACGAAGGGGTGATGGAGATCGGAGACTTTTTCCTGCCCGCCCCCCGGTGCCAGACCCGTGCGCTGTGGCGCACCTTCATGGCCTGGGCCCGGCACCAGGGAGGCCACAGCATCTGGCTGGAATTCCTGGGCCCGCCGGAAGTGCACGCCCAGTTGTTGCAGGCGGGCCTGCGCCAGCGAGGTCAGGGTGCCGTGCTGATGGGCGCCGCTTCCTCCGAATGTCCGGAGTTCGTGACGCTCTTCGACAGCGATGACTGAAGCCTTGCGCAACCCAGGAGTCGGCTGATGTGCGGCGTCGCAGGCTGGATCACCCACGCCGATCCGCACGGCCGCACCGCCCACAGCGTGCGCCCCGAACAGCTCGACCGCATGATCGCCACGCTGGCGCATCGCGGACCGGACGGCCTCACCACCCGCATCGACGGCGGCGTGGCGCTGGCACACGCCCGCCTGGCCATCGTCGACCTCGCCCACGGCACCCAGCCCATCGGCAACGAGGACGGGCTCATCCAGGTCATCCTCAACGGCGAGATCTTCAACCACGTCGAGCTGCGCGCCGAGCTGGAGCTGCTGGGCCACCGCTTCCGCACCCACTCCGACACCGAGGTGCTGGTGCACCTCTACGAAGAGCACGGCGACGACTTCCTCGACCGCCTCAACGGCCAGTTCGCCCTCGCGCTGCACGACCGCCGCCGCCACCGCGTGCTGCTGGCGCGCGACCGCGTCGGCATCCGGCCGCTGTTCTACACGCACACCCCCGATCGCTTCGCGTTCGCGTCCGAGGCCAAGGCGCTGCTGACGCTGCCGGGCGTCGAACGGGCCTGGGATCCGGCGGCGCTGAGCGGGTTGTTCAACTTCTGGGCGCCGGTGGCGCCGCGCTCGCCGCTGGCCGGCATCTCGCAACTGCCGCCGGGGCACCGGATGGTGGTCGAAGCGCCTGGCCCCGGACAGCCCGTCCGGACCCGCATCACCCGCTGGTGGGACTGGCCGTTCGCCGAGCCTGAAGCGCCGTGCGAATGGGCCGTGGCATCGTCCCCTGCGGCTTCGCCGGGTGCCGCAGCCTCATCCTCGACCCGCAGCGTGCGGGCGCTCGACGCCGCCGCCGAAGAGCTGCGCGCCCTGCTCGAAGACGCCGTGCGCCTGCAACTGCGCGCCGATGTGCCGGTGGGCGCCTACCTGAGCGGCGGTCTCGACTCCTCCGGCCTGGCCGCGCTGGCCCGTCGGCAACTGAGCGGCCCGCTGCAGACCTGGGCCCTGAGCTTCGACGACCCCTCGCTGGACGAATCCGCGTGGCAAGGCGCGATGGCCGAGCACCTGGGCACCGAACACCACACGCTGCGCGTCACGCCGGCCGACATCTGCGCCGCGCTGTCGCGCACCGTCTGGCACGCCGAGTCCCCGCTGGTGCGCACGGCCCCGGCGCCCATGCGCATGCTCGCTGGGCTGGTGCGCGACCACGGCGGCAAGGTGGTGCTCACGGGCGAAGGCGCCGACGAGGTCTTCGCCGGCTACGACCTGTTCAAGGAAGCGCAGGTACGGCGCTTCATCGCCCGCCAGCCGCAGTCGGCCCGCCGGGTGCGCCTGTGGGAGCGCCTGTATCCCTATCTGGAGAACTCGCCGACCCGCCGGCCCGCGCTGGCCCAGCGCTTTTTCGGCCGCAGCGGCGATGCGCCCGACAGCCCCTGGTACGCCCACCGCCCGCGCATGGACGCTGCGTCGCGCATCCAGCAGTTCTTCAGCGACGAGATGCGCGAGCGCTGCGCGGCGCACGATCCGCTGACCGACCTCACGGCGCAGTTGCCTGAAGGTTTTCCGCACTGGGCCCCGCTGCACCGGGACCAGTACGTCGAGGCCCACACCCTGCTCGACGGCATGCTGCTGAGCGCGCAAGGCGACCGCATGGCGATGGCCCACGGCGTCGAGGGCCGCGTGCCCTACCTCGACCATCGCGTCGTCGAGTTCGCCTGCCGGCTGCCGCCGCGCTTCAAGCTGCAGGGCCTCAACGAGAAGGCCATCCTCAAGCGGGCGCTGCGCGACCTGGTGCCGCCGCAGATCCTGAACCGCCCCAAGCAGCCCTACCGGGCGCCGGACAGCGCCTGCTTCTTCGAGCAAGGCCGGCTGCGCGACGAACTCCACGACCTGCTCACCCCCGACGCCCTCCGGCAGGCCGGCGTGTTCGACCCCGATGCGGTCGACCGCCTGGTGGCCAAGGCCGCCGCAGGCCGGGCCATCGGCGCGGCCGACAACATGTCGATGGTGGCGGTGGTGACCACGCAGATGATGCACCGCCAGTTCATCGAGGCGCCCGAACTGGAGCCGACGGCATGAACGCGCCCGCTCCACTGGCCTTGCAGCCTTCGGCCGAGCCGCTCGGCCCGGGTGTCGCCCAGTCCTTCTGGGCGCGCACTGTGGACCGGGCCGATCACGTGGCGCTCGTCTGTGGCGAACAGCGCGTCACCTATGGAGAACTGGGCCGACAGGTGCGAGCCTGGTGCCGCAGTCTGCGGGAGGCGGGCGTCGGCCCGCAGGACCGGGTGATCCTGCTGCTGGACACCGGCCTGCCCTACGCCGCGGCGCTGCACGCCCTCTGGAGCCTGGGGGCCGTGGCGGTGCCGCTGCCCGCGCGCACCGCACCGGACCGGCTGGCCGTCATCGAGCAGTCGGTCGAGCCTCGCGTCGTGATCTCCGAAGACACGGCCGTCCCAGTGCCCAACCGGTCCGGCGACGAAGCGCAGCCCCCGTCCCCGCCCGGCGACGCCCTGGCCACCCTGATCCACACCTCGGGCAGTACCGGCCAGCCCAAGGCCGTCATGCTCTCGCACGCCCACATGCGCGCCGCCTGGCACGCCGTGCTGTCGGCGCAGGCGCTCCGTGCGGACGACGTGATCGGGCTGGCCCTGCCGCCGATGTTCAGCTACGGCCTCTACCAGCTCACGGTCGGCTTGGGCGTGGGCGCCACCGTCGTGCTCGAACGTCAGGCCGCCTTCCCGACCCGCCTGATGCAGCGCTGGCAGGCCGAGCGCATCACGGTGTTCCCGGCCGTGCCGGCGCTGCTGGCCGCCCTGCTCGGCCTGGACGCCGAGGCCACCGATCTGCCCTCGCTGCGCCTGGTGACCAACGCGGCCGCGCCCCTGCCGCCCGCGCACCTGGAAGCGCTGCGCCGTCGCTGGTTCGGCGCCCGATTCCAGCCCATGTACGGCCTGACCGAGTGCAAGCGCGTCAGCATGCTGGATCCGGACGAGGTCGACGCACATCCGCACAGCGTCGGCCGGGGTCTGCCGGGCCAGAGACACTGGATCGTCGATGCGCACGGTCAGCCAGTGCCGCCGGGCGCCGTGGGCGAGCTCGTCGTGGCCGGTCCGCACGTGATGCAGGGCTACTGGCGCCAGCCCGAGGCCACCGCGCGCCGCCTGCGCACCGGCCCGGACGGCGATCCGCGCACGCTGTTCACCGGCGATCTGTTCCGCGCCGACACCGACGGCCACCTGCACTTCGTCGGCCGGGTCGATGACGTGTTCAAGTCCGGCGGCGAAAAGGTCGCACCGGTCGAGATCGAGCACGCGCTGTGCACCCACCCCGACGTGGCCGAAGCCGCCGTGGCCGGCCAGCCCGATGAGCGCCTGGGCCTGGCCGTGCACGCCTGGGTGCGCTGCCGGGCCGGCGCACAACCCGGCGAGCGCGACCTCATCCGCCATTGCCGAGGTCTGCTGGACGCCCACAAGGTGCCCAAGCAGATTCATTTCGTCCCGGAGCTGCCCACCACGGCCTCCGGCAAGGTCCAGCGGCAACGTCTGCACGTCGCCGCCGTGTCCGTCCCGCGTTCCGAACCGACCGTCTGAAGCCATGAACGACCCCATCCTGACCCAGGTGCGCCAGTACCTCCAAGACAACTTCCTGCTGGGCGCACGCAGCCGCATGCCGGGCGACGACGAGTCGCTGCTCGAACACCACGTGCTCGACTCCACCGGCTTCCTGGAGCTGGTGTCCTTCCTGGAGGAAACCCACGGCCTGTGCATCGGCGACGAAGAAATGGTCCCGGAGAACCTGGACAGCCTCAACGCCATCGCCGCCTTCGTGCGCCGCAAGCTGGCGACGACCGCCTGAGCCACCCGAGCCCGACACCGCCGTCCGACAGGAGATCGACCATGTCCGCCCCCACCGCCCTGAGCCCGGACGTGTTCCAGCTCGACCTGGAAGCCGAAGCCGACCGCATCGCCGAATGGATGCGCGACCGCCTGGTGCAGGATCTGCACCGGCGTGGCCTGGTCGTGGCCATTTCCGGCGGCATCGACAGCTCCGTGTGTGCCGCGCTGGCCGTGCGCGCCGTCCGGGCGGACCGGGTGTTCGGCCTGCTGATGCCCGAACACGACTCCTCCGACGCCTCGACCGCGCTGGGGCGCGAACTGGCCGCCCACCTGGGCATCGAGCACGAGGTCCACGACATCTCCGCCGCCCTGGAAGGGCTGGGCTGCTACCGCCAGCGCGACGAGGCCATCCGCCGCGTCGAGCCGGCCTACGGCGAGGGCTGGAAGAACAAGATCGTGATCTCGGGCGGCCTGGACGGCGGCATCAACCACTTCCTGCTGGTCACCGAAACCCCTGACGGCGAGCGCCGCAGCGCCCGCCTGGGCGCCCGCGAGTACCTGCAGATCGTGGCGGCCACCAACCACAAGCAGCGCATCCGCAAAACGCTGGACTACTACCACGCCGACCGCCTGCACCGCGCCGTGGTGGGCACGCCCAACCGGCTGGAGTACGACCAAGGCTTCTTCGTCAAGAACGGCGACGGCTCGGCCGACCTCAAGCCCATCGCCCACCTCTACAAGACCCAGGTCTATGCCATGGCCCGCCACCTGGGGCTGCCGGCGGCCATCTGCAACGCCATCCCGACCACCGACACCTACAGCCTCTCGCAAGGCCAGGACGAGTTCTACTTCGCCCTGCCCTACGCCCAGATGGACCTGGCGCTGTGGGCCTGCGAGCACGGCCGACCGGCTACCGAGCTGGCCGAGGCCCTGGGCATCGAGGACAAGCGTGCGGCCCAGGTGTACGTCGACATCGAGCGCAAGCGTCATGCGGCCCGCTACCTGCACGCCGCGCCCTACCGGATGACTGCCGCAGGCGAATGCCCCCTCCCACCATGAGAGGGAAAGCTGGGGCGACCGGCCCGTCGGAACTGTCGGGCGGTTTGATGCGTCTGGGCCGCCCGGTCAGACCGCCCCGTCGTAACCGTTCTGGCGCCAGCCCTCGAACACCGCCACGGCCACGGCATTGCTCAGGTTGAGGCTGCGCTGTTGCGGCCGCATCGGCAGGCGCACACGCTGGGCCAGATCGAAGGTGTCGCGCAGTTCCGGCGGCAAGCCTGCGGTTTCGCATCCAAACACCAGCCAATCTCCCGACTGGAGCCGAACCTCGGGCAGCAGGCGGCTGCCGCGGGTGGTGAAGGCCCACATCCGCGCGGGATCGGGTTGCTGATCGGCCAGGAAGGCCGCCCAATCGGCGTGGCGGCAAACGGGGGCGTACTCGTGATAGTCCAGTCCGGCGCGGCGCAGCAGCTTGTCGTCCATCGAAAACCCCAGCGGCTCGATCAGATGCAGCGAGCAGCCGGTGTTGGCGGCCAGCCGGATCACGTTGCCAGTGTTGGGCGGAATCTCAGGGTGGACGAGGACGATGCGGAACATGCCGAACGGCTCCTGGAGCGAAGGAAAGACGCGGATTGTCGGGCCCGGCGGCCGGTTTTCGGTCCGCCGGTGTCCGAGCCACCACCCAGAGTTGAACTTCGAGTGCCCCGGCCTCCCGCAAGGCTTGCGCCGCCGCCCCCAGCGTGGCCCCCGTGGTCATCACATCGTCGACCAGCGCCAGCCGCTGTCCCGTCAGGTCTGCCCCACGAGGCCGCACGGCAAACGCCCCCGCCACATTGCGCAACCGCTCGTCCCGGCTCAGTTCGGACTGTGGCAAGGTGCTGCGCGTGCGCACCAGGCCACGGGCCTGAGCCGGCAGATCCAGGTGCCTCGCCACCCGACGCGCCAGTTCCCACGCCTGGTTGTAGCCGCGCTGGCGCAGCCGGGTCTCTGACAGCGGCACCGGCCACACAGCATGTGGGCGAGTGCCGGGCGCGAGGTCCAGCGCCAGCGTCACGGCCTGGGCCAGGCTGGTGGCCAAAACAGGCGCCAGATCCACGGCGCCGCCAAACTTGAACCGGGACAGCACCCCATCCCAAGGAAAGTCGTACGGCAAAGCCACAACGGTGCGGGAAAACGGTGGGGGGTGCAGACGGCACGCGTGACAAAGATCGAGCCCCCCCGGTTCGGAGACATCTTCCGGCAAACACTCCTCCCCGCACCGCTGGCAGCGCGTCGCCGCCGAGGCAAACCGGTGAAAGCA
Source organism: uncultured Sphaerotilus sp. (assembly GCA_964470355.1). GTDB lineage: Bacteria > Pseudomonadota > Gammaproteobacteria > Burkholderiales > Burkholderiaceae_C > Sphaerotilus. The sequence goes on from CAYYCN010000031.1 coordinate 24,912, forward strand.
GGCCTCGCAGATGGTGTCGTCCTGCCAGGTGCGGCACACCGCGCAAGGCCCGCCGCCCAGCGCCCGCCGCACCTTGTCCGCCCATCGCCCACCGACCTGCATGCCCATGATCGGCTCACTATACTGATCGACCCATGGCTGCCGCGTCCCCCGAAATCACGCCCTCCGACACCCCCTTGAGAGGGCCCCGGATCGCCCCGGCGGCGCTGCAGCGTCACCTGGCGCACCCGGGCAACCCTTGGCTGCATGGCGAAATCGCGCGCCGCATGGCCGAACGCCTGGGGGTCGTGAAACGCACGCCGGAGCGGGTGCTCGACTGGTGGGCCGCCTCCAGCGCCAGTGCCGAAGTCCTGACCGCGCAGTACCCGCAGGCGCGCCTCGTGCCGGTGGGCCCGGACGGCTGCGTTCAGGCACCGGCCGTCGCGCCAGGCTGGTGGCAACGCCTGCGCCAGCGCGGCACCGCCGCAGACACCGCAGGCCAAGCGCCCGCTCCCGCCGGACTGCTGTGGTCCAACATGATGCTGCACTGGGTGGACGACCTGCCAGGGCAATTGCGTCAATGGCATGCCGCCATCGAGGTGGATGGTTTTCTGATGTTCTCGGCTTTTGGCCCGGACACGCTGCGCCGGCTGTCGCAGATCTGGCAGAAGGCCGGCTGGGGCCCCGCCTCCAGCACCTGGACCGACATGCACGACCTGGGCGACGAGCTGGTGCACGCCGGTTTCGCCGACCCGGTGATGGACATGGAGCGCCTGAACCTGTCCTGGGCCGATGCCGACGCCCTGCTGGCCGAGCTGCGCACGCTGGGCCGCAACACGGCGCCTGGGCGCCACGCCGGGCTGCGCACACCGCGCTGGCGCGAGCGCATGAAGGCCGTGCTCACCGACGAGCTGACCGGGCCGGACGGCCGCCTGCACCTGGGCTTCGAGATCGTCTACGGCCATGCCTTCCGGCCGATGGCACGGGCCAAGGTCGAAGCAGAGACCCGCGTGTCGCTGGACGCGATGCGGGAGATGATGCGCCAACCCGGGTCGCCCAGCTCGCGCTGAGCCGGGCCGCGATTGCGAACGATCAATCGGAAATCCCCCGGGTCCCCACCCGCCCCGCCCCAGAAGGCGACGGCTGAGGTAGGCTGGCGTTACTGCGTTCCACCCGCCACCGGAGCCCCCGTGCCCTCCTCCGTTTTCCGTCCTCGCCGCACCCTGATCCGACAAGGCCTGGTGACCGCCGGCGCGCTGCTCGGCATGCCTTTGCTGGCCGGACTGTCCGGCTGCGGACGCCCCACCAGCGGTGAATCGACCACGGGGTCCGCGCCAGCCGGCAGTTTCAAGTCGCTGGACATCACCGGCGCCAACTACGGTCGCCACCTGGATCTGCCCGATTTCGACGGCAAGATCCGTCATCTGAGTGACTTTCCCGGCCAACTGGTCGTGGTGTTCTTCGGATACACCCAGTGTCCGGACGTCTGCCCGACCACCCTGGCCAACCTGGCGGAAACCGTCCAACTGATGGGCGCAGACGGAGCGAAGGTCAAAGGCGTGTTCGTCACCGTGGACCCGGAGCGCGACCAGCCAGAACTGCTCAAGGCCTATGTCACCCAGTTCAATCCGAACTGGACCGCCCTGCGCGGCACCCCCGAACAGATCGCCGAGGCCACGAAGGAATTCAAGGTGTTCTACCGCAAGGTCCCCGGCCAGACCGAATCCAGCTACACCGTTGACCACACGGCCGCGTCCTACGTCTTCGACGTTCGGGGGCGCCTGCGCCTGTACGTGCGCCACGCCACCCCGGCGGCGGAATTGGCCGCAGACCTCAAACAGCTCCTGGCCGAACCCGCCTGAGCGGCCCGATCCGCCGCCAGGCGGTTGCCGCCCCACCGGCCGGCGCACTGCGTGCCGGGCCGGATTTCGCCGCGCGGTTTCAAGTGCATACTTGTCGGGCCGGAAACCCTTCGTACCGAGGGCCTCCGGCACGTCCTCCAACCCTTTGCGGGAACCGGCTCCCTTGCACCTGCTTGCCGACGCTCCCTCGCTGAGCCACCTCTGTTCGCTGATGGATGGCGCCAGGCCTTGGTCGCTGGCGGCACTGGCCGCAGGCGACGACGTCCTGCTGAGCGATCTGCGCACGCAGCTGGCCGATGCGGGCACGCTGCTGTGGGTCGATGCAGCCGCAGCCCACCTCGCCCATGCCGCCATCGATCGCCTCCTGTCAAACGGGAGCGTGGCTGCCCCCTGGATCGTGCTGCTGCCCGAGGGCGACACCTCGCAGGCCGAAGCGTGGTGGCGGCGCGGTGCCCACGACGCCGTGGCCCGGGACGACCGGGCTGCTTTGCGACGCGCCGCATCGCGAGCGCAAGCCCACGCCGCAGCGTTCGCGTCCCAGGTCGCACAGTTGCAAGGGCTGCAAGCCGAAATCCATGCCCTGCAAGCCAGCCTCGACAACATTCCAGCCCCGATCTTTGCCAAAGACGCACAGGGCCGCTACACCAGCTGCAACCAGGCGTTTGTCGACTACCTGGGGTTGCCGCGCGAACGCATCCTGGGCAAGAGTGTCCACGACGTGGCACCTGCCCACCTGGCCGACATCTATGAGCGCGCCGACCAACAGTTGCTGGCCAGCGGCGGCAAACAGGTCTACGAAGCCCAGGTGAAGTGGGCCGACGGCAGCCAGCGCGAGGTGATCTTCTACAAGGCCGTGTTCCGAGACCGCCACGGCCATGTGGCGGGACAGGCCGGCGCCATTTTCGACATCACCGACCGCAAGCAGCTGGAGCACGGACTGCGGGAGCTGGCCCAGACCGACTCACTGACCGGCCTGCTGAACCGGCGCAGCTTCATCGAGCGTGCCAGCACCGCACTGGCGCAGGCGCGCTCGCTCGGCACGCCCCTGGCCGTGCTGCTGTTCGACATCGACCACTTCAAGCAGATCAACGACACCCATGGCCACGCGGCGGGCGACGCCGTGCTGTGCCACCTGGCCCGGCTGACCCGCGAGCAATTACAGGGCGACGCACTGTTTGCACGCATCGGCGGCGACGAATTCGCCGTGCTGCTCACCGGTGCGACGGAGGCTCGCACCGTTGCCAGCCGCCTGCCGGCTTGGGTGTCGATGCAGCCATTGACGTTCGAGCAACGCCCCCTGTTCTGCGAAATCAGCCTGGGGGCGGCCGTGGTGATCGCCGCCGACCACGACATCGACTCGGCGCTGCGCCAGGCCGACACCGCGCTCTACGAAGCCAAGCGCCTGGGGCGGGGCCGTTCCGTGGTGTTCGACAGCGCCCTGTGAATCCGCTCAGGCCGACAGCACTTCCCAGCGCTCCAGCAGCCCCATCAGCTCTTCCTCGATCTGCTCGAACCGTGCTTGCACCTCACGGATGCGGTCGGCACCCTGCGCGTAGAGCTCCGATCCGGCCAGCAGGTCACCCAGCGTTTTTTGCTCGACCTCCAACGCCTCCAGCCGGGCGGGCAGGCCGTCCAGTTCCCGCTGCTCCTTGTAGCTGAGCTTGCGCTTGGGCGTGGGTTTGGCCGCACCGGCCGACACGGTCGAAGTCCCCTCGCCCGGCACCGATCCCGATGCGGTGACCGCGATCGGCGCGCCCGCCTGG
>CAYYCN010000032.1:0-27912 GCA_964470355.1 uncultured Sphaerotilus sp.
GGGTGGCCGCCACCGACTACTCGGGCGACCTCAACATCGACGACAAGATCCTGGCCCGCGTGGTCGACGCCTACCGCCGCATCCGCAACACGCTGCGCTTTTTGCTGGCCAACGTGAGCGACTTCGATCCGGCCAACGACACCGTCCCCGCCGACCAGCTGCTGGAAATCGACCGCTACGCCCTGGCCCGCATGGCCGAACTGCAGGCCGAAATCCTGAAGCACTACGAGGTCTACGAGTTCCACCCGGTGGTGGCCAAGCTGCAGGTGTACTGCTCGGAAGACCTGGGCGCGTTCTACCTGGACGTTCTCAAGGATCGCCTCTACACCAGCGCGCCCAAGAGCCTGGCCCGCCGCTCCGCGCAGACCGCGCTGTGGCAGATCACGCACGCCATGCTGCGCTGGATGGCGCCGTTCCTGAGCTTCACGGCCGAGGAAGCGTGGCCGGTGCTGGCCGGCGCGAGCTCCAGCGGCACGATCTTCACGGAGACCTATGCCGACCTGCCCGCGACCGATGCGGCGCTGCTGGCCAAGTGGGCGCAGGTGCGCGCCGTGCGCGAAGCGGTCAACAAGGAGATCGAGAACGTGCGCACCCAAGGCGCGGTGGGCTCATCGCTGCAGGCCACGGTGGCCGTCGAAGCGCCGCAAGCTGACCACGACGTGCTGGCTTCGCTGGGGGACGACCTGAAGTTTGTCCTGATCACCTCGGCGGCATCGATCGCCTTGGGCGAGGCGCTGAAGGTCACCGTCACGCCGAGCACGGCCGTGAAGTGCGATCGGTGCTGGCACTACCGGGATGATGTGGGCGTGAATCCGGCACACCCCTCCCTCTGTGGGCGGTGCGACGACAACCTGCACGGCACCGGAGAAGTCCGCTCGATCGCCTGATCGGCCCCGTCACGACCCGCTACAAAAAGGGCACCCATTGGGTGCCCTTTTTTCAGGGTTCCGCCATCGGTGAGGCCGCAGCGGCCGTCTTGCTCACCGTCATCGCCGGGCCGACACCACCGAGAACAGGGCTCCCTGCGGGTCCCGGCAATTGGCGATGTAGGCCGGCCCCGGCACTTCCTCAGGCCCGTGCAGCAGTTGACCGCCCGCCTGAAGGACACGCTCGATGGCCGCATCGAGTCCATCGACGTTGAAATAAAAGCCCCAGCACGGCGTCGGCAGATGCGGCAGCTTGGTCATCATGCCGCCCACCGCCTCAGCGCCCGTGGCAAACAGCCGGTAGACGCCCATCGGCCCCATGTCCATGTCCTGCACCACGGTCCAGCCGAACATCTGCGCGTACCAGTCGAACGCCTTCAGGCCGTCGGCGGCATGGAGCTCATTCCAGCCGACCAGGCCGGGGGTCCCAGGAACCGCCGTGGGCATGGGCTCGCTGCGCACCGACTTGAAAAGAATGAACACCGCCCCCTGCGGATCGGCCACGACGGCAAAGCGCCCCACCTCAGGGATGTCGGACGGTGGGCAATGAACGGCGCCCCCGGTGTCCTGAACCCGCTGTGCATAGGCATCCACATCGTCCACACCGATGTAGCCCTGCCAATGCGGCGGCACCCCTCGCGCCGCCACGTCGGGCGGCATGGCCATGAGGCCGCCGACACCCACGCTACCGGCCGAAAGCACTGTGTAGTCCTGGCCCCCAGGAAAATCCTGCATGCCCCAGCCGATGACATGGGCATAGAAGGCCTTGGCGGCGGCCACATCGGGGGTCATGAGGTCGTGCCAGACAAAAGGAGCGGGCTGCGGGGTCATGGAAAGCCTCCAGGGGTTCATCAAGGGCGGGGAATCGGCGCGGGGGGCTCGACGTTCTGTCCCCCGTCGTGCGCCGACTGCTGCCACGATAGCGCCAGGTCCTGTGCCCGTCTTGTGCGGGTGTCGGCGTCCGGGTCCTGTCCAGCCAGCCGATCCGCGCGGCCATTGCGGTGGCGCGGGATCCACTCGGCCTGCAGATCGGCAAACGCGGCAGACAACACGAGCACGCGGTCCCGCCAAGGCGCCAGTCGAGTGGCCTTGTCGGCCTGCTCCCCACGGAGCTGGCGCACCGCCAGATCGCTGTCGCCCCAGATCTGCGCGCGCAGCACCTGCCGCGCCACCAGCGCCTGGAGCACACCATGCAACGCACGGTATTCGGCTTCGTTGTTGCAGCCCGAATCGGGCCAGCGCCATGACAGCTCGATCACCTCCCCGTGCGGGGCATAGAGCACCCCGCCGCCGCCCATGCGGCCCACCCCACCCTGCGCCGTACCGTCGAAAGTGGCCTGCCACACGCCGTCGGCCTGTGCCCGCGCTGCGCACCCGGCGTCAAAACGCGCACTGGACCGGGCGACATTCGGCCCGGCGGGAGAAGGGGATCGGCGTGAACGGTTCTTCATGGGGATGGCTACAGTATCCGCTGCGCCGCCCCACACACGGGAGCGCCGCTCGACCGGAGCCTCCTCTTGCCCACGCCCTCCGCTGCCCATCCCCCATCTCTCGAGTTGCGCCCATGCGCGGTCTGCGGCAAGCGCCTGCGCTTGCGCGAACTGGTGGATGGACGGCTGGTGCGCGAGGCCATTGCCCAGGAGATCCGCCGCGACCACCCGGCGTGGAACGACACACAGGTCATCTGCACGAACGACCTGGCGCACTACCGGGCCCGCTACGTGCACACCCTGCTCGAATCCGAGAAGGGCGAACTCTCGACCCTGGAACGTGAAGTCCTGGAAAGCCTGCGCAATCACCAGACCGTCTCGGCCAACCTCGACGAAGAACCGGAGGAAAACCGATCCTTCGGCGAACGCCTGGCCGACCGCATCGCCAGCTTCGGCGGCAGCTGGGCTTTCATCTTGTGCTTCATGGGCTTCATGACGCTGTGGATCGCGGCCAACTCGCTGGTGCTGTTCTGGCGCCCGGTGGACCCCTATCCCTTCATCCTGCTCAACCTGCTGCTGTCGTGCCTGGCCGCGCTGCAGGCCCCCGTGATCATGATGAGCCAGAACCGGCAGGAGGCCAAGGACCGCCGGCGCGCCCGCAACGACTACCAGGTCAACCTCAAGGCCGAACTGGAGATCCGTCACCTTCACGAGAAGGTCGACCACCTGCTGTCGCACCAGTGGGAACGCCTGGTGGAGATCCAGGAGGTTCAGGTCGACCTGCTCAATGAACTGCGTCGCGCACGCTGAAGAAGGGCCGGGCCGCTACAGTAGCGGCCTGTCCGACACCCGAACACCCGCCTGATGGCCACCAAGTCCCGCTCTTCCTCCGTGCCGTTTGCCACCTGGCTCGCGCTGGCCCTGCTGGTGATCGTGATCGACCAGTTCACCAAGATCCTGATCCTGGGGCGTTTCCAGTTGGGTGACGGGGTGGTGGTGACCTCGTTTTTCAACCTCGTGCGGGTGCACAACCACGGCGCGGCCTTCTCCTTCCTGGCCAATGCAGCGGGTTGGCAGCGCTGGTTCTTCATCGTCCTCGGGTTTGCCGCATCGGCGCTGTTCCTGTGGATGCTCAATCAGCACAAGCACCAGAAGCTGTTCGCCTTTTCGTTGACCATGCTGCTGGGCGGGGCCTTGGGCAACGTCATCGACCGCATCTGGCACGGCTATGTGGTCGATTTCCTGCAGTTCCACTGGGGTTTTCTGGAGGTGTTTTTCCCCGGTGGCTACTTCCCGTCGTTCAACGCGGCGGACATGGCCATCACGGCCGGCGCGATCGGGCTGATCCTCGACGAGATCCTGCGCGTGCGCCGCAGCCGCTGAAGCCCGCCCCCCTGCGGGCCGGGCGCGGTCAAGGCAACAAGATGGTGCTGCCCGTGGTCTGGCGCGACTCCAGGTCCTGATGGGCCTGTGCCGCCTCGGCCAGGGGGTAGCGCTGATCCACACGCAACCGGACCTCGCCTGCAGTGACCCGCCGGAACAGTTCGTCGGCCATCTGCTGGGTCTGCTCCTGCGACGCCAAGTGCGTGAACAACGACGGCCTCGTGAGATAGAGCGATCCCTTGGCCGCCAGGAGCGCCGGGCTCACCGCGGGCACCGGCCCCGACGAGTTCCCGAAACTCACCATGAGACCAAAGGGTTCCAGACAATCCAGCGAGCGATCGAACGTGTCGCGCCCCACGGAGTCGTAGACCACCCGCACGCCCCGCCCGCCGGTGATCTCGCGCACACGCTCGACGAAGTCCTCGCTCCAGTGGTCGATGACGTGGGCCGCCCCATTCTCCAGCGCCAACCGGCACTTCGCCGGCCCCCCAGCCGTGCCGATGAGCTGAAGGCCCATCGCCCGCGCCCATTGGCAGGCGATGAGGCCCACGCCGCCCGCCGCCGCATGGAACAGCACGAAGTCCCCCGGCCGAAGCCCTCCCGGTGGCGGCGTGCGCTGCAGCAGGTACTCCACCGTCATGCCCTTGAGCATCATGGCCGCACCGGTCTCGAAATCGATGCCGTCGGGCAGTTGCACGACATGGCGTGCATCCATGACACGCTCCTGGCAGTAAGCCCCCGGCGGCAGGGTGGCATAGGCCACCCGGTCTCCCGGCTGGACATGCGTGACCCGGTACCCGACCGTCTCGACCACCCCGGCCGCCTCGACCCCGGGGATCAGCGGAAGCTCGGACGCATACAGCCCCGTGCGGTGATAGACATCGATGTAATTGAGCCCGATCGCATGGTGGCGGATGCGGACCTGATCGGGACCGGGCAGGCCCACGTGGACTTCGGCGTATTCGAGCACTTCCGGCCCACCGAATCGCCGGATCTGGATGGCATTCGACATGACGTTCTACCTCCGGTCGGAGTCCCAAGCGCGGACCCTGTCATCAAGCCCGAACGCTGAGGCCTGGATCCCCTCACGACCATCGGGACATACCCCAGCCGGAAAACACCGGCGTTTCAGCGGCTTCGCACACCTGACGCTACGATGGGCACCCAGCCGGTGCATCGGGGTGTGTCTGTCCCGGGCCCTTGCCCCTGACCCATGAGACTGCCGCCCTCGCTCCTCCTTCAGCTCACCCTGCCCCCGCTGTTCTGGGCGGGCAACGCCGTGGTCGGCCGCATGACCGTGCCGCACGTGCCGCCACTGCTGCTCAACGCCTCGCGCTGGTTCCTCGTTCTGCTGGTGCTGCTGGTGATGGGGCGGCACTTTCTCGCCTCAGCCGAACAGCGCGCCCACATCCGTCGGCGATGGGTCTACCTCAGCGCCATCGGTCTGACCGGCATCGGGGCCTACAACGCCCTGCAGTACCTCGCGCTGACGACCTCCACACCGCTGAACGTGACCCTCATCGCCGCCAGCATGCCGCTGTGGATGCTGGCTGTGGGCGGTCTGTTTTACGGTCAGCGGCCCAAGCGCATCCAGATGATCGGGGCGGCGCTGTCGCTGGCCGGCGTGATCACCGTGCTCACCCGCGGACACGTGACCGACATCGTGCACCTGCAATTTGTCCAGGGCGACTTGTTCATGCTGGCCGCAGCCGCGTCCTGGGCGGTCTACAGCTGGATGCTGGCCCTGCCACCGGCCCACATGCGCGACGTCCAGCGACCCACCGTTCCCACCGCAGACGGCCAGCAACGCCCCTGGAACTGGCACGAATTCATGCTGGCACAGGCCCTGTTCGGCGTGGTGTGGGCGGGAGCGGCAGCCGGTGTGGAAACCCTGGTCATTGACCGGACGCCAGACTTCACGCCCTGGGTGGCTCTGGCCCTGCTCTACATCGTCATCGGCCCGTCCCTGGTGGCCTACTGGTTCTGGGGACAGGCGGTGAAGGCCGCAGGCCCGACGCTGGCGAGCCTGTTTGCCAACCTGACCCCCTTGTTCGCGGCGCTGCTCTCGGGCGCCCTGCTGGGGGAGGTGCCACAGCCGTACCACGCTGTGGCCTTTGCGCTGATCGTGGCGGGCATCGGCGTGTCGTCCCGACGCTGAAGCCCCCACCGGCGCGACGGGACCTTCCAAGCAGCCGGCGCCTCCGTGCAGCGCCGCTTGGACGAGGACTCAGCGCGCGCGGGCCAACAAGCCGATGCCGGCAAACACGAGCAACGTGCCGGCCCCCAGCCAAAGCGTGAAGGGTTCATCCAGCAAAAGCACCCCCATGGCAATGGTGCTCATCGGCCCAACCATGCCCACCTGCGCCGCCAGCGTGGCCCCGATGCGCTCAATGCCCATCATCACGAGGATCACCGGGGCAAACGTGCACGCCAACGCGTTGAGCACGGCCAGCCACAGCACCGGCTCGGGCACGGTGACCAGGTCGTGCACTGGTCGCAGCAGCGCAAACTGCGCGATGCACAGCACACAGGCCACCGAGGTGGCCAAGCCAGTGAGCCGCAAGGCCCCGAGCTTGCGGACCTCTTCACCGCAATAGATGAGGTAAAGCGCGTAACTGATGGCACTGCCGAGCACGAGCACGGACCCCAGCAGCACGTCCCGGCCGGTGAAATGCATCTCCTGCCCGAACACCAGCAGCGCGCCGGCATAGCCCACGGCGCTGGCCAGCATCTGCCGAGCGGTCACCCGGCGCTTGAACAGCACGGCCCCCAGCACCAGCACGAACGTCGGGGTCAGGTAGACGATCAAACGCTCCAGACTCGCGCTGATGTAGCTCAGGCCGATGAAATCGAGCGTGCTGGCTAGGTAATAGCCCGAAAAGCCCAGCCCGATCACCGCCCCCCAGTCGCGCCGGGTCAGAGTGGGACGACCGCGGCCCGCCCACAGCGCCAACAACAGGAACAGCGGCAGCGCAAAGGCCATGCGCAGCATGATCACCGTCAGCGGGTCCACCCCGTGGCGATAAGACAGCTTGACGATGATGGCCTTGCCGGAGAAGGCGATCGAGCCCGTCAGGGCCAGCAGGATGCCGGACCAGGGCGTGGCGCCGGAAGCCGCCGGGCCAGCGGCCTGCGCAGGCCGTTCAGAGGCGGCGGACGATGAGTTCATGGGAGGCGGATTCTAGGCACCTGACGGGCGCCCGGCCGGCAGACCCCAAACAAACAGCCCGCGCAAACGGCTTGCGCGGGCTGTCCTGTCACTCCCCCGAGGCACAGGTCTTGGGGGGAAAGCGACGATCGCTCAGAGCTTCTGGCTCTGCATGAAGGTGTCGAAACGCGCTTCGGTGAACTTGAACCACAGGTTCTGGTCGGCGCGGAACTTGGCGAAGTCGGTGTACACCTTCTTCCAGTTCGGATTGGTGTTCGACAGGTCGGCGTAGACGGCCTGCGCCTCCTTGAAGGCCGCTTCCATCACGTCCTTCGGGAAGGGGAACAGCTTGGCGCCACCGGCCACGAGCTGCTTGAGCGCCTGCGGGTTCTTGCCGTCGTACTTGGCCTGCATGTCGACGTGGGCGTAGGATGCCGCCGCCTCGACGATGGCCTTGTACTCGGCCGACAACGCGTTGTAGGCCTTCTGGTTCACGAACAGGTCGATCTGCGGGCCGCCTTCCCACCAAGCCGGGTAGCCGTAGTGCGGCGCCACCTTGAAAAAGCCCAGCTTCTGATCGTCGTATGGTCCGACCCACTCGGCCGCATCAATCGTGCCCTTTTCCAGCGCCTGGTAGATCTCGCCGCCGGGAATGCTCTGGGGCACACCACCGAGACGCTCCACGATCTTGCCGGCAAAACCGCCGATGCGGAACTTCAGGCCCTTCATGTCGGCCATGGACTTCAGCGGTTTGCGGTACCAGCCGCCCATCTGCGCGCCGGTGTTGCCGCAGGGGAAGTTGATCATGTTGTACTGCGCGTAGAACTCGCGCATCAACTTCAGGCCGTTGCCCTCATACATCCACGCCGTCATCTGGCGCGAATTCAGGCCGAAGGGAATCGCGGCCCCCAGCGCAAAAGTCGGATCCTTGCCGAAGAAGTAGTAGGGCACGGTGTGGCAAGCCTCGACGGTGCCGTTCTGCACGCCGTCGACCACCCCGAACGGAGGCATCAACTCGCCACCGGCGTGGACCGTGACCTGGAACTTGCCACCCGACATCTCGCCGACCTTCTTGGCGAAGACCTCGGCGCCGCCGTAGATGGTGTCCAGCGACTTGGGGAAGCTCGACGCGATGCGCCAGCGCAACTGAGCCTGGGCCTGCACGATGGCCGGTGCGGCACCTGCAGCCAGCACGCCGGCGATGCCGGTCTTGCCTAAAAAGGAACGACGTTCCATGACGGGGTCTCCTCAAGGGGGTCGGTGGATGAATCGAACTCGGATCGATTCTAGGAACGCCCCCCCTCATCCGGATCCGGGGCTTACCCCTGCGCGGAATTGCGTACTCGCTTACCCCGCACGCCCAGATCCGCCCCCGCTCCGTCCTCAGTGGCCCGCGACCATCATCTTCTCGACCAGGATGGATCCCACCGTCTTGCCGCCCATGGTGTAGGCATCCGCGCCAATGGCGGCGATCTGCTGGAACATGGTTTTGAGGTGGCCGGCGATGGTGATCTCCTGCACCGGGTAGGCGATCTCGCCGTTCTCGACCCAGAAGCCGGCCGCGCCGCGCGAATAGTCGCCCGTCACGTAGTTGACGCCCTGCCCCATCAGTTCGACCACGAACAGACCGGTGCCCAGCTTTTGCAGCATGGCCTTCAGGTCGTCCTGCGGGCGGGTCAGGCGGCTGGTCATGACCAAGTTCTGCGAGCCACCGGCGTGACCGGTGGTCTTCATGCCCAGCTTGCGCGCGGAGTAGCTGGACAGGAAGTAGCCCATCGTCGTGCCGGTGTTGACCACCGGGCGGGCTCGGGTGACCACGCCCTCGTCGTCGAAGGGCGCGCTGCCCTTGCCCTTGAGGATGTGTGGGTTCTCGAAGATATCGATGTGCGGCGCGAAGATCTGCTGGCCCAGGCAGTCGTGCAGGAAGGTGGCCTTGCGGTACAGCGCACCGCCGCTGGTGGCCTGCACGTAGGCGCCCAGCAGACCAGCCGCCACGGTGGACTCGAACAGCACAGGCACTTCACCCGTCTTGATCTTGCGCGACTTCAGGCGCGAGAGCGCACGCTCGGCGGCGTAACGGCCCACGGCTTCAGGCGAAGCCAGATCGAGCGCATCGCGCATCGAGCTGTACCAACCGTCACGCTGCATGTCGCGCCCGCGCCCGGCAATGGGCGAGACCGACATCGAGTGGCGCGAGCTGGCGTAGCCGCCCCGAAACCCACGCGAATTGCCGGCAAAGAAGTGCGACTGCTGGGCCGACACGGCCGCGCCTTCGGAATTGGTGATGCGGGCGTCCACCGTCAGCGCGGCCGACTCGCAGCGCAGCGCCAGCTCGGCGGCCTGTTCGGCGTCCACGGCCCAGGGGTGGAACAGGTCCAGGTCCAGCTCAGCGGCAGAGCCCAAGGCCAGATCGGCCTCTTCCGGCAAGCCAGCGGCTTCGTCCTCGGCGGTGAAGCGGGCGATGTCGAAGGCCGCCTGCACGGTCTGCTTGAGCGCTGCAGGCGAAAAATCGGAGGTGCTGGCGTTGCCGCGGCGCTGCCCCAGGTAAACGGTCACACCGATGGACTTGTCGCGGTTGCGCTCGACGTTTTCGATCTCGCCCTTGCGCACCGACACCGACAGCCCGGACGCCTCGGAAATGTCCACCCCGGCGTCCGATGCCCCCAGGCTCTTGGCCAGTTGGAGGGCGTCCTCCACCAGTTGCTGGAACTGATCTCGGCTGTACGAAAAACCGGGACGTTGACGAGAGGTTTCAGAGGTCATGGAGGGTGCACAAAGGGTTCGGGCAAGCCGGTGGACACCCCGCACATCATGCCCTGGGCGACCACCCGACCGGGTCGCTCGTATCATAGCCGCCGGTCCTGCGCCCCACCGGTGGGGTCCGCAGCACCCCAGTCAACGACTCCGGATCGCCGTGCAGCCTTGCGCACCGGCGGCCCCAGAACCTTCTCCCGACATGCATCACCCCGATCCCGAGACCTTCGACGACGAGGGCATCGAACGCCCCAGCAAGACCCAGATGAAGAAGCAGAGTCACGATCTGCAGAAACTGGGCCTCGAACTGGCCGCCATGCCGCCGCACCGCCTCGCCGAGGTCGAGATGCCCGAGTTGCTGCGTGACGCCCTCGACGAACTGCGCCGCACCCGCTCGCACGAAGGCAAGCGCCGCCAGTTGCAATACATCGGTAAGGTCATGCGTGGCCTCGACGCCGAGCCGCTGCGCGAAGCCGTGGCGGCCTTCAAGGTGCCCGGTGCCCGCGAAACCCTGGCCCTGCACAACGCCGAGCGCTGGCGCGACCGCCTGCTGGCCGAGGACAACGCGCTGACCGAGTGGATGGCCGACCACCCCGACACCGACGTCCAGGCCCTGCGCACGCTGATCCGCAACGCCCGCAAGGAACTCGGCAAAGCCACGACCGAAGCCGAACACGACGGGGCGGCCACGCGCAAGGGCCGCGCCTACCGTGACCTGTTCCAGGAAGTGAAGACAGCGCTCGCGGCGCAGGAAAAAGCCGCCCAGAGCGCGGACGAAGACGAGGACGACAACGATGAGTGACGCCCCCACTCCTGACGGCCTCCGCGGCAACGTCAACGCGGGCGCTCCGGATCTGCCGCCGCCCGAGGCGGTGCGCATCGGTCTGGTGTCCATCAGCGACCGGGCCAGCAGCGGCGTCTACGAGGACAAGGGCCTGCCCGCACTGCAGGAATGGCTCACCCGCGTGCTGCACAACCCGGTGACCTGGGTGACGCGCCTGATCCCGGACGAACAGGCGGGCATCAGCCAGACCCTGATCGACTTGGTCGACACCGAAGCCTGCCACCTCGTGCTGACCACAGGCGGCACGGGCCCGGCGCCGCGTGACGTCACGCCCGAAGCCACGCTGGCTGTGGCCGACAAGGTCATGCCCGGGTTCGGCGAGCAGATGCGGCAGATCAGCCTGCGCTTCGTGCCCACGGCCATCCTGTCACGCCAAGTGGCTGTGATCCGCAAGCAGGCGCTCATCCTGAACCTGCCCGGCCAGCCCAAATCCATCGCCGAAACGCTGGAAGGCCTGCCGAGCGCGACACCGCCCTGCCCCGGCATCTTTGCGGCTGTGCCTTATTGCATCGATCTCATCGGTGGACCGTATCTGGAAACGCGCGACACGGTCTGCGCGGCATTCCGCCCGAAGACCGCCCGCCGCCCCACACGTCCGGAATGAAAAACGCGCCGGGCGGGTGACCGCCGCGGCGCGCTGAAACTTCGGATCGACCAGCAGCCCCGGCCAGCCGCCCCATCCGTTCGGCTTACTTGACGAGTCGCGTCAGACGCGCGGCATCAAAGCACTCGGTGGTCTGGGCTTCCTCTGGCACACAAGGATCGGCCGGCAACTCGCGCGACTGCGCCGACAGTTTCTCGATGGCCTGCCACAGCAGCGCGATCTGGTGCTCATGGCCGGAGGCGTTGTCGATCAGGCCCTTCATCGCCTGCGACACTGGATCGTCGCCCTGGGTCACGCCATACGCCGAGAAGCCCATCTTGGCAGCGGCATCCTCGCGCTTGGCGGATTCTTCGCGCACGATGATGCGAGCGGGGTTACCCACGGCCGTGGCGCCGGCCGGCACCGGCTTGGTCACCACCGCGCCCGAGCCCACGCGGGCGCCATCGCCCACCGTGAAGCCACCCAGCACACAGGCGTGGGCGCCCACGATCACGCCGTTGCCCAGGGTCGGGTGGCGCTTGATGCCCTTTTGCAGTGAGGTGCCACCCAGCGTCACGCCCTGGTAGATGGTGCAATCGTCGCCCACTTCGGCCATCTCGCCGATGACGATGCCCATGCCATGGTCGATGAACACCCGGCGACCGAAGGTGGCGCCGGGGTGGATCTCGATGCCGGTCAGCCCCCGGCCGATGTGCGAGATGAAACGTCCCAGCCACTTGAAGCCGGCCTGCCAACACGCATGGGCCCACCGATGCACGATGAGGGCATGCAGGCCCGGGTAGCAGGTCAGCACCTCGAAGCCCGACTTGGCGGCCGGGTCACGTTCCAGGATGCAGGCGATGTCTTCACGCAGGCGGTCAAACATGGCGGTACAGCGGTTTTGCAGATTCGGAAAACACAGTGTAGGGGCATCGAACGTCCGACGCTGCCGGCGACGCCGCTGTGAGCACGGCGCCCCCCGGAATACACGGGCCCGTGTGTGGCGTCACCCCACCGCAACTGACCGGAAACGGCACAAACGCCCCGGATCATTTCCCCCCGCGCCGATCGGCCGGCGTGGCCTGGAGCACCATGCGGGCGATGCCACGCAGGATGTGAACCTCTTCCTGTGTCAACTCCGCCCGGTTGAGCAGCTGGTTCAGGCGCGGCATGAGTTTGCGCGGCGCCTCGGGGTCCAGGAACCCGAGGTGCACCAGCGCTTCCTGCCAATGCCCAAGGGTGCCCTGCACCGCATCCCCCGACGCCCGCACCGGATCAGCCGTGCGCGGCAGCACGTCGAATCCCCCGAGGGCCTGGCGCCATTCATAGGCCAGCAACTGCACCGCCTGGGACAGATTGAGCGAGCCGTACTCGGCCCGGGTGGGAATCGACAGGCAGTGGTGACAGCGGTAGACGTCCTCATTCGACAGCCCATAGCGCTCGCTGCCGAAGACAAACGCCACGGCGTCGGGCCGCACGGCCAGCGTCGGCAGGAAATCGCGGGGTGCGTGGGTGGGGGGACCGAAGTCCCGAGGCGTCATGGCGGTGGCACAGGCCACCTGCACGCCTTCCAGGGCCTCGGGCAGCGTCTCGACGATGCGGGCTCGCACCAGGATGTCGGCCGCGCCACTGGCCATGGCCACGGTCTCCTCCTGGCTCAGCACGTCGCGAAAACGCGGCGCCACCAGCACCAGATCGGAAAACCCCATCACCTTCATCGCCCGGGCCGTGGCCCCCACATTGCCTGGATGGCTGGTGTTCACCAGCACAAAGCGGGTCGAATCGGGGGGGCGCCTGGCGGCGTCGGGAAGGGAAAATGACTCGGGCAGCATGACAATCGGGAAGGAGGACGGGTAAACTCTCGCCCTTCATCATAGGTGCTGGATTTCACGGATTGCCGTGAGCAGTGTTCTCCGGCCCTCCGCTCTTTATCCCCGCCAGCCCCTTTCCCCACGTCTGAGAGTCTTTGCTCATGTCGCAAGCCAACCTGCACCCCATGCTCAACACCGCCATCAAGGCCGCCCGGGCTGCGGGAGCGATCATCAACCGCGCCAGCCTGGACGTGGAACGACTCACCGTGGAAAACAAGGGGCCCAACGACTTCGTCTCCGAAGTCGACCGCGCGGCGGAGCAGGCCGTGATCGACACGCTGCTGCAGGCCTACCCCGGCCACGCCATCCTCGCCGAAGAGTCCGGCCGCACGCGTGGCGCCAAGCACTCCGACTTCCTGTGGATCATCGATCCGCTCGACGGCACGACCAACTTCCTGCACGGCTTCCCACAGTACGCCGTCTCGATCGCGCTGGCCTACAAGGGCAAGGTCGAGCAGGCCGTGGTCTACGACCCCTGCCGCAACGACCTGTTCTACGCCACCAAGGGCCGCGGCGCCTACCTCAACGACAAGCGCCTGCGCGTGTCCAAGCGCATCCGCCTGGCCGATTCGCTGATCGGCACCGGCTTCCCGTTCCGCAAGGGAGACAACTTCAAGCGGTACATGAAGATCTTCGAGGAAATGAGCCAGTCCTGCGCCGGCCTGCGTCGCCCTGGCGCCGCCGCACTGGACCTGTGCTACGTCGCCGCTGGCTGGTACGACGGTTTCTTCGAGACCGGCCTGAGCCCCTGGGACTGCGCCGCTGGCTCGTTGATGATCACCGAAGCCGGCGGCCTGGTGGGCAACTTCACGGGTGAAGCCGACTTCCTGAACCAGCGCGAGCTGGTCGCCGGCACGCCCAAGGTCTACGCCCAACTGGTGCAGATCCTCAGTCCCTACTCCCGCGTCATCAAGGAAGACGAGCCCGTCGCAGAAACCGCTGCTGCCCCGTCCGCCGAGAAGTCCATCAAGGCCGCCAAGGCCCCGGTCAAGCGTCTGAAGGTCAAAGCAGCCGCCGAATCGGACGCTGCGCCTGAAGCTGCCGAAGAAAACCTGGTGCCGTTTGCCGCCAGCCGCCCCGGCTCCTCGCTGGTGGAGCCGGTCGAGATCCCGATGACCCCCGCCCAAGCCCTGGCCGCGGCCTTCGAGGACACGCCGGAAGAAGAAAAGCCCGCACCGGTCGTCACCCGCAAGCCGCCGACCCGCATCCGCAAGGCCGACCTGCCGCCGCCCGCCGAAGAGAAGCCAGCCCCGCGCCGCAAGCCGCGCGACGACGCGCCGTTCTGACCTCCGCCGTCCCGACCTGAACGCACCCCCGACGGGGCGCTGTCTCTTCCTGCCGCCCGGCCCCCTCCGGGCCCGACGCCGTGACCTCTCCCGCCGCGCCCGACACCCGCTTCGCCGGCCACACGCCGATGATGGCCCAATATCTCCGCATCAAGGCGGAGTTCCCGGACACGCTGGTGTTCTACCGGATGGGTGACTTCTACGAGGTGTTCTTCGACGACGCCCGCAAGGCGCACCGGCTGCTGGACATCACCATCACCACGCGCGGCCAGAGCAACGGCGAGCCGGTGGTGATGGCCGGCGTGCCGGTGCACGCGCTGGAGGCCTACCTCGCCAAGCTCATCAAGCAGGGCGAAGCGGTGGCCATCGCCGAGCAGGTCGGCGAAGTGGGCGCGACCAAGGGCCCGGTGGAGCGCAAGGTGGTGCGGGTGGTCACGCCCGGCACCATCACCGACTCCGAACTGCTGAACGAGCGCGAGGACACCCGCCTGCTGGCCGTAACCCAGCAGGGCGGCACCTGGGGCCTGGCCTGGCTGGCCCTGGCCAGCGGACAGCTCGGCCTGACCGAGTGCTCCGAGCGCGAGCTGAGCGCCTGGCTGGCCCGCCTGAACCCAGCCGAGGTGCTGGTCAGCGCCGAGACCGACGCCCAGAAACGCCCGATCGCCCTGCGCGCCTGCATCGCACCCGTCATCGGCCGTCCCGGCTGGCAGTTCGACCGCACGCTGGGCGAGCGCAAGCTGCGCGAGCAGCTGCGCGTGGCCCACCTGGCCGGCTTCAACGCGCAAGACCTGGGTGTGGCCCACGCCGCAGCGTCCGCGCTGCTGAGCTATGCCGAGCACACCCAGGGCCGCGCCCTCTCGCACATCAACACGCTCACGGTCGAACGCGCCAGCGACCTGCTGGAGCTGCCGCCCGCCACGCACCGCAACCTGGAACTGACCCAGACCCTGCGCGGAGAGCCCGCTCCCACCCTGCTGTCGCTGCTCGACACCTGCCGCACCGGCATGGGCAGCCGCACGCTGCGCCACTGGCTGACGCACCCGCTGCGCGAGCGCAGCTTGGCCCGCGCCCGTCACGGCGCCATCGCCGCGCTGCAAAACGCCTACGCCGTCGAGCCCCTGCGCGACGCGCTGCGCCATGTGAGCGACGTGCAGCGCATCACCGCCCGCACCGCGCTGCGCCAAGTGCGTCCGCGCGAGCTGTCCGGCCTGCGCGAAACGCTGGTGACGCTGCCCGAGCTGCGCCGCCACGTCCCCGGCAGCGCCAACGAAGGTGCGCCGCTGCTGATGGAGTTGCACGGCGCCCTCACCCCCGACCCGGCCATCGCCGAGCTGCTGCAACGCGCCATTGCCGAAGACCCGGCCGTGCTGCTGCGCGACGGTGGCGTCATCGCCCCCGGTTTCGATGCCGATCTGGACGAACTGCGCGGCATCGCCACCAACTGCGACGCCTTCCTGCTCGACCTCGAAGCGCGTGAGCGCACCCGCACCGGCATCGCCAACCTGCGCGTGCAGTACAACAAGGTCCACGGCTTCTACATCGAAGTGACGATGGGCCAGATCGACAAGGTGCCGCTGGACTACCAGCGCCGCCAGACGCTCAAGAACGCCGAGCGCTACATCACGCCCGAGCTGAAAGCCTTCGAGGACAAGGCGTTGTCCGCGCAGGAGCGCTCGCTGTCGCGCGAGAAGTGGCTGTACGAGCAACTGCTCGACCAGATCCAGCCGCACCTGACCGCCTTGGCCGAACTGGGCCGCGCCCTGGCCAGCCTGGACGCGCTGGCCGCGCTGGCCGAACGCGCCACCACGCTGAACTGGTGCGCCCCGGAATTTGTGCCCCACCCCTGCCTGGACATCACGCAGGGCCGCCACCCCGTGGTGGAAGCCCGCCTGGCCGAAACCGGCGGCGGCAGCTTCATCGCCAACGACTGCCGCCTGGACGCCGCACGCCGCATGGTCATCCTCACCGGCCCCAACATGGGCGGCAAGAGCACCTTCATGCGCCAGGTCGCGGTGATCGTGCTGCTGGCCGCGATGGGCTCGTACGTGCCCGCCAGCGCCTGCCGCCTCGGACCCATCGACGCCATCCACACCCGCATCGGCGCAGCCGACGACCTGGCCAACGCCCAGTCCACCTTCATGCTGGAGATGACCGAGGGCAGCGCCATCCTGCACGGCGCCACCGAGCACTCGCTGGTGCTGATGGACGAGATCGGACGCGGCACGTCCACTTTTGACGGCCTGGCCCTGGCCGGCGCCATTGCCTCGCACCTGCACGACCGCAACAAGAGCTTCACGCTGTTCGCCACACACTATTTCGAGCTGACCGAGTTCCCGGCCAAGCACCGGCACGCGGTGAACATGCACGTCTCGGCGGCCGAGAGCGGGGACGACATCGTCTTCCTGCACGCCATCGAGGCCGGCCCGGCCAGCCGCAGCTACGGTGTGCAGGTGGCGCGGCTGGCGGGCATGCCCGGCTCGGTGCTGCGCCAGGCACGCACGACGCTGGAAGCCCTCGAAGCCCAGCAGCATGCGGGAGAAACCCAGATCGACCTGTTCGGCGCACCGGATGCCGTGTCGGCTTCGGCGCCCGAGGAGCAGGCCTCTCTGAAACGAACGCAAGGCGACGGCGACCTCGGCATCGCCCCACACTCACCGAACGCCGCACCGTCCACGGCACCCGCAGCGCCACCCGTGGCGCCTGAACAGCAAGCCGCGCTCGAAGCCCTGGCGTCACTCGACCCTGATACCCTTACGCCCCGCGCCGCGCTGGACGCGCTCTACCGCCTCCACGCGCTGGCCACCGGAACCTCCGCCCCCTGACCCTGCCCTCGGAACGCCCATGACCTACTGCGTCGGCATCCGGCTCAACGCCGGCCTCGTCTTCCTCTCGGACTCCCGCACCAACGCCGGGGTGGACGCCATCAGCACCTTCCGCAAGATGATGGTCTACGAGAAGCCGGGCGATCGCTTCATGTGCCTGCTGTCGGCTGGCAACCTGAGCATCTCGCAGTCCGTGCGCGAGATCCTGCAGACCGAAAAGATCCCCAACGGCGACGACGAACCGATCTCGATCTGGAATGCCAAAAGCATGTTCGACGCCACCCGCGTGCTGGGCTCGGCCGTGCGCCGCGTGTACGAACAGGATGGCCCGGCCCTCAAGGCCAACGGCATCGACTTCAACTGCTCGATGATCTTCGGCGGCCAGATCGCCGGCGAGGCCATGCGGCTGTTCCTGGTCTACTCGGCCGGCAACTTCATCGAAGCCACGCGCGAGACGCCCTTCTTCCAGATCGGCGAAAGTAAGTACGGCAAGCCCATCCTCGACCGCATGCTCCACCCGGGCACCCCGCTGGACGTGGCCGCCAAGTGCGCCCTGGTGTCGATGGACTCGACCATCAAGTCCAACCTGAGCGTGGGCATGCCGCTGGACCTGCTGGTCTACCAGGCCGGCGCGCTGCAGAGCGACCGCATCGTCTGCATCGACGAGCACAACCCCTACTTCAAGATGATCCGCGACACCTGGGGGGAGCGCCTGCGCGAGGTGTTCGAGGGCATCGAGGAGCCGCGCTGGGACGGCGGCGACGCCAGCCACCCCTTGCTGGTGGACTCGGTGCGCTACGAGGGATTGCGCAAGATCGCGACCGTCGACGACCGCATCGTCTGATCCTCAGGGGCCGTCAGGCCCCGGGTCATTTGGGCAACCGGGCCCAGTGGCGCAAAAGGGTGCGCAGCGCCTCAGGCTTTTGGGTCGGGGCGGGCTGCCCGGCCTGGTCGGCACGGTTCACTCCATGGCAGGAGGCGCACACGCGCACCTCTCCGGGCTGGAACGTCACCCACAGGCGCTCGCGCACCACGGCGTGGCCCGCCGGGTCGGTGATCTGCCAGGTCAGCGCGCGCCGGGCAGGCACAAAGGCGGCGGTGGAGCCATCGGCGGCGATCTTCACACTGCCCACTGGCCCGGCGGTGTTGGGCGCATTCACCTTCGAGGTCGACCGGGTCGGCTGGGCGATCGGACGGCGCCCTTCACGGCCGGAATACCCGCGGACCTGATCGGCCTGCAGGATCTGGTAGTGCGCGATGTCGTAGACCTTGCCCGGCCCGCCCACCGTGCGGGTGCCGCCCGGCACGCGCAGATTGAAGGGCTGCTGGCGGTCGGCCCGGTCACGGCTGGTCTGGTTGCGCGTGACGATCAAGGCCAGATCGCGGGCCGCCATCCAGGACCTCAGGGCTTTTTCGTCGATGCCCTCTTCCTTGAAGACACTCTTTTCCGGGGCTTCAAGCGGCGCCTCGACCCGCGCGGCAGGACGGGGACGCGCCACCACCTCGACCGGATCCAACTCCCACAGCGGCCCGCTGAATTGCCGCAGCGTGCCGGGGTCGTACCAGCTCACCGACTTGGTGAGGCCCCCGGTGAGGGCCGCACCGGCCACATACCGTCCGTCCGGCTGCGGAGTCAGCAGCTTGATCGAAAAGTGCACCGGGGAGGCCGCCGAGATCGTGGTGCTGGGGGTGTGCACGGCGATCATCTGCCCGTCGCCGAGCGGCAGCGGGCTCCGGAAGCGCCCGCCCGCCAGACCGGGATCGGTGACGTCCGTGAAGGCCATGGCCTCCGGGTTCACGCCGACCCCGCCCTCGAACCGGACGATCTGGTTGGCCCCCAACTCCCCGAACTCGCGGCCGTAGATGCCGTAGTAGGTCCCGGGTTGGCTGGGGGCCTCGCGCACCTGGAAGATGCCGCCGTCCCCGCGGATGAGCTTCCGGTTGGCCGAATGGCCCGTGCCCACATAGGCCGACAGGGCCGCGTCGCCATTGAAGGTGCGGTCCAGCCCGCCCAGCAGCTGCTCGTGGCGGCCGATGTGGTTGAGGGTTTCTTCACCGGTCCCGTCCTGGTGGATCTCCCAGGGGGAAAACTGGTTGAACAGGTGACGGTTGACCGGCCCGAAGGCGCTTGTCGAGGCCTCCCGCGGTTCCGGGAACACCTCGGCCGCCGCCGTGGTGGCCGCGTCCTCGGCCTCGCTGGCTCGGTTGAAGGCGCGCCAACCCGGATCCTCGGCCTGCTGGTCGCGCTGCAGGTGGTCCCAGCGCGTGTAGATCACCCGCCCCGCACTGTCGATGATCGGGGTGAACGCCCCGCTGACGGCATGCGTCAGCAGTCGCAGGTGTCCACTTGGGCGATCCAGGCTCCAGATGCCGGTGACGGTGGGCGTGCTCTCGTATTCGTCGAGCTGCGGGTACAGGTGGGCCTCACCGCCCCGGGGTCGATCGGAAGTGAACAGGATGCGGTCGTCGGTGCCGTAGATCGGCGAGACGTTGTTGTACTCGGCCGGCTGGTTCTCCACCTTGCGGATCTGCGCCGTCTCCCCCTGGCCCAGCCCGGTCACCTCATAGATCTGCCAGCGGGTCCGGTCCTCGACGCCCGGTCGTGTGGGCGCGCCGACCACCATGCTGAACAAGGCCTTCTGACCGCTCCAATGCACCGAAGGCTCGCGCACGGCGATCGCGTGGGCGCCCTGCAGGCCGTCCGATCCAAACCCCGCCTCGGCCGTGAGTCGGCGCAGCGTGCCGTCCGGGTAGCGGACCACCAGATCGCCGCCCCGGGGCACCTGCCCGATGCCCGATCGGTGATTGCCGAAGGTCGACATGCGCGCGGCGAAGTCGATCATCCAAGGCACCTGGGTCGCGAAGAGGATCGGGTGGCGCAGCACCGGCCCCTCGGTCCCTGCCGCCTGGGCGCTCGCGCTCCAGGCCAGGCCGATCACCCCCCAGGCGAACCAGGATCGAAACGACAGAGAAGGCAGGTTCGGCATGGGCGGCTCTTGAGGTGGGCAGGACCCGGCGCGGGGGTGCGCCCGGCATTATCCGGCCCGAAAAATGCCGCAGGAGTGCGCCGCAGGCCGATCCCCCCCTCACTTGGGCAGGGTGTTCCAATGCCGCAGCAAGGCGCGCAAGGCCTCGGGCTTGTTGACGGGCGCCCCCTGACCGGCCTGATCCGTCTGGTTGACCCCGTGACAGGAGGCGCACACGCGCACCTCGCCCGGCTGGAACGTCACCCACAGGCGCTCACGCACCACGGCGTTCCCACCGGTGTCGGTCGTCTGCCAGGTCAGGGCGCGGCGGGCCGGCACAAAGGCGGCGGTTGACCCGTCGGCCGCGATTTTCACGCTGCCGGTCGGACCGGTGGTGTTGGGGGCATTCTGGCCAACGGTCCCTCGCGCCGGTTGGGCGATGGCGCGCCGCCCCTCCTTGCCGTCATAACCTCGCACCTGATCGGCCTGCAGGATCTGGAAGTGCGCGATGTCGTACACCTTCCCGGTGTTGCCCACGGTCTTGACCCCCCCCGGCACCTGCAGGTTGTAGGGCTGCTCCCGATCGGCCCGATCGCGGGAGGTCTGGTTGCGGGTGACGATCAGGGCCAGGTCGTTGCGCTGCAGCCAGGACCGCAACGCGGCCTCGTCGACACCCTCCTCCGACAAGATGCTCTTCTCCGGCGCTTCGAGGGCCTTGGCCGTGCGCGCCGTGGGCCGCAGTCGCGCCACCACCTCGACCGCTTCCAGCTCCCACAGCTTGCCGTTGAAGCTGCGCAGCGTGTCGGGGTCGTACCAGCTGATGCTCTTGCGGATGCCGCCGGTGAGCGAGGTCCCCGCGCTGTAGCGACCCGTCGCGGCGTCCAGCGTCAGGGCCTTGAGGGTGAACTCCATTTCGGGTGACGTGGTCACTGTGGAGCTGGGCGAATGCGTCGCGATCAGGCGCCCGTCGGAGAGCGGCAGCGGGTTCCGGAAGCGTCCACCGGCATGCGTCGGATCGGAGGCGTCCGTGAAGGTCATGGCCTCCGCATTCATGCCCACGCCGCCCTGGAACTTGACGATCTGGCTGGCGCCCAGCTCACCGAACTCCCGCCCGTAAAGGCCGAAGTAGGTGCCCGGATGGGCGGGGTCTTCCCGCACCTGGAAGATGCCGCCGTCCCCGCGGATGGTCTTGCGGTTGGCGGTGAACCCGGCACTCCCGAAGGAGCGCAGCGCAGGATCCGCCGTGAACGTGCGGTCGAAGCCCCCCGGCACCAGTTCGTGGCGACCGATGTGGTTGAGGGTTTCTTCGCCCGTGCCGTCCTCGTTGACCTCCCAGGGGGTGAACTGGTTGAAGGTGTGTCCGTTGACGGCCCCGAACACGCTGGTGCTGGGGCTTCGGGGCTCCGGAAAGACCTCCGCCGCAGCCTGGCGGGCCGCACCGGCGGTTTCGTCGGCGTGGTTGAACGCGCCGTAGGTGCCGGCATCGGCCTGCTGGTCGCGCTGCAGGTGGTCCCAGCGCGTGTAGATCACCCGCCCCGCACTGTCGATGGAAGGAGAAAACGCACCACTGACTGCATGGTTGAGCAGGCGAAGGTCCCCGCTGGTCCGGTCCAGGCTCCAGAGGCCGGTGACCGTGGGCGTGCTCTCGTACTCATCGAGCTGCGGATACAGGTGCGCCTCGCCGCCGCGCGGGCGGTCGGAGGTGAACAGGATGCGGTCGTCGGTTCCGTAGATCGGCGAGACGTTGTTGTACTCGGCCGGCTGACGAGGCACCTTGGTGATCTGGACGGTTTCCCCCTGTCCCAGACCGGACACTTCATAAATCTGCCAACGCGCAGAGGTCTCGACGTACCGCGCCGTCGGCGCCCCCACCACCATGCTGAACAAGGCCTTGGTCCCGCTCCAATGCACCGAGGGCTCGCGCACGGCGATCGCCTGTGCGCCCTGCAGGCCGGACATGCCGTAGCCAGCTTCTTCGGTCAGCTGGCGCAGGGTGCCATCCGGATAGCGGATCACCAGATCGCCTCCACGAGGGGCCAGCGCGATCGAAGCCCGGTGGTTGCCGAAGGTGGACACCCGCGCCGCAAAGTCGGTGGACACCGGCACCTGCGTGACGAACAGGATCGGGTTCTGAACCGACCCGGTGCCAGACACGGCCCCGGAAGTTCCAGTCCCGCTGGACGTGTCCGAGGTACCGGATGCACCGGAACCGCCAGAGCTCCCTCCCGCCCCGGCATCGGCCACAGGCTCGCTGGACGAGGACGTGGCAGAGACCGCGCCACCGCCCCCGCCACAAGCAGACAAGGCGGTGCAAACCGCGGCCACAGCCGCCAGGGTTCGCCAGGGAAACAGGAAGGGATGGAGCATGAACAGCCTCGACAGACACACCTTCGCGGTGCGCAACGGCCCGCGGATGGAGCCGGGAGCCACATGGTCCGGCCCGCCCGCAGGCGGAAAAGCCGGAAGTGGCGGCCTGTGCAAGGTTTGTTTCGACGCTGTGGCCGCCTGTTTTCATTCTGTGAAGCAGGCGGTTTCAGAACCGTTGTGCATTCGTGAGTCGATGGCGGCTTGTGTGTCCAATCGCGTATCGGTCGGGGGCCGGCGAGCGCCGCCATTCCAGCGCGTGGCCATAGGGGAAACACGGCCGGCACCGCAGGGAATCCGCGACCCACGAAAAGATACACCCCGCAATAGGCGCTCACCGGCTCCATCGGGAACGTGCCGAGTCCCCCCCGGTGCGCCTCAGTCGCGGCGCCAGACCCGGCAGGAATTGTTCGAGGGCATGTCGCGGTCTTCGATCAAGGACAGGCCTGCCCGCCGGGCCAGGGCGTCCACCGCTTCGGCATCCCGGAGGCCCCGGGCCGGATCCACGCGCTTGAGCCAGCCATCAAAGGCCGCGTTGCTGTCGCTGGTGAAACGCCCCCCTCGATTGAAAGGGCCGTAGACGACCAGTCGCCCGCCCGGCGCCAGCACGTCCGGCAGGCCTCCGAACAGCAAGACGACCTGCGGCCAACCCATGATGTGCAGGGTGTTGGCCGTGAACACAGCGTCGAAACGCCGGCCGGCACACACGAAGGGCCAGTCTGTGCGTGCCACGTCCAGTTCAAGGGCGGACGGCAGGTTCGGACGTGCCGCCTCGTCCACCCAGAGCGAAAGGCCCGGCAGCGCCTCGGCCCGCTCCGAACACTGCCACCGCACCGCAGGCAAGGCCTGGCTGAAATACACCGCGTGCTGCCCGGTGCCGCTGCCGACCTCGAGGACCGAGGCGTCCTGCGGCAGGTGATCCCGCAGCACCGCCAGGATGACGTCGCGGTTGCGTTCGCAAGAAGGGGCGTGGGGTTTTTCCATGGGAGGGGCCAGGGCCGTCGTGTGGGGGAGGCTCTTCAGTTTAGGGACATGCGGGCTGGCTAGAATCCGCGCCCACCCAAGTCCGACTTGGCTTGACGACGTCCCTCAGGAGATCCGATGAGCAGCCACGCCCAGCCCGTCCCCGGCCCCGACGCCCGCAAGCCCATGACCCTGCACGCACTGCGTGCCCTGCAGGCCCGTGGCGAGAAGATCGCCATGCTCACGGCCTATGACGCCACCTTCGCCAAACTGGCCGACGAGGCCGGGGTGGACTGTCTGCTGATCGGTGACTCGATGGGCATGGTCGTGCAGGGGCACTCCAGCACCCTGCCGGTCACGCTGGAACAGACGATTTATCACACCGAGTGCGTGGTGCGCGGCCTTCGTGGGGGCGCGGCGTGGGTGATCGCCGACCTTCCGTTCGCCAGCTACCAGCAAGGCCCGGCGCAGGCCATGGCCAGCGCCGCCGCGCTCATGCAGGCGGGCGCCCACATGGTCAAACTCGAAGGCGGTCACTGGACCCCCGAGACCGTGCGCTTCCTCACCGAACGGGGCGTGCCGGTCTGCGCACACCTGGGCCTCACGCCCCAGAGCGTGCACGCGCTGGGCGGTTACCGCATCCAGGGCCGCGACGAAGCCGGTGCCGCCACCCTGCGCCAACACGCCCGGGAACTGACCGAGGCTGGCGCGACCATGATGGTGCTGGAGCTCATGCCCAGCGCCGTGGCCGAAGCGGTCCAGGCCGACAACCCCCAGCTGATGACCATTGGCATCGGCGCCGGCCCGGGCACCGCCGGTCAGGTGCTGGTGCTGCACGACATGCTGGGCATCACCCGCGGGCGCCTGCCCCGATTCGTGCGCAACTTCCTTTCGGGCCACGACTCCGTCGAAGCGGCTCTGCGTGCCTACGTCACCGCCGTCAAGGACGGATCCTTTCCCGATCCGGTTGCCCACAGCTACAGCGCCTCCTGAACCCGGCCCCCGAGACCATGATCGTCCTGCACACCGTCGCCGAACTGCGCGCGCACCTCGCCTCACCCGTCCCCGTGGCTTTTGTCCCCACCATGGGCAACCTGCACGAAGGGCACTTGGCCCTCGTGCGTCAGGCCCGCGAACTGGCCGGCCCGGCCGGTCTGGTGGCGGCCAGCATCTTCGTCAACCGGCTCCAGTTTGCCCCCCACGAGGATTTCGACCAGTACCCGCGCACGCTGACCCGCGACTGTGAACTGCTGGAAGCGGCGGGCTGCGACCTGGTGTTTGCCCCCGCCGAATCCGAGCTGTACCCTCAACCGCAGACCTACAAGGTGCACCCCGATCCGGAATTGGCCAACCTCCTGGAAGGCCACTTTCGTCCCGGATTTTTTGTGGGGGTGTGCACGGTGGTCCTGAAACTGCTCCACCTGGTCCAGCCCCGCTGGGCGGTGTTCGGCAAGAAGGACTACCAGCAGCTTCTGGTGCTGCGCCGCATGGCGGCACAACTGGCACTGCCGACCGAGATCGTGGCCGGTGAAACCCGCCGTTCAGAAACCGGACTGGCCCTGTCCTCGCGCAACGGCTACCTCAGCGAGGCCGAACGGCAGGAGGCCCTGCGCCTGTCGATGGCGCTGCGGGAGCTGTCGCTGCAGGTCCGCGCTGGAGCGCTCGACCTCGCCGCACTGGAACAAGCCGCCTGCACCGCCTTGCAGGCCCACGGCTGGCACACAGACTACCTGACGGTCCGGCGTCGCCACGACCTCCTGCCGCCCTCGCCAGAGGAGCTGAAGGCAGGAGCCCCCCTGGTGGCCCTGGGGGCGGCTCGACTGGGACGCACCCGCCTGATCGACAACCTGGAGTTCTGACCCGACCGCCATCGGCGCCGCGCCATCCGGTAACAACCGGACACGAATGCACCGATTCACCGGGCGGTAACACCCGGTTCCAGGCCCTACATTCGCGGCCTGAACACTTCACCGCGCTCCAGCAGTATCGGGCGTCGACTCTTCGTCCTCCATGCTGCCTGGCATCCGTCTTCGTGCCTTGTCTCCCGCTCGGGCGCTGCCGTGGCTGCAGCGCCACTGGACGCTGCCGCATGGCAGCCCCCACGACCGTGCACGCCTGATCGACCTGCAGATCGAGCCGTTCAGCACCCCGCGGGCCACGGATGCCCTGCTACTCTGGCTGGCCACCGTTCTGGTGGCCCTGTGCGCCCATCCGACCCTGTCGACCGCGGGCGGCGGGGCCTGGCTGGCCGCGATCGCCCTGAATCCCACATCCAAATTCTGGCTGCCGATCTGGACGCGCAAGGGACATCCGCACACCCGCATGAGGCTGCGCTGGCTGTGTGCCCAAGCCGTGGTGACGGCGCTGCTGTTCGCGCTGCCCCTGCTGTGGATCTACCAGCAGGCCCAGAGCGAGGCCCTGCGGCTGTTCGTCGTCATCGTCGGTGCCGGAGTGCTCAGCTCGGAGCTGGTCACCTACAACCGCCTGCCCCCCGTCGCACTGTGCTGGATCCTCACCTACCTGGCCGTCACCGTGCAACTGGCCACCTGGCTTCCGCCCCTGTTCGGATTTGCACTCGTGGTGGGATGCGGGCTGTACTTCGTGGCCACCTTCAAGGGCAGCCTGGAAGCCTCGCGCGACCTCATGCGACGCGGGCTGGCGGAGTTCGAGGCCGAGCGGCAAAGCGAAAACCTGGCCCTGGTGCTCAACGACATCGAACTGTCCTCGCGCGACTGGTTCTGGGAATGCGATGCCGAAGGGCGCCTCACACACGCCTCGGTCAGCATGGTGACGGGCCTGGGTCGGACCGGATCGCTCCATCAGATCCTGCTGACCGAAGCGCTGGGATCACACGCCCGGCCGGGCACCCAAGCCAGCTGGTCGGCCATCCTCACCCTGTCCGACCGATTGCGGGCCGGACGACCTTTCCGCGACACCACCGTCCCGCTGGAAGTGGAGGGGCGCAGTTGCTGGTGGTCCTTCGGCGCCAAACCGCTGACGGACCGGCAGGGACTCCTCTGCGGGTGGCGCGGCTCGGCCGTCGACGTCAGCGAAACCCACCTGAACGAACAGGCCCTGACCCATCTGGCCGGCACCGACACCCTCACCGAGCTGGGCAACCGCCGCAGCCTGCGCGCCTGGCTGGACGAGCGGCTCGGGCCCGCGGGAACCCCTGGCGCCCGACCTGTCGCCTTGCTGCTGCTCGATCTCGATGGCTTCAAACAGGTCAACGACGCCCACGGCCACATGGTGGGCGATCGGTTGCTTCAGTCGGTCGCCCGGCGCCTGGACACCCTGCCCCTGCACGCCGGGCGCTGGTTCCGGCTGGGCGGCGACGAATTTGCCCTGGGCATTTCGCCCCCACCGACCCAAGACACCCTGGTCTCGTCGGCCCGGAGATTGCTGGCCCAGGTGTCCGAGTCCCACCAGATCGGTGATCTCCAGCTGGAGGTGGGCGCCAGCATCGGCCTGGCTTGCGCCCCCTCGGATGCCCGGACCCCGCAGGATCTGCTGCAAGCCGCCGACATCGCGTTGCACGCGGCCAAGGCTGCAGGGGGAGGCCGGGTCCTGCCCATCGACGAAAACACCCGCCGCCTGGTGAAGCAGCAGGCCCGGATGACCCACGACCTCGCACGGGCCGCCGAGCGGGGTGAACTGCACCTGACGTACCAACCCCTGTTCGACGCGCAGGAGGGCCGTGCGGTCGGTGCGGAAGCGCTCCTGCGGTGGACCCACCCCGAGCTCGGGGTGATCGCCCCCGACACCTTCATTGCCCTGGCCGAACGCACCGGCCACATCGTCCCGATCGGCGCGTGGGTGCTCGAACAGGCCTGCCGGGACGCCGCCCTGTGGCCCGATCACACGCGCCTGGCGGTCAACCTCTCGGCCCGACAGCTCAGCAGCCCGGCCCTGGTGGCCCAAGTGCAGCGCGCCTTGCGGCTCTCTGGCCTGCCGCCTCGGCGCCTTGAACTGGAAATCACGGAAACGGCCCTGATGGACGAAGCATCGGCCGGACCGGTGCTGGACCTCCTCAAGTCCCTGGACGTGATGCTCATCCTGGACGATTTTGGCACCGGTTTTTCCGCCCTGGGCTACCTGCAGCGCATGGCCTTCGACGGACTGAAGATCGATCGCAGCTTCGTGCATCCCCTTCAGGCGGAGGCGCCCTCGAAGGGCGACGCCATGCTGCGCGCCATCGTGCACATGGCCTATGCGCTCGGCCTGCCCTGCACAGCGGAAGGCGTGGAAAACGACCACCAGGCCCAACGGCTGAAATCGCTGGGGTGCCACACCCTGCAGGGCTACCACCTGGCCTCGCCCATGTCGGCCGAGCAGGTGCTCGACACGCTGCAGGCACACGCGCGCCGGGACCTCTGGAGCCCGACACTTACCTGAACGCACGCACCGTCACGCGGCAATCCTATAATCTCGTTTTACCACCACGGCCCTCCTGTAAGGTGCCCCTCCGCCATGAGCGGGGCATCGGCAAGGGAGGGCCGCTTGACATGACCAAATTTGTCTTCGTCACCGGCGGTGTGGTGTCCTCCCTGGGCAAGGGCATCGCCGCGG
Source organism: uncultured Sphaerotilus sp. (assembly GCA_964470355.1). Taxonomy (GTDB): domain Bacteria; phylum Pseudomonadota; class Gammaproteobacteria; order Burkholderiales; family Burkholderiaceae_C; genus Sphaerotilus. The sequence continues at coordinate 27,910 of CAYYCN010000032.1, forward strand.
CGT
>CAYYCN010000033.1:0-26990 GCA_964470355.1 uncultured Sphaerotilus sp.
TTCGTCACGGTCTACACCGAGATCAAGGAGATCGAGTACGCCGAGTTCATGAAGGTGATCTCGCCCTGGGAGCGCGAGCACCTGCTGCTGCACGTCTGATTTCCGAAGCCCCCGCATTCCGGCGGGCGCGGCCCCGTTCCACGCCGCGCCCGCCCCTGACGCACGAGGAGTGACCATGACCGATCCCCATGACACCAAGCGCAGCACCGCCCTGCGCACCACCGCGGACTGGCAGGCCGCCGATTCCGCCCACTTCCTGCATCCCTTCACCGACTTCCAGGCCCTGTCGCGCAAGGGTGCGCGCATCATCACGCGCGCCGAGAACATCTACATCTGGGACAGCGAGGGTCACAAGATCCTCGACGCCATGAGCGGCCTGTGGTGCGTGAACACCGGCTACGGCCAGCAGTCCCTGATCGACGCCGCCACGCGGCAGATGCACGAGCTGCCCTTCTACAACGCCTTCTTCCAGACCTCGACCCCGCCGGCCATCGAGCTGGCCGAGCGTCTGGCGGAAGTGACGCCGCCGCAGTTCAAGCACGTGTTCTTCAGCAGCTCGGGCTCGGAGAGCAACGACACCATCATCCGCATGGTGCGCTACTACTGGCAACTGCTGGGCCAGCCGGAGCGCGACGTCATCATCAGCCGCGACAACGCGTACCACGGTTCGACCATGGCCGGAGCCTCCCTGGGCGGCATGAAGTACATGCACGCCCAGGGTGGCTTGCCGATCCCCGGCATCACGCACATCGGCCAGCCCTACTTCGCGGGTTACAAGCGCGAGCACCCGGAAGCGGCCTCGATGAGCGAGGACGACTTCGGGCGTCTGGCCGCGGGTTGGCTGGAGCAGCGAATTCTGGAGATCGGTCCGGACAAGGTCGCGGCCTTCATCGGCGAGCCGGTGCAAGGCGCGGGCGGCGTGATCGTGCCGCCGGCCACCTACTGGCCCGAGATCCAACGCATCTGCGACCAGTACGGCATCCTGCTCATCTCCGACGAGGTGATCTGCGGTTTTGGCCGCACCGGAAACTGGTTCGGCTGCGAAACCATGGGCACCCGTCCCGACCTGATGACCTTCGCCAAGGGCGTGACCAGCGGCTACGTCCCGCTGGGCGGGGTGATGGTGGGAGAACGGGTGGCCAAGGTGCTGATCGAGCAAGGCGGCGAGTTCGAACACGGCTACACCTATTCCGGTCATCCCGTGGCCTGCGCCGTGGCCCTGGCCAACCTGCGGCTGATGCAGGAGGAAAAGCTGGTCGAGAGGGTGCGGGACGAGACCGGCCCCTACCTCGCCCAGAAATTCGCGGAGCTGGCGCAGCACCCGCTGGTGGCCGAATCGCAGACCTGTGGCCTGATGGGCGCGCTGCTGCTGGTCAAGGACAAGGCCACCGGCACCCCGTGGGAGGCCGAGCGCGACATCGGCATGGTCTGCCGCGGCCACTGCTTCGGCAACGGCCTGATCATGCGCGCCGTCGGCGACCGCATGATCGTCGCGCCGCCGCTGGTGATGACGGTGGCGCAGATCGACGAGATGGCCGCACTCATCCGCAAGTGCCTGGACCTGACCCTCGAAGAGGTGAAGGCCAAGGGCTGGCTCGACTGAACGGAGCATGCGCATGAACGACACGTCACCCACTCCCGCCGCCGCCACGGCCCATGCAGCCGTCGACACGCCCCCGCCGACCTCCGCATCGCGTGCCGGCGCTCAGTCGCCCCCCGATTGGGCCGAGCGCGCCCGCGTCGCACGCCTCGACGGCCGCGCGGTCGTCGATGGCCGGCGTGTCGAGTCCGCCACCGGCCAAACCTTCGACAAGCACTCGCCCATCGACCACCGCCTGCTGGGCCCCGTCACGCGGGGCCAATCGGCAGACATCGACCAGGCGGTGCGCAACGCGCGAGCCGCCTTCGACGATGGCCGCTGGTGCCGCCAGCCCCCCGCCGCCCGCAAGAAGGTGCTGCAGCGCTTCGCCGAACTGATGCTCGCGAACCGGGAAGAACTCGCCCTGCTCGAAACGCTGGACATGGGCAAGCCCATCCGCGACGCCCTGCGCGTGGACGTGCCCGCCGCCGCCCGCTGCATCACCTGGTACGCCGAGGCCATCGACAAGGTCTACGACGAGGTGGCGCCCACCGGCCCGAACGCGCTGGCCCTCATCACGCGCGAGCCCATGGGCGTGATCGGTGCCATCGTGCCGTGGAACTACCCGATGCTGATGGCCGCCTGGAAGCTGGGCCCGGCGCTGGCCACCGGCAACTCGGTGGTGATGAAGCCCAGCGAGAAGTCGCCGTTCACCGCCCTGCGGCTGGCCGAACTGGCGGTGGAGGCCGGTCTGCCGCCCGGCGTGTTCAACGTGGTGCCCGGCTACGGCCACGAGGCCGGCGAAGCCCTGGCGCTGCACATGGACGTGGACGCCATCGGCTTCACCGGCTCGACCCGCGTGGGCCGGCGCATGCTCGGTTATGCGGGCGAGTCCAACCTCAAGCGCGTGTTCAACGAACTGGGCGGCAAGTCGGCGTTTGTGGTGTTTCCGGACTGCAAGGACGTGAAGCGCGCCGCCGAGACCGTGGCCGGCAGCCTGTTCTACAACCAGGGCGAGTCGTGCAACGCCCCGTCGCGCGTGCTGGTGCACGAGAGCATCGCCGACGACTTCGTGGCGCACGTCGCCGCTCAGGCCCCCGCCTACGCACCCGGCGACCCGTTGGATCCCGCCACGGTCATGGGCGCGCTGGTCGACGAAGGCCAGTTGCGCACCGTCACGGGCTACATCGAATCCGCGCACCAGGAAGGCGCATGCTGCGTCGCGGGCGGGCGTCGGGTGCGCGAGGAGACCGGTGGCTGGTACGTCGAGCCCACCGTGTTCGACGGCGTGCGCCCGGACATGCGCATCGCCCGCGAGGAGATCTTCGGGCCGGTGCTGTCCATCCTGCGCTTTTCGACCGAAGCCGAGGCCGTGGCCCTGGCCAACCACAGCCCCTACGGCCTGCAGGCCAGCGTCTGGACCCACGACCTCGACCGCGCCCACCGGGTGGCCCGGGCCTTGCGTGCGGGCACCGTGCATGTCAACCAGTACGACGAGGACGACATCACCGTGCCCTTCGGTGGATACAAGCAGAGCGGCAACGGCCGGGACAAGTCGTTGCACGCTTTGGACAAGTACACCGAGCTCAAGACCACCTGGCTTCGGATCGACCCTTGAAGGGGTACGAAACGGCACCTGTGGCCTGATAATCCGCGGCGCAAGCACGCTTCGGCGGCTTGCGCCCATGATCCTGTTCAACCCCTACCCATCCCCTCAGGAGTGTTCATGAAACTCAAGTCCCTGCAGCGCTTCAAGCTGCTCAACGTTGCGGTGGCCGCAGTGGCGGCTTTCGGCTCGGTGGCGGTGCATGCCGAGGAAGAGAAGGTTCTGAACATCTACAACTGGGCCGACTACATCGCCGAAGACACGATCAAGAACTTCGAGAAGGAAACCGGCATCAAGGTCCGGTACGACAACTTCGACAGCAACGAGTCGCTGCATGCCAAGCTGATGGCCGGCAAGACGGGCTACGACATCGTCGTGCCGGGGTCCCACTTCGCCAAGCAGCAGATCGAGGCCGGCCTGCTGATGAAGCTCGACAAGAGCAAGATCCCCAACCTGAAGAACCTCGACCCCGCCATCCAGGCCCAGCTGGCCAAGATGGACCCGGGCAACGACCACATCGTCGACTGGATGTGGGGCTACACCACGGTGGGCATCAACAAGGAAAAGGTCGCCAAGGCCCTGGGCGCGCTGCCCATGCCTGAAAACGCGTGGGATCTGGTCTTCAAGCCCGAGTACGCCTCCAAGCTCAAGGGCTGCGGCGTGTCCTTCCTGGACACCGCCTCGGAAATCATGCCGATCGCGCTGAAGTACGTCGGCAAGGACCCGATGTCCAAGAGCGCCGACGATTACAAGGTCGCCGGCGAGATGCTCAAGGGCATCCGCCCCTACGTGACCCGCTTCTCGGGTTCGGGCTCGGACTACATCGACCAGATGGCCAAGGGCCAGCTGTGCGCAGTGGTGGGCTGGTCGGGCGACATCATGATCGCCAAGGACAAGTCCGCCAAGGCCAAGAAGCCCCAGCAGCTCGAAGTGCTGCTGCCCAAGACCGGCGGCCTGCTGTTCTTCGACGTGATGGCCATCCCCAAGGACGCCAAGCACCCCGAGAACGCGCACAAGTGGATCAACTACATCCTCAAGCCTGAAGTGCACGGCTCGCTGACCAACGCGGTGTTCTACGCCAACCCGAACAAGGCGTCGATGCCGTTCGTGAAGCCGGAACTGGCCAAGGACAAGGCCGTGTTCCCGGACGCCGCCGGTCTGGCCAGCATGATCCCGCCGCCGGTGCACGACCAGGCCACGAAGAAACTGGTCACGCGCACGTTCACCAACTTCAAGGCCAACCGCTGAGCCCCAAAACCCGTCAGGCAGGAACACGCACATGACCAAGGCTGAGGAGGCAGGGGCCTTCCTGCGGATCGAATCCGTGGTGAAGGACTTCGGGGATTTTCGGGCGGTCGACCAGGTGAGCCTGGACATCGCCAAGGGCGAGATCTTCGCCCTGCTCGGCTCGTCCGGCTGCGGCAAGAGCACCTTGCTGCGCATGCTGGCCGGCTTCGAGAATCCGACCTCCGGCCGCATCGTGCTCAACGGGACCGACCTCGCGGGCATGCCGCCCTACGAGCGTCCCGTGAACATGATGTTCCAGTCGTATGCGCTGTTTCCCCACCTGACGGTGTGGGACAACATCGCCTTCGGGCTCAAGCGCGACGGGCTGCCCAAGGACGAGATCGCTCAACGTGTCGACGACATGCTGCGCCTCACGCAACTGGGCAAGTTCGGCAAGCGCAAGCCGCACCAGCTCTCGGGCGGACAGCAACAGCGCGTGGCCCTGGCGCGCAGCCTGGCCAAGCGCCCGCAGCTGCTGCTGCTCGACGAGCCGCTGGGCGCGCTCGACAAGAAGCTGCGCGAGGCCACGCAGATCGAGCTCGTCAACATCATCGATCAGGTCGGCGTGACCTGCGTGATGGTGACCCACGATCAGGAAGAGGCCATGACCATGGCCAGCCGCATCGCCGTGATGAGCGAGGGGCGCTTCCTGCAGGTCGGCTCGCCGGCCGACATCTACGAGACCCCCACGACCCGCTTCGTGGCGGACTTCATCGGCAACGTCAACCTGGCCGAAGGCCAGATCACGGTGGACGAGGCCGACCACGCGCGCATCCAGTGCGCCGACTTCCTGCACCACATCGGCCACGGCATCACCGGCTACATCGGCCAGACCGTGACGGTGGCCATCCGCCCCGAAAAGATCTACCTGACCCGCGAAAAACCGGGCGGCTCGATGAACCAGGTGGAAGGCACGGTCAAGGAAATCTCCTACTTCGGGGCCTACACGCTCTACCACCTGGAGCTGGCCAGCGGCGCGCGCATGAAGGTGAACGTCGAGAACGAGAGCCGCGACCACGTGGGCGCGCCCACCTGGGGCGACAAGGTGTGGGCGCACTGGCTGCCCGCCTCGCAAGTGGTCCTGACCCAGTAAGGAGGCGCCATGGCCCACGCCGCTCCTTCGACCTGGCTGCAGCGCCTGATGCGGGGCCGCAACCTGCTCATCGGCACGCCCTACCTGTGGCTGCTGGTGTTCTTCCTGCTGCCCTTCCTGATCGTGCTGCGCATCAGCTTCGCCGAGATGGACGGCGCGCGCATCAGCGACCTGTTCACCTACACCGACGGTGAACTGTTCATGAAGCTCAAGCTTCAGAACTTCGCCACCATCTTCCAGGACGACCTGTACTGGTCGACCTACGGCCAGTCGCTGATGTATGCGGCGGTCACGACGGGTGTGTGCCTGTTCATCGGCTATCCGTTCGCGTATTTCATGGCGCGGGCCTCGTCGGCGATCCAGCCGCTGCTGCTGATGGGCGTGATGCTGCCGTTCTGGACCAGCTTCCTGCTGCGCGTCTACGCCTGGAAGGGCCTGCTCGACGCAGACACCGGCTGGATCGGCACCTTCCTCAAGGCCATCCACGCCGATCAGGTGCTGCTCGCGCTGGGGCTGATCCCGTCCGAAGGGCAGTTCATGTACAGCCCATTTTCGCTGATCGTGGGCATGGTCTACACCTATTTGCCGTTCATGATCCTGCCGCTGTACGGCACGCTGTCCAAGCTCGACATCCGGCTGCTGGAGGCCGCACAAGACCTGGGCGCCACGCCGTGGCAGGCCTTCTGGCGCGTGACGGTGCCGCTGTCCAAGGGCGGCATCATCGCCGGGGCCATGCTGGTGTTCATCCCGTGCGTGGGTGAATACGTGATCCCCGAACTGCTGGGCGGCCCCGAAACGCTGATGATCGGCCGAGTGCTCTGGGACGAATTCTTCTCGAACAACGACTGGCCGATGGCGTCGAGCGTGGCCGTCGTGATGGTGCTGCTGATCATCGTGCCGCTGGCCATCTTCAACCGCAACCAGGACGCGGAGGGCCAGCGATGATCACGACGCCCGCCGGACGTTGGACCAGCCGGATCTGGCTGGCCGCAGGTTTCCTCTTCCTGTATCTGCCCATCATCGCGCTGGTGGTCTACAGCTTCACCGACTCGCCGGTGCCCAACGTCTGGGCCGGCTTCTCGCTGCGCTGGTACGAAAAGCTCGCCGGGGACGAGGACATCCGCAACGCGCTGTTCCTGTCGCTGCAGGTGGCCGCCGGATCGGCCACGGGCTCGGTCATCCTCGGCACGCTGGCGGCTCTCACGCTGGTGCGCTACCCGGTGTTCCGGGGCCGCACAATCTTCTCGGGCATGGTCAATGCGCCGCTGGTGATGCCGGAGGTGATCGTCGGGCTGTCGCTGCTGCTGATGCTGGTGTCGGCGCAGCGGATCTTTGGTTACCCGGACCGGGGCCTGATCACGATCTGGCTGGGCCACATGCTGGTCGGCCTGGCCTATGCCACGGTGGTGATTTCGGCCCGCCTGCGTGACTTGAACCCGCAGTTCGAAGAGGCTGCGCAGGATCTGGGTGCGCGCCCGCTGCAGGTGTTTTTCCTGGTCACCCTGCCGATGATCAGCCAGTCGCTGCTGGCGGCCTGGCTGCTGACCTTCACGCTGTCGCTGGACGATGTGGTGATGTCGGCGTTCCTCTCGGGACCGGGCTCGACCACGCTGCCGCTGGTGATCTTCAGCCGGGCGCGGCTGGGATTGGATCCCACGGTGAACGCGCTGGCCACGGTGGTCATCGGCGTGGTGGCGCTGTTCGTGGTGCTGTCGAGCTGGATGATCGCGCGACGAGAGAAGCGCCTGTGGCTGGAGCAGAAAGCCGCCGCCAATCCGTGAGGTCTCGCGCCACCGTGCCTTGGCTGGCGTACCTGAGCCTGGCGTCGTCGATGGCGCTGGTGGGGAGCTACGTGGGGCTCTCAAAGGTGCTCGTGGGCATCTTCCCGGTGTTTCTGCTGGCGTGGCTGCGGTTTGGCATCGCCGGTGTGGCGATGGCCTCGTGGGCCCGCCGGCCGGACGATGAACCGGTCCTGACGCCCCGCCAGAAGCGCTGGGTGTTCCTGGAAAGCTTTCTCGGCAACTTCCTGTTTTCGGTGTGCATGCTCTGGGGCATGCAGCTCAGCACCGCGCTGGCAGCGGGCGTCATCCTGGCCGCCCTGCCGGGAGCTGTGGCCTTGTTGTCGTGGGCCTTCCTGCGCGAGCGCATTGCCCCGCGCACCCTGGTCGGTATCGCCTGCGCGGTCGCGGGCATCGCCTGGGTGTCGTGGTCCAAAGGTGGCATGCATGCGGCCGACCCGTTGAGCGAAATCCCCGGTGAACACACGGGGTTGGGCCACCTGCTGCTCATCGGTGCGGTGTTCTGCGAAGCCAGCTACGTGGTCATCGGCAAACGGCTCACGGGTGTGCTCGGGCCGCGCCGGATCAGCGCCCTGGTGAACCTGTGGGGACTCCTGCTCGTCACCCCGTTCGGGCTGTGGCAAGCACTGTCGTTCGACTTCGCGGCGGTGCGCTCCGACCTGTGGCTGCTGCTGGTGTTCTATGCCTTGGCAGCGAGCATGGTCACCGTGTGGCTGTGGATGACCGGGCTGCGGCAGGTCAGCGCCGCCCAGGCTGGCGTGTTCACGGTCATGCTGCCGATCTCGGCAGCCGCAGTCGGGGTGGTGGTGCTGGGCGAAGCGTTCAGCGCCGCACAGGCCGGATCCTTGGCGCTGGCCTTGACGGGGCTGGTGTTGGCCACATGGCCGGTCGGAAACGCGGGAGCCCTTCCCCGCCACTGACCGCCTGGGTCGGGCCGGTGCCTGTGCCGGTCAGGCGTGCGAATCCCTTTCGTGGACCGGCTCGTGAGGCTGCGCCCAAACGGGCATGCGCGCCAACCACTGCGCCTGCAGCGCCAGCGGAGAGGCGTCCCGGTGGTGGTGGTCGGACCAGTACTGGCGCCAGGCCCTGGCCCCGCGCACACCGTTCCAGAGCCCCAGCGCGTGCCGCATGGCGGTGGGCCAAGGCCGACCGCCGGCCTGGACCGTCTCCAGGTACGCCACCCAGTCGTCCTGCACCTGCTCGCGGCTCGTGGCCGGCCCCGGCACGCCAAAGAACCGATCATCCCAGCCCGCCATCTGCCAAGGCTCGTGATAGGCCTGCCGGCCCACCATGACCCCATCCACATGCTCCAGATGCAGCGCGATCTCGTCGTCGGTCTTGATGCCGCCGTTGATGACCACCGTGAGTTGCGGGAAATCGCGCTTGAGCCGGTAGACCATCTCGTAGCGCAGCGGCGGGATGTCGCGGTTTTCCTTGGGACTCAGGCCCTTGAGCCAAGCGTTGCGGGCGTGCACGATGAACACCTCGCAGCCGGCATCCGCGACGGTGCCGACAAAGTCGCGCACGAACTCGTAGCTCTCGACCTTGTCGATGCCAATGCGGTGCTTGACCGTGACCGGCAGGCTCGTGGCGTCGCGCATGGCCTTGACGCCGTCGGCCACGAGCTGGGGCTCGCCCATCAGGCAGGCGCCAAAGGAGCCCTTTTGCACCCGCTCACTCGGGCAGCCGCAGTTGAGGTTGACTTCGTCGTAACCCCACTGCTCGGCCAGACGGGCGCTGGTGGCCAGATCGGCCGGATCGCTGCCGCCCAGTTGCAAGGCCACCGGGTGCTCGATGCCCCCAAAATCCAGGTGACGCGGACGATCACCATGCACGATGGCCCCACAGTTGACCATCTCGGTGTACAGGCGCGTGTGGCGCGTCAGCAGACGGTGGAAATGACGGCAGTGGCGGTCGGTCCAATCGAGCATCGGTGCCACGCTCAGGCGCCAGGGGTTGTGCGGGGTCTTCGTCGTGTCGGTCATGTCGGGCGGATTATCCCGCCCGGGCCACCCAGGCCTGCACTTCGCGGGACAAGGCCTCGCGCCACGCCCACTGCGTGAAGGTGTGGTCGGCTTGCGCAACGGGAATTTCGGCCATGCCGCGGCCCCGCAGGCGCGCCAGCGCCGATCCCACTTCGGTGCGCAGCAACGCGGCCCCAGGGTCCCGCTCCGAAAAGACAAAACCCACGTCGATGTGCGCCTGCTGCACGTCCAGCAGCTGCTGGCCCACGTCGTCCGCCCGGGCCAGGCCGGCCCACCGCCGCCAGTCCCGTTCGCGGGACTGCAGCCATGAACGCAGACGCAATCCGACCACCCGCGCCGGACCGGCCATCGACACCTGTCCGCTCAGCAAGCGCTTCCAGCGGCTCCAGGACCACAGGCCCGCCTTGTATCGCTGCATTTCACCCACCACCTTGTGGCTGGCCATCGTGCCCGCCAACCAGCCGCTGGACGGGGTCCGGAACGTGAGGGGATTGATCGCCAGCACCCCACCGATCATGGAGGCCATCACCGGGGCCGCCAGGTACATCGACGGGGAGCCCTCGCGCACTGCCCGCACGGAAGCCTGCAGTGCGTGGAAGGCACCGGCACACAAGCCCACGACCTGCACCGGACGCCCCCGGGTGGCATGCAGGTGGGCGACCGCCTGGAGCACCTCGTCCAGGCCGGTGTCGGGGTAGGTGACCTGCGGGCACTGCCCCGGCCGCACCCCGCTTTCGCCCAAACCGGACAGATCCAGCCTCAGGACCGTGTGACCCGCTTGCGCCAGATCGCGCGCCAGCTTGACGTAGAGACGGCCGGGACCGATGCGGCGGGTCGAGCCGGCATTGATCAGCAGCACGCTGCGGGGCTCGGCACCCGCCACAGGCATCGCGGGCTCCGTCCACACGCCCGACAAGCCCGCAGGCAGCGCAGAGGCCTCGCACAGCGGCACCCGCACCTGACGCTCCACGAGGGTCCCCAACCGAAGGACCCCACCGCCGCCCTCGCCCAAGGCCTCGCGACCGGCCCGGGTGGAAGGAGACCATCCCAGCATCTGGGCCACCACCGCCTCCGTGCGGTCCGCATCGCGCAGGGCATGGGCCAGCCCCTGGATCCAAATGAGCGTGGCCTCGCACCAGGCGGTCGGCACACGGCTGTGGTGGGGATCGAGCATCATGGCCGCGTAACCCGGCAGACGCTCGTACGCCACGCCCGATCCTTCGTGGCGAAGCTGCTCGACCCAGGCCTCAATGCCTTGCGGATCGGCCATGTCGTCACGCTCCAGCACCAGCCAGCGCGGCACGTCCACATCGGTCAGTCGGCGGACATCCAGTCCCTGAAGCCGTTCACGCGCCACATCGCTCATCGCGTGCCCGCCCGACTCGAAAATCCCGGGCGTCGAGGCGCTCGTGTCCTGTCCCAGCAGACGCAATTCCCGCAACAGCGTGCGGCCGTTCAAGGCCGGCATCCAGCAGGCCATGCCGACCACGTCCCGCCGGCGGGACGCAGCGTGTGCCGCCAGCAAGGCCCCGGCCCGCAGCCCCAGCAGCACCAGGTGCCGGACCCCGCTGAGCGACTGGAGCGTGCTCGCGGCCACGTCGATCGACTTCAGCCAGCGCTCCACAGCGTCCGGCGCGAGTTCGCTCCCGCCCGAATCCCCGGTGCCTGGATAGTCAAACCGCAGACAGGTCACACCAGCAGCGGCCAACTGAAGGGCCAGGCTCCGCAAGCTCTGGTGCGACGACAACTCCTCCCGCCCGAACGCACTGCACAACACCACGCCGATGCTGGCCGGCCCCCGGAGATCGGCAGCGGGATGCCACCAGGCGCTGAAGCGCTCGGCACCATCCACGTCATCCGGCCCCAGGTAGAGCGGCACCACGGCCGGCCCCTCCCGGGAAACCACGGCCCCCAGGGCCGATTCGATCTCCCGCTCGGGGTCATCGAAGACCCCCTCCCTCCCGGATCGCGGGGCCACGCCCACCGCATCTGCCGGAAGCGCGGAAGCCAGAAAGGCCGAAGCCGGGAAGGACGACGCCATCACACCTCCTGAAACTGGATCACCGCTGGCGCGGACAGGTTGACGGCACGCACCAGACCCCGCCAGACACGTGGCACCAACGCGGGCGCAGGCAACGGGCGCAGGCACACGGTGCGGGACTCCCCCGGTGCCAGGTGGAAATACCCGTCATCGGACACCCATCCCGGCACCTCCGGATGCACCCACAGCAGCAGGCGGCGCGCGGTCACCGTGAGCTCCACGCGGTCCGGAGCCCCCCGCCGCGCGGTGGCCGAACACACCGCGTCCGGCCCGGACACCGGCTCATCAAGCACCGCATGCCGGCCCTGACCCGGGAGGTACCAGTGGCGCGACACCTCCGCGCCCATCGGATCCAGCCAGCGGGCCCTCACGGCCTCGTGGCGGCGAGGCCCGAAACGGAACACATCGGTCAGGTCCGAGAAATGGCCCTGCAAATCGGCCACCGCCACCCGTGCATGCCCCCGGGCCGGCACATCAAGCTCGGCCTCTACTGTCGACAGGGCCTGGCGGGACTGCCAGGCCTCGACCACCAGCCGGGCACGCACCGACTCGGCACGCTCGTTGATCAGATGGGCCACCAAACCGCTGTGTCCCTCGTCCGACCACAGCACCTGGCGAGGCGCCAACACCCGTCGCAGCAAGTGCCAGCACGGCTTGGGCAGACCTTGATCGTCCAGCACCCCCCAGCCGGCCCCTGCCCACAGGTCGCGCAGGACCCAGACCAACGCCCCCCGGCAGCGACTGCCCGGTCGGCGCCATTCGGCCAACACCTGCGCCATCACCTCGCCTGACACGATGCGCGAGAGCTGAAGGTAGCGTTCGTGGTCGCTGTAACGCAACATGCGGGCGCTCTCTCCGAACCACGTTTCCAGGTAGTGATCCCGCACGTCGTCGAAGTCCCACCCCGCACCCAGGTCACGGGGAGAGCGTTGCTTCCACGCGGGATGCGTCACCCGAAGCGCAGAAGCGCCGGGCATGCGATCGATCGTCGCGGGAGACGGCACGTTGGCAAAAGCCAAGCACTCCGTGGCCCACACGGGGGCCTGACGCCGGGCGTCTTCCAGCGGGCGCAGGTAGGCCCCGACCGAATAGCAGGAGGTCGTGCCGTGCTCGACCACGTGCGGATACGCGCCGCCATGGGCGCTCGAAGGCCAGTAGACGGCGCCGGGCATGTCCTCGTCCACCCAGCGCGGCAAGTGCTCATGAAAGAGCGGGCTGTGCCACTGTTCCCGAGGCGCACCCCACATCGCCGCCTGCTGCTCGACCTCCGAGTTGCCGCACAGCACCGCCACCGACGGATGGGAGCGCCACAGGGCCAACTGCTGGCGGACCTCGGTCTCGACCCCGGCCAGCCACACCGCGTCGTGGTCGGGAAAGTCCATGTTGGCAAACATGAACTCCTGCCAGACCAGCACCCCGGCTTCGTCGCAGGCCGCAAAAAAAGCCTTCGGTTCGTACACCATCGTGCCGCCGACGCGCAGCATGTTCATGCCGGCCTCGCGCACTTGGCGGATCGCCTCGCCGTATTCCTGCGGGGGTCGATCGGGATCGGCGACGTCCAATGGCGTCCAGCAAGCCCCGCGTGCGAAGACCGGCTGGCCATTGATCTCCAGTGCGAAGTCCCCCGCCTCCCGGCGCACGACCACGTCCCGAAATCCCACCCGGCCCAGAGGCATTCCCCCAGACGCTTCGGCAAGCCCGCCCGCATCCATCCGAACCTCGTACAGCGCCGGCTCGCCGTGGGTGTGCGGCCACCACAAGGCCACATCCGGCACCACCAGGTCGGCCCGCGCAGCGGCACCGGAGGGATCCAGCACCAGGGGCGCCCAAGCTTGCGGCACGGGATCCACGCCGTCCGGACCGACACGGTGCAACATCACCCGGCCGTCCAACGACGCGTCCGCGGCACCCTGCCACGGTATCTGCACCCGCAGCCGTCCCTCGGGACTCGCACCGGTCCGGCAGGTCGCATGCAGCCGCACAGCGGTCAGATCCAGCCCGGGTGTCGCGTACCCCCAGGTCAGGCGGATGGGTCGCCAAGGCCCGACGATCGGCACGGGGGGCGACCAGCCAGGCGTGCGGCCCAGGACCGTCGTGCGCCACAGGCGCAACGACTGCGACTCGATCATGGGTGCACGCCAGCGCGGCCGGGGACTGCGCGCCTGCAACGCCGCGTCCAGCGAGCGGAAACACAGCGTGACCCGGTTGACCCCATCACCGAGCCGATCACCGACCGGCAGGCGGTGTTGCACGAACATGCTCCGGCTGTCCAGCAGCAGGTCGTCGTTGAGCCAGACCTGGGCGTGCGTGGCCAACCCGTCCAGTTCCAGACAGGCGTTGCCCCCCGGCGCACGAGCGGCGTCCGGGACCACCCATTCGAGGGTCAACCACCAGTCGCGGGCATCCGGGCGCAGCAAGGCCAGCGCGGCCTCATCCCCTTCACCGGCACAGGGGTCCCGCCACATGGCGGCCACGGTGCCCGGACAGGCGATGGCTCGCCCCGGCACCGGCCACGCGGCCAGATCTGGCGGACCGGCCAACGCGCCGGGCGCGGTGTCCCACAGGAAGGCTCGAACGGCCCCCGGGTCGGATGGCTGCGCCCCCTCGGGCACAGCGCCGCACAGCACCTGCAGGCCGGCCGCCGGCGTGGCCATCACGCGCCGCGCAGTTCCTGCACAGCCGAGCGGATCGCGGCCACGCTGGAGAACACGCTGCGATTGAGCATGTGGTCGGGGAACTCGATGTCGAAGGCCCCTTCCAGCGCCAGCATCACATTGACGCTGGCGTGCGAGCTCATGCCGGCCTGATAGAGATCGGCTTCGGCGTCCAGCGTCTGGGCGTCACCGCCCAGACGGGCATGCGCCGCCAGCACCTTGCGGATCTCGGCATCGATGGAGGCGGTTTCCTGAATCTCGGTCATGTCGTTCCTGAAGAAAAAAACGGGTTGTCACGCACACAGAAGGGTCACGACCGCCATGGCACGGTCGCCGTCGTGGGACAGACTCAGTGCACAACTGCGCACACCGAGCTCGCCGGCCCTTCGGGCTGCCGGACCATGCAAGTGCAGGTCCGGCACTCCGAAAGGTCCACGTGCCACTTCGAAATCGGTCCAGGCCACGCCCGTGCCCGGCCATGCCAAGGCCTTCATGGCCGCTTCCTTGGCCGCAAAGCGCGCCGCCAGCCGCTGATGCAAGCTGCCCGGATCGGTCGCCCGCGACGCCTGGATTTCGGCGGAAGTGAAGACCCTCTTGAGGTATCGATCGCCCCACAGCGCCACCGACGCCGCCACCTCCCCCACCGACACCAGATCGATGCCGTTGCGTACTTGCCACGGCGAATCCGCACGGCTTCCGCCCCTCCTTGCCATCCCGCATTCAGAGGATTGCGAGGGATCAAACATTCCCTGGATGGCCCGGCGAACGTGCGGCCTCAAAGATCGGCAACGCTTCATACCCCTCCACAGCAAGCCATTTACTCACTACGATTACACAATGTTACAGCGAGGTTTGCCGCCCCGAGCCCCTTTCATCGGCATTGGCGGCGGCAGCTTCAGCGAGAAACCGACAGGCAGGGACCGTTTCCAGTTCACGATTTCACGCACAGACCCCCTCTGTGCGGGGGTTTCATGGGCCGCGGATTCAGGGCGACGGCCGCCTGCCGATATCACGCCGTAACCCCCGCCCGCCTCAGGGCTTCTCTCCATTCACACTGTCACAGGCTGATTCATGGACACCCAACGTCATCCCAGCACCTTCGACGAGATGCTCGCCGCCGCCAAGCTCATTGCTCAGGAGGTGGCCGCCGTCCACGCGGCAGATGTGGATGCGCAAGCCCGCTTTCCCCAGGAAACCGTGGATGCCATGAAGCGCCACCGCCTGCTGTCGGCGGCGGTGCCGGTCAGCCACGGGGGTCCTGGCCTGGGCATGTACGAACTGGGACAACTGTGCGCGACCATCGCTGGCGCCTGCGGTTCCAGCGGCATGGTCCTGGCCATGCACTACAGCCAGCTGGGCACGCTGGTGCGCCACGGCGTGGGCACCCCCTGGTTCGACGCCTACCTGCGTGAGGTGGTCGAGAACCAGTACGTGCTGGCCTCCATCACCTCCGAAGTCGGCACCTGGGGCAGCACCCGCACCTCCATCTGCGCCCTGCAGCGCGAGGGCGAACGCTTCACCCTGGTCAAGGAAGCGACCACCGGCTCCTACTGCGCCCACTCCGACGCCATCCTGGTGACCTGCCGCCGCGACAACGACGCCGCCGAAAGCGATCAGATCCTGGTGCTGGTCAAGCCTTGCGATTACACCCTGACCCAGACCACCACCTGGGACACCCTGGGCATGCGCGGCACCGTCAGCCCCGGTTTCCGCCTGGAGGCCAACGCGCCGATCGAGCAGGTGGTGCCCGGCGCCTTCGCCGACAGCGCCGCCGATTCGATGGTGCCGTATTCGCACATCCTGTGGTCGGCGCTGTGGACCGGCATCGCCAGCGACGCGGTGAGCAAGGCGGCTTCGACGGTGCGCGCAGCCGCCCGCCGCAACCCGGGCGGTGAACCCCCGGCCACCGCCAAGCAACTGGCCACTGCCATGGCCGACCTGCAGGCCATGCGCCACAACTGGCAAGCCGTCGCCCGCGATTTCGACGACCTGGAAGTCCGCAACGCCCGCGCCGATCTGCTCAAGATGAGCTGGGGCCTGAAGATGAACAGCCTGAAGATCGACTGCTCGGAGAAGGTGCACCAGCTGGTGCACCAGGCCCTGCAGATCATCGGTCTGCCGGCCTACAAGAACGACGGCCCGCTGACGCTGGGCCGCCACTACCGCGACGCCCTGAGCGCCTCGCTGATGATCACCAACGAGCGCATGCGCGGCCGCAGTGCCGCCCTGCTGACCGTGCTCAAGGACGAATGAAGGAAACCCGCATGACCCGTCACTACGACATCGAGACCTTCTACCAACAGCTCGTCGAGCACGGTCTGATCCTGCCCACCGGCGTGAAGGGCGGCTACGGCCGCAGCCAGGTGTTCGAGGACATCCTCAACCGCTTCAACGACCTCGTCACCCGCACGGCCGCCGCGGACGGCGCCGAGCTCATGACCTTCCCGCCCGTCGTGCCGCGCACGCTGATCGAGAAGGTCGGCTACATGGACAACTTCCCGCAGCTCGCGGGTTCGGTCCACAGCTTCGAGCGGGATGAAGCCACCGCCAAGGAAATCTCGCGCCGCATCCACGACGGCGAGCGCTGGGAAGACCTGCTCGACATCACCGAGGTCATGATGACCCCGGCGGCGTGCTACCCGGTCTACCCGATGTTCTCCGGCCTGCTGCCGCAAGGCGGCCGGCTGGTGACCACGCTGAACTGGGTCTACCGGCACGAGCCCTCGGACGAGCCCACGCGCCTGCAGTCCTTCCGCATGCGCGAGTACATCCGCGTGGGCAAGCCTGAAGAGGTGGTCGAGTGGCGCAACCAGTGGCTGGACCGCGCACTGGCGTTGCTGGGCGGTCTGGGCCTGCCGGTGGCGTCCGACGTCGCCAGCGACCCGTTCTTCGGTCGCGGTGGCCGTTTCATGGCCGCCAGCCAGAAGGACCAGCGCCTGAAGTTCGAGATCCTGTGCCCGGTCATCTCCGAAGAAAAGCCCACAGCCATCTGCTCGTTCAACTGGCACCAGGACCACTTCACGTCGGTCTTCGGCATCCGCAACTCGGATGAGTCGCAGGCCAACACCGCGTGCCTGGGCTTCGGCCTGGAGCGCGTGACGCTGGCCCTGATCAAGCACCACGGCTTCGACCCCAAGACCTGGCCGGCCGGGGTGCGCGCCCAACTCTGGGGGAACTGATCCATGGACGCCCCGAAGCCCACCCTCTGCGTGATCCCCGGCCTGGACGCCACGGACTACGTGCCGCACGACCTGCACAGCGGCGACCGCATCTGGGTCGAGAAGAACTGCTACGCCGACCTCTGGATCGGCCTGCTGGGCGCGCTCGGCCTGGAGCCGTCGGCCTGCCTCGGGTTCACGCTGGGCGTGGACTTCCTGGGCGACCAATGGACGTTCTACAAACCCTCGCACGACGACCTATTCCACCTGTACGGTCTCGACGTGCAAGAGTTGACGGTGTGGAAGCCCATCCTGGAACACGCTCGCGAGCATCTGGCGGCTGGCCGCCTGATTGCCACCGAAGCCGACGCCTGGTGGCTTCCCGACACCGCCGGCACGGACTACCGCACCAAGCACACCAAGACCACCGTCGTGTTCAACGAGCTTGACGAGTCGCGCCAGCGCCTGGGCTACTTCCACAACGCCGGCTACTACCAGCTCGACGGCGAGGACTATGAGCAGACCTTCTCGGTCGGCCCGGACGCCCAGCCGCCGCTGATGCCCTTCTTCGCCGAACTGATCGATCTGCGCCGCATGACCCGCCGCAGCGAAGCCGAATTGCGCCCCCTGGCGCAGGGTCTCGCGGTCCGGGCCCTGCAGCGACGCCCGGCGGACAACCCCGTCGAGCGCTTTGCCCAGCGCTACGAACAAGACTTGCCGCTGATGCAGGAGCAGGGGCTGGCCCACTACCACGCGTGGGCATTCGCGGCGACCCGGCAACTGGGGTCGGCGGCCGAACTGGCTGCCCATCACCTGCGCTGGATCTCGCAGGACGCCGACGGCCCCCTGAAGGCCGCAGCGGAAGATCTGCATGAGGTCGCCGTCCTGGCGAAGACCTTCATCCTCAAGGGCGCCCGGGCGGTGGCCTCCCGCCGGGCCTTCGCCGACGCGGAGCTGCTCCGGGCCATGGCCCGGAGCTGGCAACTCGCAATGGCCCGGCTGGAGCCCTCCGCCTTCGGTCACTGAGCATCCCCCTCAATCGGGGTGGTGCGCCACACCTCAGGCTCGGGAAAGGTGGCTGTTACCATCTTTCGCTTCTGCCCCGATGTGACGCACCCCATGACTCCGCAGACCCCAACCCGCCGCACCGCCCGAAGCATGACCCGCCCCCTGGCCGCCGTGTGGGCCGCCGGCCTGCTGGCCCTCGCGACGCCCCAGGCGTGGTCACAAGGCAAGGTGGGCCTGATGCATGGCATCTCCGAGACGTCGGACAAGGGGCCGTCGTGCCAGATGTTCCCGTCCACGGCCATCTTCAACCAGCGCATCGACGATCTCCAACGCTTTCCACGCCATCCCCGCTCTGACCAGTGGGTCGGTCGCGTCGGACGCACCCGTGCGCTGCACGCAGACTTCGGGGTCTATGACAACCCACGCGACCACGGGCGCTACTACGGCATCCCGATCAACGCAGTCGATGGCTCGTCCCTGACCGCCCGCTGGCACGCGGTGTCCTACGACATCGTCGATCCTCGCGGCGACGGCGGCCAGGGCAACGGCGTCCCCAGCGAGAGCGACTGCGCGGTGCCGGACGCCAAACATCCCAACGGCATGCGCCTGGTCCGCGGCTGCTTTCCCGTGGCCCGAAAGGATCGGCGTTTCCCCATTCCGACGGACGCGGCCCGGCGCATCGAACACGGGGAGTGCAACGATCCCAAGCAATGTGGCGACCGTCACCTGCTGGTGGTGGAGACCGGCGCGTGCCGCCTGTGGGAGAGCTACTTCACGTACCAGGTCGGTGGCGAGTGGCAGGTCTGGTCCACGGCGGCCTGGGACCTGAATTCCAACGAGATGCGCCCCGCCAGTTGGACCTCGGCCGACGCCGCCGGCCTGCCCATCGCCCCCCTGCTGGCCCGTCCGGACGAAGCCTCGCGCGGAGACATCCGCCACGCCCTGCGGGTGACCTTCCGAGACGGCGCCCTGGAAGGCAAGTACGTCTGGCCGGCCTCCCACCAGGCCGGCGCCTCGGATCCGGGCCAGATCCCCTTTGGCTCGCTGATGCGCCTGCAGGCCAACTTCGTCATTCCCGCCCACTGGACGCCGCAGGCCAAGGCCTTGGCCAAGGCCATGAAACAGTATGGCCTGTACGTGGCGGACATCGGCTCGGACTTCTACGTCCAGGGCGAACCCAGCACCCAGTGGGACGAGCGCACCATCGAACAGGTCCAGACACTGAAGATGGACCTGTTCGAGTTCGTGGACATGCACAAGGTCACGACCGACCGGCGCTTCAAGGAAGACTCCTACCAGGGCGTCTGGTAACGCGGACAATCGCCGCTCTCGCCCGCCCGTTCACGCAGGGCGGGCTCCGGGCGCGTGTCGACGCGCCACGATGTACCCTTGCCCCATGAACATCATCATCCTCGACGACTATCAGGACGCCGTGCGCAAGCTGGAATGCGCCAAGCTCCTGGAGCCGCACACCCCCAAGGTCTTCACGAACACCGTCAAGGGCATCGGACAGCTGTCGGTGCGACTCAAGGATGCCGACATCCTGGTGTTGATCCGCGAACGCACCCACCTGCCGCGGTTGCTGCTGGAAAAGCTTCCGCGCCTCAAGCTGATCGCCCAGACCGGCCGCGTCGGCCCGCACATCGACGTGGAAACCTGCACCCGCCTGGGCATCGGCGTGGCCGAGGGCGTGGGGTCTCCCGTGGCACCGGCCGAACTGACCTGGGCGCTCATCATGGCCTCCATGCGTCGCCTGCCGCAGTACATCGGCAACCTCAAGCATGGGGCCTGGCAACAGTCGGGCCTCAAGGCCCTGTCTATGCCCCCTAACTTCGGGCTGGGCAACATCCTGCACGGCAAGACGTTGGGGATCTGGGGCTACGGACGCATCGGCACCCTGGTGGCCGGCTACGGCAAGGCGTTCGGCATGAACATCCAGGTCTGGGGCAGCGAAGCCTCGCGCGAGCGAGCCCGCGCCGACGGATACCAGGCCGCCGCAAGCCGGGAAGCCTTCTTC
Source organism: uncultured Sphaerotilus sp. (assembly GCA_964470355.1). Taxonomy (GTDB): domain Bacteria; phylum Pseudomonadota; class Gammaproteobacteria; order Burkholderiales; family Burkholderiaceae_C; genus Sphaerotilus. Next base: position 20,228 of record CAYYCN010000033.1, read on the forward strand.
GAGACCTCGGACGTGGTTTCCATCCACGTGCGCCTGACGGAGTCCAACCACGGCTTGATCGGCGTGGACGACTTCTCCCGCATGAAGCCGACCTCACTGTTCGTGAACACCTCGCGCGCCGAACTGGTCGACGAAAACGCCCTGGTGTCGGGCCTGAACCGGGGACGACCGGGCATGGCCGCCGTCGACGTGTTCGAGAGCGAACCCATCCTGCAGGGCCACCCCCTGCTGCGCCTGGAAAACGCCGTGTGCACCCCGCACATCGGCTTCGTGGAGCTGGATTCCTACGAACGCTACTTCTCCGTGGCGTTCCAGAACGTGGCCAACTATCTGGCAGGCAACGCCACGAACATCGTCAACCCTGCGGCATTGAAGATGCACAAGGCCTGATCGGGCCGGTGACCCGGGACAGAGCCCCCCGCCCCGGTCGCCCTGGCCGGCGCGGCACGGGGCAGGCCCTCCGGCCCGCCATGCTCAGTCCTGCGCGACGACATCGCCCGCAGGGGCCGCGGCCGCCGGGCGCTCGCGCTGACGCAGCGCTTCGTACAGGCACACCGCCGATGCCACCGACACGTTCAGGCTCTCCACGGCCCCCTTCATCGGGATGCGCACCAACTCGTCGCAGGTCTTGCGGGTGAGCTGGCGCATGCCCGGGCCCTCGGCGCCCAGCACCAGGGCCACAGGACCGGTCAGGTCCACGTCGTAGATGGTGCGCTCGGCGTCTTCGCTGGTGCCGATCACCCAGATCGACCGCTCCTTGAGCTCGCCCAGCGTCCGTGCCAGATTGGTGACCATGAAGTAGGGCACGGTCTCTGCTGCACCGCTGGCCACCTTGGCCACCGTGGCATTGAGCCCGACCGCGTGGTCCTTGGGCGCGATCACCGCCTGGGCCCCAGAACCGTCGGCCACACGCAGGCAGGCCCCCAGATTGTGCGGATCGGTCACCCCATCGAGCACCAGCAGCAGCGGGGCCTCGGACACCTCGTCGAGGAAATCGTCCAGCGAATGCAGTTTCGCCACGGATTCGACCCGCGCCACCACGCCTTGGTGCCGGGTGTGACCGCACAGGCGGGCCAGGCGGTCGTCATCGCTCTCCACCAACGTGATCTGCAGGCCGCGCAGCCGGTCCAGAAACTGGCGCATGCGCGCGTCGCGACGGGTGCCGTCGTAGTGGATCTCGCGGACCGAAGCCGGCGCCGTCTTGAGTCTCACGGTGACGGCGTGAAAACCGAACAGGAAAGTGGTGGATGCCATAGCCTTCGATGGTAACGCGCGCCACTCAGGCCTTCAGGCGACCCGCCTCGACCCGCAGTTGCCGGTCACAGCGCTCTGCAATCTGTGGATCGTGTGTGACCAGCACCAACGTCGTCCCGGCCTCGGCGTTGAGCTCGAACATCAGGTCCATCACGGCCACGCCGTTGGCGTGGTCCAGACTGCCGGTCGGCTCATCCGCCAGCAGCAGGTCCGGCTGCACCACAAAAGCCCGGGCCAGCGCCACCCGCTGCTGCTCTCCACCCGACAGCAGGCGGGGGCGATGCCCCAGCCGCGCCGACAGCCCGACACGCGCCAGCATCGCCTCGGCGCGCTCACGCGCATCGACCACGCCCTTGAGCTCCAGAGGCAGCATCACGTTTTCCAGAGCGGTCAGGTGTCCCAGCAACTGGAAGCTCTGAAACACGAACCCCACGTGCTGCGCCCGAAGCGCCGCACGACCGTCCTCGTCGAGGCCCCCCAGATCCTGCCCGCACAGGCGAACCGTGCCCGAGGTCGGGACGTCCAGACCGGCCAACAACGACAGCAAGGTGCTCTTGCCCGACCCCGAAGCACCGACCAGGGCCACCCGTTCTCCGCGGGTCACACGGAAACTCACGTCCTGCAGAATGCTCAGAACCCCTTGGGCCGCATCCTGCACCTGCTTGCACACCTGTTCGGCTTCCAGAATGAAGGAATCCATCTTGTCGAAACGACCTTTCCACGTCAGCGTGACGCGCCGCCACTGTATCGCCCTGGGCCTCACTCCGTGGCTGTGGGGACAGGTGCACGCTGCGGTGCCCTCATCGGGGCCTCGGTTGCTGGTACTGGGCGACAGCCTTTCCGCGGAGTACGGCCTTCCCCGCGGCCGCGGCTGGGTCGCCCTGCTCGAAGCCCGGCTCCTGGAGCGCGCCCCGGACACCCGCGTCGTCAACGCCAGCATCAGTGGCGAAACCACGTCCGGAGGGCGCGCACGCCTGCCCGCGCTGCTCGACAAGCACCAGCCCACCCACGTGGTGATCGAACTCGGTGCCAACGATGCCCTGCGAGGCCTGCCCCTGGACGCCACACGGGAGCACCTGCGGGCCATGATCCGGCTGGCCCAGGCCCGGGGCGCCAAGGTGCTGATTGCCGGCATGCAGGTGCCGCCCAATTACGGCGCACGCTACACGCGCGACTTTGCGCAGGTGTTCGGGGACGTCGCCCGCAGCGAGAAGACCGCGCTGGTCCCGTTCCTGCTGGACGGGCTTGCCGATGCACCGGATCCGCGCCAATGGTTCCAGTCCGACGGACTGCACCCAACGGCAGCCGCCCAGCCTCGCATTCTGGCGAATGTCTGGTCGCACCTGGCGCCGTGGTTGGGCGGCGCCACGGGACGCTAAACCGGACCACCATCGCCCGCCACCAGCTCCATGCGGGCCAGCCACGTTCCGGACGATCAGGGGCGGTTGGATGCACCGGAAAGTGCGCCGTAAGAATCCACCGGAAATAATCTGGTCTGATCAGCCGTCCTTCAAGGAATCCCATGTCACCTCCACATCTCCCTAGTTCGGTCTGTCCCACAGCGATGTCTCGCGCGAGGCGACTGTCCGCGCTGGCCATCGTGGTGTGCGCCGCCGCATCGAACGCCGCAGCCCAGCCGCCCGGTCCAGGCGGTCCCGGGGGAGCCGGGGGGCCGGGAGGAGGCCCCGAAGGCAGCCGTTGGAGCCTGGGCATCGGCATGGTCAACACCCAGAAGCCCTACAAAGGCATGGACCGCGAGACCAAGGCGATCCCCCTGATTCGCTTTGAAAACGAGTACGTGAAGGTGGGCGGTCTGGGTCTGGAGGTGAAACTGCCCGGCCTCGAACTCGGGGACTCCAACCGCATCCACTTCGGTCTTGTGGGCAAGCTCGAACTCGGCGGCTACGAGGCCAGCGACGCCCCGGTCCTGGCTGGCATGGCCGATCGCAAGTCCGGGTTCTGGGCCGGCGCCAAGGCGGAATGGGAGAACGATCTGGCCGATGTGAGCGCGCAGTGGATCGCGGACGCTTCCGGCCACAGCAAGGGTCAGCGATTCAGCCTGGGTCTGGAAAGGAAGTTTCGCCTGGGCCATCAGGTGATGGTTGTGCCGCATGCCACGGCTCACTGGCTGGACAAGAAGTATGTGGACTACTACTACGGCGTGCATGCCGATGAGGTGACCCTCGGGCGCGCGGCCTATTCCGGTCGGTCGGGTGTGAATGTGGAGGTCGGCTTGCGCACCATGTACCTGTTTGACCAACACCACTCGGTGATGCTCGACGTTGCGGTGAGCAGCCTTGCCCAGGGCATCCAGGACAGCCCCCTCGTGGACCGCTCCAACTCGAACCGAGTGATCCTGGGCTACATGTACCGCTTCTGATGAACCGGATCCTGCTGGTCGAAGACCACGAACGGCTGGCCCGACTGATGTGCACCGGGCTGACGGCGGCCGGCATCGCGGCCGATGTCGTCCCGCGCATCGAAGCTGCCTGGTCCGCCGTCCAGCAGGTGTCTTATGGAGCGCTGATTCTCGATCGGTGTCTGCCCGATGGCGACGGACTGACCCTGCTGCAGCGCTTGCGCGGCGCCGGATCCGGTCTTCCCTGCCTGGTCCTGACGGCCCGCGACGCCCTGAACGACCGCATCGAGGGCCTGAACGCGGGTGCCGACGACTACCTGCCCAAGCCCTTCGCCATGGACGAGATGGTGGCGCGCGTGCGTGCGCTGTTGCGCCGCCCGGCCGAGTGCCGGCCACTTGAACCCGGGCACGGCGACCTGCAGCTCAAGCCTGCCGATGGCACGCTCCAGTGCGGCAGCGAGTGCCTCTCACTGGCGGCGTCCGAAATGCAGATCATGCTGGTGCTGGTGCAAAAGCGTGGCGAAACGGTGCGCCGCTCGGCGCTGGAGGCGGCCGCCTGGGGGCTGAGCGAAGCCGTCACCCCGAATGCGCTGGATGTGGCGCTTCACCGCTTGCGCCGCAAGCTTCACGCCTTGGGGTCGAATCAACGGATCGTCAACGTGAGAAGCCTCGGCTATGCGCTTCGTGAAAATGGCCTGGCTGAATAGCCTCAGCGTCAAGGTGCTGCTGGCCTACGTGGTCGGCGCGGTGCTGAGCCTCCTCATGATCGTCGCGACGGGCCTGATGGTCGTTTACTCGCAGGGCGACGTCCTTTCCGGGTTCGACGTGGCCGACGCCACCCGCGGTCTGGCCAGGGAACTGAGGTTTGACGGCAATGGGGCCCCCACCGGCATCGGAGGGGATCGCATCGACCGTTCTGGAGCCCTCGACTTCGAAGACGATTTCAACCCCCAATGGATCTTCGAGAGCCTGAAGCACGAGGCCGGGTACCGCGTGCTGGACGCTTCCGGGAAGGTGACCCTGTCGTCAGCACCCGACGGGGTCTTCTGGCCCGAAGGGGGACCTGCCGGGGCTTTGGTGCGTGGGCGTTTCGAGTTCGAGAACGATGGGATGGCCATGCGTGGCGCCACCGAAGCTGTCGAGCGCCATGGAAAGGTCTGGTTCGTGCAACTGGCGGTGAGCCGACGGTTCATGCACCTCATGTATCAGGCGTTCGCCCTGCCATTCACGGGGGCCGGCATCACCTTGTTCAGCCTGGTTCTGCTCTTCGTGTTCGGCCCGTGCGTCTACATCACCCTGAGGTACACGCTCAAACCGCTGCGGGCGATTTCAGACTCCGCTGCGGCCATCTCTCCACGTGCGCTCCAGGGTCGCCTTCAGACGAAGGGGGTGCCCGCCGAGATCGCACCGCTGGTGGACAGCTTCAATCAGGTGCTGGAGCGCCTGGAGCAGGGCTACCGGGTTCAGCGGGAATTCCTCGCCATGGCTGCCCACGAACTCAAGACCCCGCTGGCCCTCATCCGCGCCCAGGTCGAACTCGGCGCCCCCACTCCCGATCGGCAGGCGCTGTTGCAGGACGTCGAGCACATGACTCGCCAAGTGCAGCAATTGCTTCACTTGGCGGAGGCCAGCGAAGCGCAGAACTACCGGCTCGCCATGGTGGATGTTCACGATGTGGCGCAGGAGGCTGCCGCCTACCTGCAACGCATGGCCAACACCGCGGACGTGCGTCTGGAGCTCCCCAGAAAGGCGGCGGTCGTGCACTGGGAAGCCGATCGAGGCGCGTTGTTCACCCTATTGAAGAACCTGCTGGAAAACGCCATTCAGCACACGCCGCCGGGCACGCCGGTCAGGGTTGAAGTTGACACTGCAACGTTGTCGGTCCGTGACTGGGGTCCGGGCGTCGACCACGAGCAGTTGCCGTTGATCTTCAACCGATTCTGGCGAGGGGCCCACCGCCGGGATGTCGGCGCAGGCCTGGGCCTGAGCATTTGCGAGGAAATTGCAAGGGCCCACGGATGGACGCTGCAAGCGAGCCGAGCGGATCCGGGGCTGCGGATCACGCTGTCATCCACAACCCCACCCAAGGCGTGACGAGCCGCAGGACCCCGACATGGCGGTTCACGTGCGGAAGTCCAGCCCGTCAAACGCCCCCTCAGAAATCACTTTGATGTCGCCAACCTACGCCGTGGGCACCGTCCCCAACCGCGCCTTCGTCCATGCCGGCCTTGCCCACCTCCCAGGCCGCGACGATCAGACAAAACGTCGGCTGTCGCGACTCGTGGTGCAGGTTCTGGTGGAACAGACGCGGTCCCTGCAGATCCCAGACCGTCAGCTCTGCGCCGAGATCCAGGACATCGAGCGGCCCAGCGGCACCAGGCACCACCTCCAGCGCCCCGGCGCCTCGTCCCATGAACCTTCTTGAACTGGAACAGTACCTCCACGGGCACATCCCCTTGTCGCACGCGATGGGAGTGTCCGTGGTGTCGGCCGACCCGGAGTCGGTAACGCTACACGCACCGCTGGCACCCAACATCAACCACTTTGACACCGTCTTCGGCGGCAGCGCTTCGGCCGTGGCCATCCTGGCGGCGTGGTCGCTGCTGCACCTGCGGCTGCGCGCAGAGAGGCTTTCGGCCCGGCTGGTCATCCAGCGCAACACGATGGAATACAAACTCCCGATCCATGGCGACTTCACCGCCCGCTCCACACTGACTTCGCCGGAGCAGTGGACCGCCTTCACGCGGATGCTGTCCCGCAAGGGCAAGGCGCGGGCGGAGGTGACTTCCGTTCTGGAGTCCAATGGCGAGATCGTCGGCCGGCTCGCAGGAGACTTCGTGGCCCTCAACGCCGATCAACCCTGACCGGACGCCGAGATGCCCACCGTGAAACTCCTCGCCCTGTGCGGCAGCCCGCGCCACATCTCCTGCGTTCATCCCCTGAAAGCCACGAGACCCCTCGCGGCCTCTTATCTGAACTCGACGCGGGTGGAAGCAGATTCAAACGACCCCATCTGGCCCCATACGGACAAACAAAAAGCCCCAAGTCATTGATTTACTTGGGGCTTTCGGCTTTTTGTGGCCCCTTGCGGAGCCTAAACTGGTAGGCACAATTGGATTCGAACCAACGACCCCCACCATGTCAAGGTGG